>CAITDR010000064.1 GCA_903891165.1 uncultured Pseudomonadota bacterium
AGAGCTACGAAGTGAACGGGGTACTCACCGCCGCGGCTCTGGAGCGCCTGGCCGCCCATATGCCGGAGGTGCCGCCCGAAGAATTCCGTGCCGGCCTCAAGGTTTCCGAGGTTGCCAGCCTCTTCCGCGTTGCGACCTTCTACAACGTGGTGGTCAAGCTGCAGGCGGACAAGGCCAAAGCCACCATATGAAGCGTTTTGCCTTTGTGGTGCACCCCCTGGTTCCTCTGGCGAAGCGCCTGGGGGGGCTGCGCACCGCAAAGCCTGCGATCGTCCTGGGAAAACGGGATGGCACGGACCTGGATGATGTGGGTGTCTACGGTCGGGTGGGTCTGGGGGATGTGGAAGGAATTTTTGTTGGCGTTCCGCTCCTGCCTGCACAGATTCTGGAAGATCAGGAGCGGGCACTGCGGGGAATGGAGCGGGCGGTACAGCTTGCCGCGCCGGTCTCCTTTGTGGGCCTTGGCGGGGTGTTTGCCGTGGTGGCCGGCCGAGGGACAGCTTTGGAGGCCGCATGTGGACTGCCGGTGACCACAGGCAATGCCGCCACGGCCTGGGCCGCCTCCACGCTGGCGCGGCGTCTCGCTACCGGACCAGTCGCGGTGTTGGGGGGCAAGGGTACCGTCGGCAAGGCGGTGGTGGAAGTCTTGCGGCGTCAAGGGATAGAAGTCAGCCCTGACCCTGCCGATCTGCACCCCTTCCGCTTGGTGGTGGGCTGCCATACCACCGGATCCGTCCTCGCTCCCGCGCAGCTCGCGCCGGGGACGACGCTGATCGACGTGGCCCTGCCCCGCTCCCTGACCGGTCCAGCTCCCCCGGGAGTTCGGGTCTTAAAAGGAGAATCGTTGGCGCTCCCAACGGGATGGCGTCGCGATGGATGGGGACAGATCGTCCACATGGTCGCGGGCTATGGGCGCCACTCGGTCTATGCCTGCGTGATCGAGCCGCTGGTGGCCCTGGCCAGCGGTCGGGATCGCCCCTGGCAGCAGGGCAAACGTCTTGACGCGTCAACGGTGATCGCATTTGGAGAAGCTGCCGAAAAGCTTGGCTTCTTCCCTGAAGAGCGGCCGTTGCTGCCCCCTCCCCCCTGGGTGGAGCGCCTTCTTGGAGCCGAAGCCGGTTAAGTCGCCGGGATGAACAAGCTCTGGCTGGGAAAGGCGGTGGCAGGGGGCGCCCGGGTCGAGGTGGCGACGGAGAGCCTGGTCACCCACGGCGTCTGTGTGGGGATGACCGGCTCGGGTAAAACCGGCCTGTGTATTGCTTTGCTGGAAGAGCTGGTCCTGGCCGGGGTTCCGGTGGTCGCCATCGATCCCAAAGGGGATCTCACCAACCTCGCGCTCACCGAGCCGCCGGTAGAGGGGGCAGCGGCTTGGTTGGCGGGTCAGGCAGCCTGGGGCATCAAGCCTCCCGACATCGCTGCCTGGAAAGCCAAGGCTGACCTCCATATCTACACACCCGGCTCCAACGCGGCCTTGGGGGTGGATGTCTTGGCGGCACTGCGTCGTCCGGTGGAAGAGGAGGACGAGGAGACCCGCCGCGAGCGTGTCACCGGTACGGTGTCGGCGCTCCTCGGATTAGCGGGGGAGGAGGCGGATCCAGTACGTTCTCCCTCCCATGTCGTACTTTCCCGCATCCTGTCGGAGGCATGGGCGCGTGGCGACGATCCCGACCTGGAGCAGCTTGTTGCCCTGCTGTTGGATCCGCCCTTTGCCAAAGTTGGCGTTTTTCCCACCGATCGCTTCTACCCGCCCGACGACCGCTTTGAGCTGGCCCGAAAATTGAACGCTGTGATGGTCAGCCCGGCTTTTGCCGCCTGGAGCCAGGGCAGCTCCCTGGACCCCGAGCGCCTTTTTGCCCCCCAGCCCGGCCGCACCCCGGTCCATATCTACACCCTCGCCCACCTCTCCGAAGTAGAACGCCAGTTTTTTGTGGGCCTCCTCCTGGAGCGTGTCGCCCTCTGGACCCGCTCTTTGCCGGGCAGCAGCAAGCTCCGCGGCCTCCTCTTTTTTGATGAGGTCTGGGGCTATCTGCCCCCTCACCCCAAAAATCCGCCGTCCAAGCGCCCACTCCTCACTCTTCTGAAGCAGGCCCGCGCGGTGGGCATCGGTGTGGTCCTCGCCACCCAGAACCCGGTGGATCTGGACTACAAAGCCCTCTCCAACACCGGCACCTGGCTCCTCGGCCGCCTCCAGACCCGCAACGACCGCGACCGTGTTGCCGAAGGCCTCTCCACCGCAGGCCTTGACCGGTCAACCGTTGACCAGCTCCTCGACAGCCTCCAACCCCGCCGCTTCCTCCTCTACCAATCTGGAAGCCCCCCCGCCCTCTTCGACGTCCGCTGGACCCGCACCACCCTCTCCGGCCCCCTCACCCGCGTCCAGCTCCGTGCCCTTTCCCAGCGGGACAATTTAATTGGGGCGGCCCCGCCGCCCCGCCCGAGCACACAAACGGCTGCCCCGCCCGCCAAAGGCGGAGCGGCTCCGAATGAGGCGCCCCGCGCCGCACAAAAAAAAATAAAAGAATGGTTGTTGGATCCTCGCGTCGTCTTCTCCGCCCGTTTTGAAGGTGCATTTACACCCGAAGGACCTGCGCAGGGACGACGGCTGCGGCCGGGCTTGCTCGTCCAGTTGAGCCTGCGTTTTGACGAGCGGCGCGCCGGCTTTTTGGAGGAGCGGCAGGAAAACCGGCTGTACTTCCCCCTGGAGGACGAGCTGCCCTTTGCACCGCTCTATCTGCCGTTGGAGGCGGAAGATCTGCTGGAGCAGGTGCCGCCCGACTACAAGGCCGATCCGCTTCCGACCTGGGTGGATGAGGCGGAGGAGGTCGAGCGGCTGGTGCAGCAGGTGGTGGAGCAGGTCATCGCCACCGAGAGTAGTTGCTTTTGGGTAAATGCTCCCTTGAAGCTAAACAGTCATGCAGGTGAAAACGAAGAAACCTTTCGGCAGCGCTGCCGGGCCATGGTGGAGACCCGTATCGACACGGCCACCGCTGGGATGCACGAAAAGATTAGGAAGGAAGTGGACCGCCTGGAGGAGCGGGTCCGGAAGTTGGAAGGCCAGCGGGCCAAACAGGAGAGCGAGCGGTCGGCACGGCAGACTCAGGAGCTGATTAACGCGGGGGAGACGTTGCTGGGCTGGTTTACGGGGCGGCGGCGCCACCTGAGCACCACGGCCGGTCGGTTGGCCGACCATCGCCAGCGGGTCAGCGATGCGACGGGGAAGGTGGCGGAGATCGACGGAGAGCTGGCAGAAATTCGTCGGGAGCTATTTGAGTTGGAGGGAACTTTGGATGCCGATATTCTGAAGCTGCGTGCGGCGGAAGAGCTGCTTCTGCTCCAGACCCGTCCACAGGAGCTGAGCCTGGATGCCAGCGATGTAAAGCTGCGACGTGCAGGCATCCTCTGGGTGCCGGTTAATGCCCGTCTCTG
>CAITDR010000065.1 GCA_903891165.1 uncultured Pseudomonadota bacterium
AGATTCCGCAGACCGGCCGAGCGGTAGTGGAAGACGACGTGGAGATCGGCGCCAATAGCTGCGTGGACCGGGCGGCCATGGGCGAAACCCGTATCGGTTCCGGTTCCAAGCTGGACAATCTGGTGCAGGTGGGCCACGGCGTGCAGGTGGGTCCCCACTGCACCCTGGTCTCCGGATCGGCCGTGGCCGGCTCTACCCGTCTGGGCACCGGCGTCACCCTGGCCGCGCACAGCCTGGTTTTGGGGCACTTGGAGGTGGGCGACCGAAGTCAGGTGGGGGCCGGATCCATGCTCACCACCTCTACGCCCGAGGCTGCCCGCCGCACTGGCTATCCGGCGTTAGAGCATGATCAGTGGCTACAGATGGCCGCGCAGATCCATCGTCTGCCGGAGTTATTGGAGCGGATTCGGAGGTTGGAGGAAGAGGTGGCGCGGCTGAAGGGCTGAGCCCTACTTCAGCCTCCCCTCCACAAAAGGCACCTCCATCACCTTTTCATGGTTGATGGGACCGTGCCCGAAGTAGCCTCCTTCGCCAAAAAGGTCGCCATGATCGCCGGTGATGGTGATCCAGGTGTTGTCGGGAACCAGATCGTAGAGCTCCTCGATCACCCCGTCCACCCAGCGCACCGCCTGAATCTGGCGCTGGCGCAGCTCTTCCATCTTTGCTTCGTCAAACCATCGATCTTTGTCGTGGATCAGCCTGCCCGCCCGGAGGTGATCGTCTAAGTGTTTGAAGACACCGTTGACCCCATGGATACGCGGGTAGTCGTTTTCGGCTTCGTCCGGCGTCGCATAGGGATAGTGTGTTTCGCCGGTATTGAGCACGTAGAAGCCCGGACGATCCTGATAAAAGCGCATCTGGCGGATCATCGGCCGGAGATCGTTGTGTTTGGGCATCAGCTGGTAGCGGTCAAAACCCCGGTTGATCGGGGTGGAGGGGTTGAGCACCGGCATGGAGACGTACATGCTCGTGTGGTAGCCCTGCACGTCGCGCAGATATTGTGGCAGCCACAGCCCGGGCACCATCTTGCCAAAATCCAGGTCGAAGTTCAGCCGCTCCCGGAACTTCAAAAAATCGTCTTTGTAGTATTCCGATGCGTAGACCTGCGTTGGAGAGGGATGAGGCAGCAGCCCGATGAGCAGGTTGTAGTGAGAGGGAGCGGTCCAGGTGGCATAGCTGTAGCGGCGCTCTAGCTCACCCAAGCGCATCATATTTTTGGGTTTTGCCTCCAAAAAACTGTCAAAGCGACATGAATCCAGAATGAGGATCACGTGGCTACGTGCACCTTTGGGTGGCGATGGGCGCTGCGGAGCCGGACGCTCCTCCGGAGCGGGCGGCGGAACGGGGCGCAGGGCGGCACGAAGGCGATTGACGAGAGACATGACTTTTCCGGGTGCGGACGGCGCCGGATTGGGGTAACCCGATGGGCGCAGCGGGGCGGCAGCCCCAGGGGAGCATTCTTGTCGGGAATCCATGCCACTGCGGTGGTGGATCCGAAGGCGGAGATCGGAACAGATGTGGAGATCGGCCCCTTTTCCGTGATCGGTGCGGATGTGGTGCTGCGGGATCGTGTGATCGTCGGCCCCCATGTGGTCATCACCGGGCCCACGATCATCGGCGAAGAAACAAAAATCTACGCGGGCGCTGCGCTTGGGGGAGACCCGCAGGATCTCAAGTATCGGGGGGAGCCCACCCGCCTGGAGCTGGGCGCGCGGAACATCATCCGCGAGCATGTGACCCTGTCGCGCGGAACCCAGGGTGGAGGCGGACTAACCCGTATCGGCGACGACAACCTGTTCATGGCGGGGTCGCATGTGGCCCACGACTGCCAGGTCGGAAACCACTGTATCTTCGCGAACTATGCGGCCATCGCAGGCCATGTGCATGTACAGGACCGCGCCATTCTGTCGGGCTTTGTGGGGGTGCACCAGTACACCCGTGTCGGGCGCTGCGCCATGGTGAGCGGCGGTGGCATGGTTGTTCAGGATGTCCCTCCTTTCTGCATCGCCCAAGGGGATCGGGCACGGCTGTACGGGCTGAACATCGTGGGCCTCCGTCGCGCAGGCATGAAGTTGGCGGGAATCCAGGCCTTGAAGGCCGCGTATCGGGAGCTGTACCACCAGGGGCTGCCGATGCGGATCGCGCTGGAGCAGGTGCGCGAGGTCTACAGCGACGTGCCCGAGGTAGTAGAGCTGGTCGAGTTTATTGCAGGATCGCAGCGGGGAACCTGCCGATCGGCGGGGACCGACGCGGCCTCGGAGTAACATGCGGGTCCACCTCTACGGGCATGGCCAGATGGGGAGACACCACGCCCGGCACCTGCAGGATCTGGGTGTTTCTCTCTCTATTATCGACCCCCTGCTCGGGGATGATCCGCCCACAGATCGTCCCGACGCAGCGGTGATCGCCGTTCCCACTGCACTACACCTGAGCGTTGCCCAACCGCTGCTTGAGGCTGGAATCCCCTGCCTGATCGAAAAGCCGCTGGCGGCCAATCCCGCAGAGGCCGCGGCGCTTGCTCGCCATCCCCGCCTGATGGTGGGCCATATCGAGCGCTACAACCCGGTGATCTCGCTATTGCCACCCGGAATCCGCTACCTGCAGAGCGAGCGACTGGCTCCCCCCTCTCCCCGTGCCCTGGATGTGGACGTGATCCTGGATCTGATGATCCACGA
>CAITDR010000066.1 GCA_903891165.1 uncultured Pseudomonadota bacterium
CGACGATGCCGCCACCGCCACCAACGGAGAATTCCTGTCGATCTGCTCTTCCTGGTCCAACCACGTGGGAGTGCTCGCAAATGCGTCGGTAACGCAAGAAACCTTCGATCTAAGCCAGGAACCCATCGAGAGCACCATCAAGGTCTTCCTGAACGGCAACCAGCGCAGCCAGAACTGGACCTACGACTCCATCACCAACTCCGTAACTTTCTCCGTGAATATCCCTGGGGAAGGCGACGTGGTGGAGATCACCTACAACCCCTACGTGAATTGCGACTGATTGGTGTCAAAGGGTGCGATCCAGCCCCGCCTGTGGTAAAGGTGCCGCGCGTGCCGGTACCGGCCAGGAGGCTATATGCGGGGGTGGACCACTCAGGACAGCGCCGAGCTGTACAATGTTCGTAACTGGGGCCGTGACTTTTTTAAGATCAACGAGGCGGGGAACGTAGAGGTTACCCCCTCCGGCCCGAGAAACGGCGGCTTCGACATGAAGCTGCTCATCGACGACCTGCAGGCCCGCGGCATCCAGCTGCCCATCCTGCTGCGTTTTACGGATATTCTACACCACCGCATCAAGACGCTGGCCAACGCCTTTGAGAAGGCGATCGACAGCTATGAGTACCAGGGGGTCTTTCGGGGGGTGTACCCGATCAAGGTGAACCAGCAGCGGCACCTGCTGGAGCAATTGGTGGAGTTCTCCGAGCCCTACCACCTGGGACTGGAGGCGGGTTCCAAGCCGGAATTGCTGATTGTCCTTGCCCTTCTGAACGATCCCGACGCGCTGATCGTCTGCAACGGCTACAAGGACCAGGAATTTATCGAAACCGCGCTGCTCGCACAGAAATTGGGGCGGCGGCCGCTGTTGGTGGTGGAGAAATTCACCGAGTTCAAGTTGATCGCCGATCTTTCGGAGAAGCACGGGGTACGGCCCACCATCGGGGTGCGCGCCAAGCTGGCCTCCAAGGGCTCTGGGAAGTGGGAATCCTCCGCGGGGGACCGGGCGAAGTTCGGGCTGACCGTGGGCGAGATGGTGCAGGGGGTGGAATACCTCCGAAGCCGGAACATGCTGGACTGCCTGCAGATGTTGCACTTCCACATCGGATCGCAGATCAGCGCGATCCGCTCCATGAAGAACGCCCTGCGTGAGGCGACGCGGATCTTCACCGAATTGTACAAATTAGGCGCGCCGATGGCCTATTTTGACGTAGGCGGTGGTCTCGGCGTGGACTACGACGGAAGTCGGACTAACTTCGAGTCCTCGATCAACTACACCATCGACGAATATGCGGCGGACGTGGTCGGTTTTGTGGCCGAAGCCTGCAACGAAGCCTCGGTGCCCCATCCCACCATCATCACCGAGTCTGGTCGAGCCACCGCCGCACACCACTCGGTGCTGGTGTTCAACGTGCTGGGAACCACGGACTTCAAGCCCGATTTTCCCAGCGTGGTCACCGAAGAAGATCCCGACGTGATCCAGGAGCTGAAAGAGATCCTGGACGGCATCGGCCGGAAAAACTACCAGGAAGCCTTTCACGACGCCCTGTCCTCCAAAGAGGACATCTTGAACCGCTTCAACCTGGGTCTGCTGACCCTGGAGCAGCGGGCGCGGGGAGAGCAGCTCTTCTGGGAAGTATGCCAGAAGATCCTGAACATTGTGCGGTCGCAGAGCTACGTACCGGACGAGCTGGAAGGGCTGGAAAAGGCACTCGCCGACTACTACTTCTGCAACTTCTCGGTTTTCCAGTCCGCGCCCGACTCGTGGGCCATCGACCAGCTTTTCCCCATCATGCCCGTCCATCGGCTGAACGAGCAGCCCACCCGGCGCGCCATTTTGGCGGACATCACCTGTGATTCCGACGGGAAGATCGACCACTTTATCGATCTACGCGACGTAAAAGACGTGCTGGAGCTGCACGAACCCAACGGGCAGGAGTACATCCTCGGGGTCTTCCTCGTCGGCGCCTATCAAGAAATTCTCGGCGATCTCCATAATCTTTTCGGGGACACCAACGCCGTACACATCTCGTTGGACGACGAAGGAAACTACTCCATCGATCACGTGATCGAGGGAGACACCGTCTCCGACGTGCTGCGCTACGTACAATACACCAAGGGAGACCTGGTGAAGTTGGTGCGGCGGGCCGCCGAGCGGGCGATGAAGGACGGGCGGATGACCGTCGAGAGTGCGAGGATGTTGGTGGATGCCTACCAGCAGGGGATGGAGGGGTATACGTATTTGGAGTAGCATCCACCCGGATCCTGCGATTATACTCCTCAGGGAGTGTACCGATGAAGCGCTTTCCAGTGATCATCCGCAGCGGGGAGGACGGCTGGTTCGTCGTGAGTTGTCCAGCGCTCCCTGGCTGTATTTCCCAAGGCCGTAGCCGGGAAGAGGCCCTCCAGAACATCGCGGAAGCCATTCAGCTTTGCCTGGAGGACACGCAGCCTGCTGAGGAATGGGACGCCGTAGAGATCGCGCTGGCCAGCTGATGCCGCCCCTCCCCGTCCTTTCCGGTGCGGCGTTGATCCAGCTTCTGGAGCAGGTGGGCTACGTCCAGGTGCGCCAGCGGGGCAGCCACGTGCGCCTGACCTGTCCAGGTAGAACCCCGATTACGGTGCCGATGCACAAAGAGATCGACCGGGGTACGCTCAGAAGTATCCTGCGAGAAGCGGAGATCGATCCTGCGGATCTGGTGGCGTTGATGGCAAATTAAGCCTGGGCTCTGGCCCTCCGATCCCTCACTTTTTCAACTCTATCGACGTCGACAGAGTTGAAAAAGTCCAGAGGCAGAAGGGGAAAAGTGGAGGAGGAAGCGGCGATCTGGCATCTTGGGTGGCCGGTTGAACCGGGCGGATCTGGCGTCTATTCGAAGGCTCCGGGGGGCTGCGCCAAGCCGTCAATCTCCCGGCGCCCCGCCTTGTCTCCCCGCTTACGATGTAGTACCCTACAACCATGTCTGTGAACTTTGCCTTCCTGGCGGATCATGATGCGGTGCTGGTACACTACGCGGCGGAGGCGGAGGGGCTTTTCCGGTCCCATCCCCGCCTGTGCGTGGTGCAGCTCCGCACTTTTGCCGAAGCTCTGGCCAAACAGGCGGCCGCCTATGGCGGGGTCTACCTCCAGGATCGGGAGGATCTGGCCCTTCTTCTTGGCCGCCTCCGCGACCGGAACCTCCTGGATCCGCAGATTTTCTCCCTTTTCCGCAGCCTCCGCGAGGCCGGCAACGATGCGGTCCATGTTTCCGGCCCCGATCGCCCCGCCCGCAGCTATACCCACGCCGAAGCCCTGAAATTGCTTCGCATCGCCCGCGAGCTGGCAGTGTGGTTTCACCGCAGCTTCGGGCTTTCCCAGTTCAAACCCGGACCCTTTGTGCCTCCGCCTCCTCCTCCCCCGAAAATCGGGAGCTCCTGATCCGCAATGTCCAGTCGGCCAACCGCCGGGTAGAGCTGGATGAGCAGGCCACCCGCGCCCTGATTGATGCCCAGCTCCGCGAAGCCGCCTGGGAAGCGGACTCTTCTTCGATCCGCTATGCCCGTGGCTCTCGACCGGTCAAGGGCCGCAACCTCGCCATCGCCGAGTGGCCCACCCGCTCAGGTCCGGCGGACTACGCCCTTTTTGCGGGCCCGACCCTGTTGGCGGTGGTGGAGGCGAAGAAGATCTCCGCGGACGTCATGAGTGCCCTGGCCCAGGCCCGACGCTACGCCACCGGCATCCGTCTGGAGGGCGATATCGTTCTTCCCGGTGGACCCTGGGGAGAAGACAAGCTGCCCTTTATCTTTAGTGTACAATTCGGCGAAGCCCCGCCTTTTTGCTCTCTCCCCCTCTCCTCTGTGACTCTGTGTGAGAATTCCGGCTTCTTCCTCCTCGTTTCCGAGGAAAGGCAGGTCTCACACAGAGGCACAGAGTCACAGAGAAAGGCAGAGGGGACGGAGGGGGGCTACCCTGGATGCACCTTCCATGCCTCCTCGCCACACAGAGTACGGCTCACCGGGCGTACACAGGTTTGCAGTTTTCCTGTTCTGAATCGGAACAGCCCGTAGCCAACACGGACTCACTCCGCACAAAAAGGCCGACTTTTTCAACTCTATCGACGTCGACAGAGTTGAAAAAGTCCGGACCTCAGCCCTCGGGATCCAGGCCCAATGCCCGCAGACGTCTTTCCAGTGCGGCCGCGCGAGCAGCATTTTCGTCCGCCCGCTGCCGCTCCGCTTCGGCCCGCTGCCGCTCCGCTTCGGCCCGCTGGCGCTCCGCTTCGGCTTGGCGCCGCTCCGCCTCGGCTTCTACCAGCGCCTCATCTGCCCGTTGGCTCTCGCGGTCGGCCCGGGCGGTCAGCTCCGTAAAAGTCAAAAAGGGCTTGCCGTCGGCATGGAAAATCTGGAGTTTGTCCCCCGAAGTCTGAAAGCGGATGCCCAACAGCGGGCTAACCCAACCGTCCAGCACCTCGATCGGGTCCAGGCGGTTCCCCTGCCGCTGGTAGCCGAAAAGCTCGTTGTCGTCGGGATCGTAGACGTAGTATTCCTGGACCTGGTGGTGCTGGTAGAAGCCCAACTTCTTCACCATTTCCGCGTAGCGATTGCCAGGTGATAGAATCTCAAAAACCACCTGCGGCGCGATGCCTCCTTCTTCCCACTGCTTGTAGGAGCCACGATAGCCCTTGGGGCGGCCCAGGGCGACCAGCACATCGGGTGCGGCGCGGATATCGGGTTTTCCCTCGACCGGGTACCAGAGCAGATCTCCGGCGACAAAGTCTGGGAGTGCCGCGTCCAAGCCACCTTTGATGGTGACGATCCACTCGTATTGCAAGGTGTTGTCGGACATCGGTTTTCCGTCGCTGTCCGGGTAGACCACCGGGCGGGGGCGGTTTTGCGGGGCGTAGAGGGGGTGCATGGAGGAGATCATAGCACAGAATGGGCGCAGGAGCCGCCCCGAAGGCGCCTGCGGCGCTTTGGCCGCACGCGCCTTTCACGATATTGAGAAAAGCAGGCTTATCTCCACCTGCCCCCTACAAAAGCCCCATCCCCCCCTTCCCCCCTGCCATATCCGCCTGGATCTCCGCCGCTGTCCGCAGACTCGTCCACACCCGCACGCCCTTGATCTTGCCCTTGAAGGGTCTGGCGTTGGGGCCGTGCAGGGGGTCGCCGCCGATCCAGGTGGGAAGCTCTCCTTTTCCGGGGGGGATGGGGCTCTGGTCGCAGCGATCGGCCTGCGCATTTACAAAAAAGCAGACCTGTCGGCTCTGGCGGTCGTGGGTGACCGTCACGAAGCTCCATTGGGACCGGGGAACCTTGATTTTTCCGAAGGTGCCCCAGGTGCCGCCCTGCGCGGCGAGGCCCAGCTCCAAAACGCCGCCCCAGTCCTGCCGGAGCCGAAAGGTGAAGGCGTCGTTGCCTTCTTTGGGGTCGCGTCGGGCCAGGATGTTCTGCCGGGGGGCTCCGCCTTCTTCCGGGTAGATCCAGGCTTCCAAGGTGATGGCGGGGCCATCCACGTCGTGAAGCTCTACCGCTCGGTAGTCGTCGATGCCGTCCAGGGTCAGCTCGGAGCTTGTGCAGGCCATCAGCAGCCACATTCTCTGCGCTTATCACGCCGCTCGGCTTCCAGGCGCCAATCCCGCTCTTCCGGCGCCGTCCCGTCGCCCAAGGGGATAGAGGGCCGGGATGGCGCTGCTTCCCCTTCTTCTGGCCTTTCTGCCGCGTCTGCTGCCCTCTGGGGCGGCGGAAGTGCAGGGGCCGCTGCGACGGTGGGAATTGCTCCTGGCCCTGCCGGTGGGCCTCCTGGGCGGTCTGGCGCTCTTGGCCTGGTTCAGCCGCTTCTACCTTCCGGGTTGGACGTCGGCGGATTTTCAGGCCTATTGTATGTCGGTGGCGTCACTTCGCGAGGGGGGCCTGGGCAACTGGTACATTTTGCGATCGGTGGGTGCGGGGCTTTTACCCGCTTTTTTTGCGAAATTTTTTGGGGTGCTGGATGGGTTGGCGCTCGGGGCACTCTTCAGCAGTATGGGTCTGATGGCGGGGCTCTACCTCTGGGGGCTGGCGATCCGGGGCTGGTCTCTGGGTCTTACGACGGTAATTTTTGTTGGAGCAGTGGCTCCGCTGGCACTTTTGCCGCGCCTTCTTTCCTTCTACCCGGAGGTGGTGGCGGGGCTGGTTCTGGGGAGCGTTCTGCCGGTGCTGGCCTGGCGTTTGGGGAGCCTGAAGGGGCTTTTTTGGGGGAGTGTGGGGGTGGCGCTTTGCCTTTTGATCGATGCCCGGGGGCTCTTATGGGCCCTTCCCGGGCTGGTCCTGCTGCTGGCGGCGGCCTCGCGGAGTCCATCGGGGCGTAGTCTGAAGGCGGCGGCGATCGGGACGCCCCTGATCCTGGCCTGGTTCCTCGGGAAAATGTTCTATGGGCCTACCCTTCCCCTGGAGGGGCAGACCGCCCTGATGTTGAAGACCAACGGCGTGATCGTGGATGCGGGTCACTCCGGCTATACCGGCTTTCGTTGGGGTTATTCCAACCCGCTCCGCATTCCACAGACCTTCTATATCCTCGCAAAGCAGGCACAGGTGACGGTGCCCCAGGGAGAGTTCCAGCAAAAACTCCGCCAGAACCAGGTGGATCCCTGGTGGCCGCTGATGGGGGTGGCGTCGGGACTGGCGCTGTTGGGTCTACGCCGGGACTGGCGGGAGAAGCTGCCGAGGTTTCTGCCGGTCCTGCCCTTTGCCCTGGCCTTCTTTTCGGCAGCGCGGATGGAGCCGGCGGAGCGTTTTTTGGCGGTGGGGCTGCCTTTTCTGCCTCTGCTTTTGGGGCTGGCCTGGCAGACGGCGGGGGGAGGAGGAGGAGGTCGTCGGGACTTGATCTCGCTTGCTGTCCTGATTCTGCTGGTGACCGGAATCCTTCCGTCCTACCTTTCTCCTGCTTCTTCCTGGCGGGTCCCCTTTTTGGAGATGCCCGAAGCCCAGCGGAGCGCCCGCGCGGCTTTGGGCTGGAGCAGCGCCGGACAACGTCCGGATGCGGACTGCCTTCGCGCTCTTCAGGGCGACGTGACCGCAGGAAGGTTGCCCGGCGTATTGGTGCCACTGGGCTCTGAAAACCAGTAGCCCAAAACCTCCATTTTTGCGCGCAGGTCGGGGTCCACTTCCGCCCTCTGCCCCTGCGGCCAGCCATGCTCCTGCGCCCACAGACCGGCGAGTCCCTGCATCTCCCGCAGGGCCGACTTCTCTTTTTCGGCGAGGTTCACCTGCTCGTAGCGATCCTGGCTCCGATCGTAGAGCCCGTAGCGCGGAAGGGCATAGGCGTTGCCCTCTGGACCCATACCCCCCGTCCGTAGCTCCAGCGGAGAAACCAGGGGAGGAGCGTAATTGTCGGGGTTCTGGATGTAGGTCCACCGGGGGCTGCGCAGGATCAGGATCCGCTCCTCCAGCTCGGCCACAATCAGCTTGGGAGGAAGATTTTCGCCACGCAGCAGCGGCACCAGCGAGCGCCCCTCGCCCATGGCCTGCCCATGGCCCAACAGCTCCAGCAG
>CAITDR010000067.1 GCA_903891165.1 uncultured Pseudomonadota bacterium
ATTTTTTTGGATCGCTTCTTTTTTGATAGTAGCTTCTTGTCTGGAAGCGTCCGGGGACTATACTTCCATTCCTGAAGCTACTTCCATTTCGGAAGTGCGTTCTCCCGACCTCCTGGAGTCCCCGATGTCGCTGCTGCACAGCCCCTACACCCTTGGCGATCTTGAGCTTCCCAACCGGATTCTTTTGGCGCCCATGACCCGCTCCCGGGCGCCCGAGCACGTCGCCACCCCGCTGATGGCCACTTACTATGCGCAGCGGGCCTCCGGTGGGCTGCTGATCACCGAGGCGACCCAAGTGTCGCAGCAGGGTCAGGGCTATGTGGCCACACCGGGTATCTACTCTCCGGAGCAGGAAGCCGGCTGGAAGGGGGTGGTGGACGCGGTCCATGCGAAGGGTGGCAGGATCTACGCCCAGCTCTGGCATGTGGGACGTATCTCCCACGAGAGCTTCCAGCCCGGTGGCGCCGCGCCGGTAGCGCCATCGGCGATCCAGGCCCCCGGACAGACCTACACCGCGCAGGGACCGGCGCCTTTTGCGACGCCCCGCGCGCTCTTGGCCGAGGAGATTCCGGGGGTGATCACCACTTTTGCACATGCCGCACAGGTGGCGAAGAACGCAGGTTTTGACGGGGTGGAGATCCACGGCGCCAACGGCTACCTGATCGACCAGTTTTTGCGGGACGGGACCAACCATCGCACCGATGACTGGGGTGGTTCCATTCCCAACCGCCTTCGATTTTTGTTGGGGGTGGTGGACGCCGTCGCAACGGTATTTCCGCTCTCCCGGATCGGTGTGCGTCTGTCGCCGGGGAGCAGCTTTAATGGCATGGCGGACTCCGATCCCGAGGCGCTGTTTACGGCCGCGGCTGCGGCGCTCGCCGCGCGCGGGGTGGGCTACCTCCACCTGATCGATGCGGTGAAGGGGCAGATGGCCGGTCCCAAGCTGTTTGTCGGCGTATTGCGCCCGCATTTCCCCGGGACGCTGATCCTGAACGGGGGCTTTGAGGCCGACAGTGCTGAGGCCGCGCTGAAGAGCGGGGCGTCCGACCTGATCGCCTTCGGGGTGCCCTTCCTGGCCAATCCCGACCTGCCCCGGCGCCTCGCCGAGGGGGCGCCCCTGAATGCCCCGGACTACAGCACGCTGTATACCGCAGGGGAGAAGGGCTATACCGACTATCCGGCGCTGGGCGAAGGCGCGGCCGTCTGAGGCTTCGCGGCAGCGCGGGCGCGGGCCCAGATCTGCAAAAATTGTTCCGCAGAGCGGTCCAGGGGGCCCCGATTGGCTCCCTGGGCCGCCATTTTTGTAAACATCGGCTCCACGAGGCCGGGGTGGGCCAGCCCGAAGACGTCAAAGCTGTCGGTGTCGCCAGCGGGAAGGGGAAGGCAGCCTTCGCGGCCGTAGATCGGGCGGGGATGGTCCACCCCTCCCTGAAAGTCCGAGCCCCAGGCCAGTGCCGCCTGGGGTGCGAGGGAAACAAAATAGTCCCAGTGAAGGCGGAAGTCGTCGAGGGAGTCGGCGCAGTGGTCGGGGGGCAGCCCCACTGGCACCGGCTTGGGGCGGATGTGGGAGCGGTTGGAGGTGACCGCTACCAGGCCGCCAAGCTCCAGGATCTGCCGGTATTCGGTGTCGGTCATGGCGATGGGATCCCGGCGGACCCCCACAGGGATGGCGTGGGTGTAGACCGGTGCAACCTGATGATCCCGAAGAATGGGCAGGATCTCCGCAAAAGAAGCGTGGGAGCTGTGCGCCAGATCGACAATGATTCCCGCCTCCACCAGCTCGGTGACCCGCTGGCCCCCCTTTTTTGTAAGCCCATGGCGTGCCGGAGCCAGCGCCTCCCGCCAGCAGCCAGGTACATTTAAGAGGAAAAGACTTCCCCCCTGGCACCAGGCACCCCCGATAAAATTGTCCGCCAGATGGACCGGGGTGATCACCGCAACGCCGCGCGCCGCCCAGTGGCGGGCATCGTCGGCACCGTCAAGAATTTTTGTTGCGCCCTCGATTCCATGTACGATCGCTTTGCGACCCGACGCCAGGATGTCGCGGGCTTCTTCGGGGGAGCGGGCGATGGCAAAAACATCGGCGTGGCGCGCGGCAAAATCGTCCACATAGGCAAGCTGCCGCTCGATGCGGGCGCGCATAGCGCGTCGGCTCTCAAAATCGGTGGCAAAGGGGTTTGCGTAGGCGAGGCTGACCAGGATCGCGGGGCCAGGCTGGGCGAGCTGCTCGGTGAAGATCTGCGGGCGGAGCGCGTGTTTCGCGCTTTGTTGGTCGGGGATGGGGGCGTCGGGGCCCTTGCCGTAGACGGGCACGGCGAGGTGGGCGGCGATGTGGATGTGGAGATCGACGTAGCCGTGGATGGGTGAGGGTGGCTCGGTGGGCACATCTGCGGGCGAGCGGGTGGCACGGGGGGTGTCTGCGGTAGCGTCCGGGAGAGTTTCTGTAGCTGCGGTGGGTGACGCGCCGGGGGCCGTCTGCGCCAGCGCTTGCAGGAGGAGGAGGAGCGTCATGGGAGGGGGATAACGCGGGGATCAGGCGGGTGTGAGCGAGCTCCTTGCCCCACCCCCGCCCCCCGCATAGTCCTCCGCATGTCCGACCTGGATCTCTACCACATCGTCCTCGCAGGAATGCTGGTCAGCGCCCTGCTCAGCTTTATCAGCCTGTTTTTTGTCAGCGCGGCCTATGGGCGTCATGGGCGGCCGGGCTGGGGGCCCACGCTGAGTGCCACCGCAGGCTGGGTGCTGATGGAGGCTCCTTCGCCGCTGTTGTTCGCGGCCTTGTGGTGGACGGGGGAGGAGAGTCGTGGTTTTTCAGCGCCCGGACTGGTTTTTCTGGCCCTATGGCAGGCGCACTACCTGCACCGGGCTTTTGTTTTTCCCTTCCGTCTTCGCGGGGGGCAGACGCGGATGCCCCTGTCGATTGTGGCCATGGCGGTTGTTTTTAACTGCTTCAACGCCTGGATCAATGCGCACTGGCTCTATGTGCTGGGACCGATCCGGGGATCCGAGTGGCTTCTGGATCCCCGTTTTATGCTGGGTTGCCTCCTCTTTGCTTTTGGCTATTTTGTCAACCAGCAGTCGGACCACATCCTCTTCTCCCTTCGGAAGCCGGGAGAGACGGGCTACAAGATCCCGCAGGGTGGTTTGTACAAGTACATTTCCTGTCCCAACTATTTTGGCGAGCTGCTGGAGTGGGCGGGTTTTGCACTGCTGACCTGGTCCCCCGGGGCCCTGGTGTTTGTGATCTGGACGGCCGCCAACCTCGTGCCGCGCGCCCGCACCCACCATCGTTGGTATCTGGAGAAGTTCCTCGACTATCCTCCCGAACGTCGTGCCATTTTTCCCTTTCTCTATTGACCTGTCAATAGCATCTCGGCATGGGGGCAAACCTGGCTTGTGCAGCTTTTGTGCAGCAAAAGGGGCAGCTTGGAGGAGGGGGATCCCCGGCGATGACAACCGGCTATAGGGCTGCATGATCGCGGCCACAACCCTTCTTCTTCTGCTTCCCTTCAGCCTGGCCATTCTCTGGTTTTTTCGGCGTTCTCCGCCCACCCGTGCGGGCTGGTGGACCTGGGCCGCCGTCTGGATGGTGGTGGCCTTGGTGGTTGCAGTCCTGGCGATGAAGCTGGGGAACTCGGACTACTTCGGCTGGATGCAGTCGCTCTGTTGGGCACTTTTTGCAGTTTTGCCAGTTCTTTTGGGGGGCCTGGCGCTCTTGGAGCGGGGGCGCGGTCGGGCCTTCGTCGGGACTGGAGCGGTAATTCTGACCGCGATCTCCCTGGATGCCTTTTTTGTAGAGCCGCGCTGGCTGGAGCTGAGGCATGTGGTGGTTCCGGGCCTGCCCTATCGGGTCCTTCTGGTGGCGGACATCCAGACCGACAATGTGGGGCCCTGGGAGACGCAGGTTTTTGATAGGATCCTGGCGGAAGATGCGGATCTGGTGCTCTTTGCGGGGGACTATGTGCAGGCCCCCAAGCGGATCTGGGCGGAGCAGGCGGAGAAATTGCGGAGGCAGATGTTACGCCTTCATCCACGCCAGGGTGCGCTGGCGGTCCATGGAGATGTGGATCCTAACGCTTGGAAGAGCATTTTTGAGGGAACGGTCGTCCGCGCGGAGGAGGAGACCACGGTGGTGTCTCTGGGCGCCGTGACCGTGACCATGCTCCACATCGACGACAGCCGTGCGCCGGTGTTGGGGCACCCCATGCCGGTGTCGCCTCAGCCCGGCTTTCATATTGTCCTGGGGCATGCCCCCGATATCGCCCTGGGCAATCCGCCTGCGGACCTGATTGTAGCCGGGCATACACACGGTGGGCAGGTGCGCCTGCCGGGGATCGGGCCGCTGATCACCATGTCCCAGGTGCCCCGAAAATGGGCGGCCGGGGTGAATCTTTTGCCCAATGGGGCTACGCTGGTAGTGTCGCGCGGCATCGGCATGGAGCGCCGGGATGCGCCCCGCCTCCGCTTTGGATGCCGTCCTGAGCTGGTGGTGTTGGAGCCGGGGTGAGCTGTTCTTGACAGGTCAATAATTAATGGTTATTAGGGCAGATCAGCACCGGAAATCAACAACAGGCTCTGGCCTTCCGTGCTCACCAGATCCATGTTCGGGTCCAGATCGAGGTCCACCGGTAGCAGGATGGTTCCGGCATGGCCGGAGGGGGTGGTGCCGCTGTATGCAGTGGTGGCATCGCGCCGAAGCAGACTTCCTGAGAGGGCACCGTTGAAAAACAGGATCTGCCCTCCATCCTCGGCCTGCTGGTCCACGCCGTTAAGTCCCAACGCCAGATCGGTCTGGCCATCCCCGTCGAAGTCACCGAGAGCGGGGAGGGGATTGCTGCTGTAGCCCTCCAGATCGATGCGGACGGTCGCCACCGTGGAGAGCTCGCCTGACGAGGGCTGTCCGGGGAGGATGTAGACCTGTTCATAGTCGGCGACCACCAGCTCCGGAAGACCATCACCGTCCAGATCACCACCATCAAACTCGGGAGTTGTGTGCAGCCCGGTGATGTGTATGTCCGTGGCCGTTCGGTCTACCGAGCCACTGATCGGCCCTGGGAGGCGGCGCAGGTCCGTGTAGTCCTCCAACCAAAGCTCATCCATCCCGTCGCCGTCCTGATCCAGCCCCGCCGAGAGAACCCAAGCGCCGATGCCGCTGATTTCGGCCACAGCATCCGATGTGGTCAGGATCCCTCCCGACCCGGGCGCAAAGATCCACGCGGTCTCGGCGGAGAGGGCAGGAAGCGCCAGCTCCGCTACGCCGTCCCCATCGTAGTCCCCGGTTTGTGCTCCCCAGCCCAGCCACTCCTCTCCCGTGCCTGCCTGGAAGCGGATCCAGGGCTGCGCGGTGGGGTCCGCACCGTCGGCGAGGGTGGCGGACACCAGCAGGAAGGTTTCGCTGTCGTTGACGCTGTCATAGGCCAGGATCGCCAACTCCTCGGCACCGTCCGCATCGTAGTCCGTCACGGCGGGCTGCGGCAAAAGCCAGGTGGATGCACTCCAGCTTCGCAGCCCGGAGAGTCCGTTGGGGAGCCCACCGCCGTCGAACACCCACAGGCTCCCGCTGCTGCTGGCGGTGGTCGCCATCACCACCTCCACCACCCCGTCCCCGGTTTCATCCTGGATCACGACGGTGCTCCACGGATCCCCTGGAAGGGGCCAGGAAGCCCATGCGCTGATTTCTCCGGTTGCCAGACACAGATCTCCGGCGCCGTCGCAGTCATTGTCGCGCCCGTCGCAGCTTTCTGTTGCCGCTGGGTGGATGGCAACGTCCTGATCGTCGCAGTCGTCCTGGTTGTCTACCCAGGTGGGGTCGGTGGGGGTACAGGCCAGCCCGGCCCAGTCCCACCCATAGCCGTCCCCATCCCGGTCATGGTACCAGGTTGGCGCATCACTCGTTGCTTCGTCAATATATGAATTGCAGTTATTGTCCACACCGTCGCAGGTCTCTGGGGCACCGGTGTAGCGCGTCGGGTCGCTGTCGTCGCAGTCACCGTTAGAGGCGACATAGCCGGCCGGAGCGGTACACGCAAAGAGGATGGTGGACGATTCACCGTGGCCGTCGCCGTCGTTGTCCTGAAACCACCAGTCGTGGGGGTTCTCGTCGATGAGGCCGTCGCAGTCTTGGTCGATACCGTCGCAGATCTCCGTGGCTTGGTCGTATCGGCTGGGGTCGCTATCGTCGCAGTCAGAATTGCGCTGCACGTAGCCAGCAGGAGGGGTGCAGGTGAAAAGCAGGGTGGCGGCATTGCCGTCGCCGTCTCCGTCAGCGTCCTCCCACCAGCGGGAATAGAAGGGGCTGTCATCGGGAGTGCCATTGCAATTCTGGTCAATGCCGTCACAATACTCGATAGCAACAGGGCTGATCGTCGCATCGCTGTCGTCGCAATCCTGATTATTGTATGTGGCCCCGGTTGGTGTGCAGGCGCGCACTGGCACGGCGGGGTCTCCGTAGCCGTCTCCATCGCTGTCCAGGAAAAAACTTCGGTAGTAGAGGGAATTATCGTCGGCGACCCCGGAGCAGTCCTGGTCCAGACCGTCGCAGCGGTCGGCGGCACCGGGGTGGAAGGAGCTGCTGCTATCGTCGCAGTCGTCGTCGGTGATCCAGTAGCCGGTCCAGACGGTGCAGGCCTGAATAGGAACGGAACCTTCTTCCCCATAAAAATCCCCATCGGCGTCGGGATAGAGACTGTACCTGCCGACCAGAGCCGGGTCGTCGTCGTCGGTCAGGCCGTCACAGTTGTCGTCCATAAAGTTGCAACGTTCCTCCGCTCCGGGGTGGACGCCGGGGTGGTACTCGTTGCAGTCGCCATCGGCCACCACGTTGGTTTGGGTCGGAGCACAGCCCAGGACCGCCGTCATGCCGTAGCCGTCGCCATCGCTGTCATAGTAGAAGGTCTGCAGATCTGCGGATAAGCTGGGGTCAGCCTCACCTTCCAAGCCGTCGCAGTCTTCGTCACCGGCCAGGCAGCTTTCCCGAGCGCGGGGATGTATGTCGCTCCGGCTGTCGTCACAGTCCGTCGCGTCTGTCAGGAAGGCGGCGGGGGCGGTGCAGGCATAGGTGGCGGCTCCGGCGCCGAAGCCGTCCCCGTCGCTATCGGCGTAGAAAGCCACAAGATCGACCACTGAGGGGTCGTCCTCTCCCCAAAGCCCATCGCAGTCTTCGTCGCCGTAGTTGCAGACTTCGTCGGCGCCCGGGTTGACGTAGGAGAGAAAGTCGTTGCAATCTGTGGAATCGGTGACATAGCCCGACGGGGCGGTGCAGCTACGGGTGGCGGTGCGGCTGCCATAGCCGTCCCCGTCTCCGTCCAGGTAGAAAGTAGAAAAATCGGTGGTGGAGGGGTCGGAGTCTCCCTCCAGGCCATCGCAGTCTTCGTCGCCGGGGGCGCAGACCTCGGTGCCGGCGGGGGAGGCGGCGGCGTCCTGGTCGTTGCAGTCTGTATTTTCTGCTACGTATCCGGAGGGGGCGGCGCAGGCGAGGAGGGGCACCCCGGCACCGTAGCCGTCCCCATCCGTATCGGCGTAGAAGGGAGAGAAGTCAGCGGTGGAGGGGTCGCTGTCACCCTCCAGGCTGTCGCAGTCTTCGTCGCCAGCGGCGCAGACCTCGGTGCCGGTGGGGGAGGAGGCAGCGTCCAGGTCGTCGCAGTCTGTATTTTCTGCTACGTATCCGGAGGGGGCGGCGCAGGCGAGGAGGGGCGCCCCGGCACCGTAGCCGTCGCCGTCCGTATCGGCGTAGAAGGGAGAGAAGTCAGCGGTGGAGGGGTCGCTGTCACCCTCCAGGCCGTCGCAGTCTTCGTCGCCGGGGGTGCAGACCTCGGTGCCGCTTGGGGAGGCGGCGGCGTCCTGGTCGTTGCAGTCTGTATTTTCTGCTACAGAGCCAGTCGGGGCCGCGCAGGCGGAGAGGGCTGCACCCGCGCCATAGCCGTCGCCGTCGGTATCCGTGTAAAAGGCAGAGAAGTCAGCGGTGGAGGGGTCGGCGTCGCCCTCCAGGCCGTCGCAGTCTTCGTCGCCGGGGGTGCAGCTCTCGGTTCCGATGGGGGAGGAGGAGGCGTCTTCGTCATCGCAGTCTCCGCCCCGGGAGACCAGACCCGGTCCGGTGCCGCAGGCGGGAGCCAGTCCGTAGCCGTCTCCGTCGGCATCCACGTAGCTTTGCGGACCGCCACAGTCGGTTTTGGGCACTTCTGGGGGCTGGAGGCAGGCGAGGAACAGAAATACAAACATCGGGAGATCCCTTCACGGCGCAGCGTACACACAATTACGGCACCGGGAAGAGGGTCCTGTAGAATTTCGCCTCCTCCTCCCCCTCTACCAGCTCCCCCGCACATGCACCGGCCCGCCCACCGCGACCACCTCCACCCGCACGCTGCCCGGCCCGGCCACGCCGCTGAAGAAGCCCGGTGCGGTGGCCACCCGGCCGAAGCCCAGATCCTCGACGATCACGTCGTACTCGGGATCCCCCCAGATCTCCAGGTCCACCGGAACCCCAAAGGGCAGCTCCAACTCCACCCCGCCCGCCCCGGAAAGCAGCTCGATCCGGTCCCCGTCCAAGGGCAGCAGTGCCACGTCCATGGAGCCGTCGGCGGCAAAGAGCAGGTCGCCGCCTACGTCCTCGGCATGGATGCTGCCGTCTGCAGAAAGCTGGATATTCCCCCAGCTGTTTTGCAGGTCGATGTGGCCACCGCTGGCGATGATCAGGCCCTCGAGACCGGAGAGATCCACGTCGCCCTCGGCCTCTACCAGCACTTCGGTGTGCTTCGGAACCGAAAGATCCAGGTCTACCCCGGCACGTTCGTATTCTGAACCGCCATTCACCGTCAGCACGCCACTCTGCACGTCGGCCGCCCAGCGTACCCCGTCGTGGTTCCGGGTCGCCACCTCCTCCTTCCCGGCGTAGCCGTAGACCCGTGCCTCCACCATCGCAACATCATTCGCATCCCCTTGGATGGAAAGGGCGCCTTTTTCCAGGAATACGTTCGCTGCACGGATGTCATCGGCCGCGAAGCTCCGGCTATCAAAACTCTCGGCGGTGGTGCAGCCGGACAACAGGGCAGCAGCAAGAAGAACGAGGGGGAAGGTGGGCTTTGCGGGGATGGTGGTGAACATTCTTACCTCCATCCTTCAGACGTTGGCCATTCCCCTTCATTCGCTGCGTTGACATCGGGTGACGGTCGTTGACCGCAGCTCTGACAATCAGAACTTGGTCGTGGCCCAGAGTGCGGCCGAGCCGCCCAACAGCGCGATGCCTGTCCCGCCGAAGATGTAGGCCTGCGTACGCATGGGCACCACTTCTTCGGCGTAGATCCGCTCGGCTTCTACGCTGGAGGATACCGTCTGGTAGTCCTGGAAGGCAGCAGAAGCGCCGGCAAACCGAGCCACACCGAAGCCGGTGCTGCCCAGCCCCAGCAGGCTCACCGCACTGTTCAGCACAATACGGGCGACGGGACCGGCCTCTTTTTTGGGCGTTGGTGGCTCCAGACTCTGCGAGAGTGGGATCAGGCTCAGGTTGGCCCGGGCCACCTGATCGGGCTCTACGGTCAGATCCAGGGTCATGGGGTGGTAGCCGTTGGAGCTGCCCTCCACCGTGTGCGGCCCGGTGGCGATGCGCTCGATGCTGCGGGGGCCGACGCCCACGTCGATGCCATCCACTTTTACACTGGCCTCCAGCGGAGTGATGTCCACCACCAGCGTGCCAAACTCTTCTTTCTTCAGGGTGACTTCGACGGTGAGCGTCTCAAATGCGGGGAGCTTGACGGTGCTGCTCTGCTCCAGGTAGCCGGGGGCCCGGATGGCCACGGTGTGCTCGCCGCAGCTCAGATCCCGGAAGCTGCCCGGGGGCCTTTCCGGCCTGCACGCCGTCGACAAAAACCATACTTCCTTAGGGCCCTTTGCCCACTTTGATCTCCCCTTTCCCCGCTTCCGGTACCAGCTAGGCCCGCGCGATCACCCCGTTGGCGACGGTCAGCTCGATCTGGGCCCGGGTACACTCTGTACGCACCTGTACCAGATGTTTGCCTGGATCGACGCCCCGGATCATGTTTGGGGTCACCATGCCGCTGTCCTTGCCATCCAGCCAGATCGCCGCTCCGGGTGGGGTGGAGGTGACGTAGATGTCTCCGGCGGGCTTGGCCGGTGCGGGCGGAGCGGCGGGGGCCGCTGCGGTGGCGGGCGCGGGAGTCGCGGCGGGAGCCACGGCGACGGGTGCGGTCGCTGCGGCGATGATCGCGGTTCGCTGCGGAAGGTTGACCTCCAGGGCCACCGTGCCGGTAGCGGGCACCTGCACCTTCTGGCTGAAGACAGTGGCACCCAGCGGCGTCTCCCGAAAACCCAGCTCGATCGCCCCTTCGGGCAGATCTTTCAGCAGCAGCGGGGTGGTGCCCGCCACACTGTTCCCGCGCATGACCATCACGGCCGGGCCGGTGGAGCGGATCTCCAGGTCGCCCGCCCATGCGGCGGGAGCATGAAGTGCAAAAGCCAGAATCAAGCTGTTCATGTTGCTATCCTTCTAGGACTGCCGACGGCGGCGGGCGAGCAGCAGGCCACTCAAGAGCAGGGCGGCCGACGCAGGGGGGGAGGAGGTGGAGGAGCAGCCAAAGAGGCCTTTGTCCCGGTCATCTTTGGGGCCGGTGTCCTTGCCGCTGTCGTCGGTACCGCTGCCGCTGTCGTCGGTACCGCCGCTGCAGCCGTTGTCCAGCTTCCCATCGCAGTCTTCGTCCACGTTGTTGTCGCAGATCTCGGTGGCGCCGGGGTTGGAGGCCTTGTCGTCGTCGTTGCAGTCGTCTGCGGGAGTCAAGGTGACCGCTTCTCCCTCGTCTTCACAGTCGCCATCGCTGGAAGTGGTCGTCTGCTCGGTGCGGTAGCCGTCGGCATCGGCGTCTACAAAGCACAGCTCGGTCCCGTCGCAGTCCCCGTCGATGCCGTCGGCAGGCAGCTCTGTTCCACCCGGATAGGCATCGGCCTGGGAGTTGTCACAGTCGCCATCGGGCACACTGCTGAGCGCCTCTCCCGAATCGGTACAGTCTGTATCAGAGGATACAATCACTTCGTCGCTGCGGTAGCCGTCGTTGTCGGTGTCGGCGTAGCAGTGCTCGTCTCCGTCACAGTCGGCGTCGATCCCATCGCCGGTAAGCTTGGTTGCGCCTGGGTTGATCGTGCCTTCGGCGTCGTCACAGTCACCGCCTTGGATAGCCGCGGTGGCCTCGCCAGGATCGGAGCAATCGGTATCCCCCGCTACCAGAATGTCGTCATGGTAGCCGTCGGCATCCACATCCGAGTAGCACTGCTCGATACCGTCACAATTGGCGTCTACCCCGTCGGCAGGGCTGTCGATCATGCCGGGGTTGATGCCGGAGCTGTTGTCGTTGCAGTCCCCACCACTCAGGCTAGCGTTGGCTTCGCCCAAATCGCTGCAGTCCGTGTCGGCGGAGGCGGCGGCCGTGTCGGTGCGGTAGCCGTCGCCGTCCACGTCCGCGTAGCAGGACTCCTGGCCGTCGCAGTCGGCGTCGATGCCGTCGGCCACCACCTCGGTTGCACCCGGAGAAATTGCTGAGTTGTTGTCGTCGCAGTCGCCGCTGGGGACGGTGGCCAGGGCCTCGCCCGCATCGGAGCAGTCGGCGTCGGCGGAGCTGCTCAGCGTATTGTCGCGGTAGCCATCGCCGTCGGCATCGCCAAAGCACAACTCCGTGCCGTCGCAGTCGGTGTCCACGTTGTCGGCATCCTCGACGGCGCCGGGGTAGATCGTGGTGTTTCCGTCGTTACAGTCGCCGCTGGGGGCGCTGGCCAGGGCCTCGCCCGCATCGCTGCAGTCGCCGTCGGCGGAGCTGCTTAGCGTGCTGGTGCGGTAGCCATCGCCGTCGGCATCGCCATAACAACGCTCGCTGCCGTCGCAGTTGGAGTCGATGCCGTCGGCGTCGGTGTCGGCAGCGCCGGGATGTACGGAGGGGTCGCTGTCGTCACAGTCCAGGCTGCCGCTGCCTGCAGAGTTGTAGCCGTCTCCATCGGCATCCCCGTAGCCAGCGTACACAGCGACGGTCACGTTGTTATCGGCGACCAGCAGGTCGTCGCTCCCGTCGCCGTTGAAGTCCCCGGCGGCCAAGGTTCGGCCCAGACCGGTGGTGGTGCTGCTCACGGTCAGCGTCGTGTCTGCAGCAGTGCTCATGCCAGCGGAGGAGGAAGAAAAGGTATAGACATTGCCTCTTCCTCCGTTCTGACCACGGGCGCCGATGGCCAGATCGGGGTCGCCATCCCCGTCAAAGTCACCGGCGGCGAGACCCTGGCCGTAGTAGTCGCCGACCGTGCCGCTGTAGAGACCAGCACTGTTGCTGCTCAACCCAGCCGAAGAACCCAGGTTGATCGTAAGATAATTTCCGTAGTAGCTGGTGGGGTTGGCGCCCACCAACACATCATCGTAGCCGTCTCCATTTACGTCGCCAAGGCTCTGTAGGGCTGCCCCCAAGCCCACAAAGCCGGTGTTCCCGGACAGCGTTGTTGTCGGGATCGCGTTGCTGCCAATCCCGTTTGCACTTCCACGGTAGATATACACTCGACCATTGGAGCCGAAGCTGGTGTAGGAGGTGTCGGGTGCGCCGACGATCATGTCGGAGTAGCCGTCGCCGTTGACGTCCGCCCCGAGGACCAGCGCGGCGTAGTCTTCCCAGGCTCTCCCGATGGTATAGCCGTTATAGGCGGTAGGAACGCCCCTACTGCTGCCGTGGTAGACCAGAGCACCACCCGAACCGGAGGTGCCCCCGAGTCCCAGATCGTCGTAGCCGTCGCCGTTGACGTCGCCCAACCGGCCGACGGAGACGACGTCGGAGGGCGTGATGGTGGTGGTGTTTGCCGTAGAAAGTCCGGTCGCACTTCCGTAGTAGACGATCGCCTTTCCGCTGGAGCTGTTGTAGTAGGGGCCGACCACCGCCACGTCCTCGTAGCCGTCGCCGTTCAGGTCGCCCACGCCCTCCACGTCGTAGCCCAGTCCGTCATAGGTGGCACTGGTGACCGTGAGGGATGCGGCACTGGCCAGGCCCGTGGAGGAGCCATGGTAGACGTAGAAGCCGCCGTTGGTACTGTTCAGGGTGTAGGCGCCGATGATCGCATCGTCGTAGCCGTCGCCGTTCACGTCGGCGCTCGCCATGCTGTAGCCAAAGGAGCTGCTTGCGGTGCCGGTCAGGGTGGTGGAGGCAGACGTGAGGACAGGGTCCACCGTGATTAGCCAGGTAGCACCTATCGTTTCCACCCAGAGGCGGATGTCGCCGCCACGGAGCCCCAGCTCGGCGGGCAGCTCTCTTCCACGCGCATCCCATGCCTTCAACCCGGCATAGTTCCAGGTGCTCCCGTCGTCGGCTTCCAGCCAGATCACCCCCCCCGTCCAGGCGGGCCTGGCCATCCTCTACCGCCACCCGCAGCTCGATCTGCTGGGTCGGAAGGCCAGGATCGCTCAGCGTCCAGCCCTGTTGTAGGCCTTGATCGCGAAGGATTGCCCATTCCACCAGCTCAGCACTCCAGCGTTCGGCGCGCCGGGTGCAGGCCGCGGCCAGGGGAAGATCCGACGGACAGGCCACCTCGTCGAGCCCCTCCACCTGAAAATCCTGCCAGCGCCCATCGGCAGACCAGCCGCGAAAATTCAGGAGCGGGCTTTACTCTCCCTCGGAGGATCGGGCGAAGATCCACTGTTCTCCAAGCTCGGCCTCCAGCGGGCTTCCGGGAAGGTGCAGGGCTGTGAGGGAGGGGCCGCAGCTAAGAAGGAGGAGGATGACCATGGGCAGGCTCTACAAGAGGCGAGCCGCGTTCTAATCTTAACGCCGCCGAGGAGCTACCACATTCTGGATGCGAGAGGGGATCCAATTCTGGGTCCAGTCGTTGTGCAACAGCTCTCTTGCGCCGTTGGGATCTACAAAAATTTCCTGACCCATGGGTCGGGAAAAGCGCTTCTGTTTGTCGGTCCGGTTGTGCTCTCCCAGGACCGCATCCTTGAAATGTGCCCACATCTGACTGCGCATGCTGTCACGACGGGTCTCTTTCTCCGCATCGGTAAGGTCGGGGAAGAGACGGCCCAGCTCGGAGGTGACAAAACGACTGGGGTACATCGTATCAAAAACGTGGGCACCCCCCATTCCCGCGCCGGCTTCCTGGCCAAAGACCCGCGCCGCGTAGTTCTCGGTGGTGTGGCCGACGGTGGTGTGGGCGTAGACCGAGGCTTGCGGGCCCATCGCTGTGGCCAGGGAGGCACCCATCGAATTGCCGCCTCCCCGCGCATTTTCTCCGGGGCGCTGCCACTCCTCGTAGGAGCTGCGGCCGTCGTCCGCACCGGTGGAGCAGGCGAAGAGCTGCACCCGCACATCGGCGGTGACCGCACCCGAAACACCGCGGGCAAAAGCCTCGATATTGGAGGGATTGGCCCCGCGTGTGCTGTTGTGCATCCCGTCGCGGCTGAAGTCGTTGTTGTGGTTCATGCCGGCGCCCCAGGACTCGCCATGGGAAAAGAGCGCCAGATTTTTGATCCTTGTCCAGGCCGGAGGAGGAGCGCTGGTGTCGGTCTGGCCTGCACCCCGCCAGCGCTCCAAAAGCCCCCGGTGGATACTCTGGATAGCCTCCACCACGTCGCCCAGTTCCCGGATCACCACGGGTGCACCCAGGGAAATGCTGCCATTGGCCAGCCCCACCGAGCCCTGGTTCTGCGCAAAAATATTCGCCTGAGCGGCAAATTCACTACGCCCCGATACACCCTGGTCGAAGTTGGGGACGATGGCCACGGTGATCCCCTGCGGGAAGCGCTGCTGGATCTGCTGGAGCAGCGGGTCTGTCACCGCGGCGGGGTTTATGTCATTGGTGAAGATCAGGCCGAGGCGCTGGAAGACGGCCCGCGTCGCCTTGCCGGGATCTTCGACGGTCCCGCGTGGGTTCCAGGAGCGCTGCCGCGCATAGACGGCGCGGATGGTGGCCTCGTTGTAGCTGCCGCTGGCCTCGACGCTTAAGGCGCCTTGTAGCGAGCGTATGGCTTCGCTGCCCAGGTGCTCGGTGGTGGCCCATTCGCGGGCGGCAGAGAGCTGGCGGTCGGTCAGCTCGGCGTCGGTCTGGGCGGCACGGCCAGAGGCCTGCGTCTGCCCCGCCGGTCCCGCATCGCCTACCTTCTCTCCCTTGGCCGCCTGTTTTCCTTTGGACTTGGCCTCCTGCTCCAGCTGGGCACTGCCGCCGACGCCCTGCCCCTTGCCCGGTTGGCGATCCCCGGCTCGACCCCCGCGCTGCTGTAAGACGTGCGCCAGCTCCTCGCCCAGGCGCGCCAGACCCTCCTCCGACTCAAAATCGAGCTGCCCCGGTGCAAAATGGAGGGTTTCTCCCTGCGCCACCGCCCGGCCGCCATGTTCGGCCGCCGCCGCATCCTCTACCACCCGGATCGAGGAAAAATCGGCACCAAAGGAGCGTTCCATCCACTCCTGCACCTTGGGTGGCAGGCGCCCGTCCACCGCCTGTTGCACAAAATGATTGCCAAAACGCCCGGCTTTGGAGCGCGCAGGGGACTGTTGCTTCGTCTCGGGGGTCTTGGGGGAGGGGGTCTGGCTGGTGCGGGTCTGCTGCATGGGCGCTCCCACACTCAGTGTAGCGCTTTTGGTCTCCGCCGGGGAAGACCGGAGACATTTTTGGAAGTGGATTTGAGGGCAGCGGTGGTATAGGAGGAGAAGATGCTGTTGATGATGATCCCTGTCAGCCTGGCCTGCGAAAGTGCGCTGCTGTCGCGCTTCCAGACGCCCACCGAGCCTCCGGCCGAGCAGACGATCCGGACCACAACCGGTAGTGCTGGGGGCGCAAACTATGTGGGTGCACAGGTTACTTTTCGTAGCCCGTCGTCGCCACGCGACTGGCAGCGGGTGCTGGAGCACCCCGAGCTGCAGGACGAGTGGCACCCCAAGGAGCTGGGCACCGAGCGGGTGGAGCGTATCCAGGGGACCGATTTTTATCAGCGGACGGGGATTTCGGTACTGGGTACCTTCACGATCCGGCGGCAGGTGATTCCCCGGATCCGATGGCTGGAGATGAACGACGATGTGTTGCGCACCTGTTGGTATGCCGGAAATATAGAGGAATTCCGGGAGAAGGTGAAGGCTTGGGACGATGGTTCCCCTTGGCAGGAGCGTGGCTACGGCGGCTGGACCGTCCGGGCGCTGGCCGGGGGGGGGTCGGTGGTGGCCTACCAGGTGTGGGTGAACGCGGACATGGTACCCAGCTCCTTTGTGAGCTGGGCGGTGACGCGGACCCTGCCCAAGTTGGTGGGCGCTTTTGACGCGCGGGTGGCGGAGTTGGCGGGGGGGGCTGCGGGGAAGGTGCCGGCTGCGCCCTGAATGAATGCCCATTCACTCCTCATGGGTCTGCGGCCGCCAGCACCGCCGCCACCTCGGCCTTCCGCTCGGGATCGTCGTTACAGCAGAAGTAGTATTGGTCAAAGAAGTCTGAGTCCTCTTTAAGTTGAACCGCATCTGCAGGATGGCGGCCGGAGAGCCAGCGGTCCAGGATGGGCTCAAAGGGCTTGAATTGCAGCTCGGGGGCCTGGTTTTGGAGCTGATGGGCAAAATCTTTGTTGTAGGTATAGAATCGCCAGGAGGTGTACTGCCCTTCCACCCCCAGGTCTATGGCCGTGCTGGAGAGCCAGCGTGCCGGTTGATACTCGGTCCATCGGAAGAGCTGTACCTTTCGCTTGGCCAGATAGCCCCTTGGCGGGCGCTTTTCGTGTCCGGGAATACCCCGCTCCGCGACCGGCATATGGGCGATCCGGGCGTCGGTCAGGCCCAGCAGATCGATGACCTTCAGCTCGGAGTAGTAGCCCACCATCCCGATGCCGGAGGTGGCGATCACAGGTCGGATACCTCGGCTGCTCAGGAATGTATGGAGGTTGATCCCGGTTCTCCAGTTGGGGTGATCGACCTCTACCCGGGGCCACCACCGGAGCACGGGGTAGACCCGCGCCTCGTCGCTGATGTACCATTTTCCGCCTTCAGGCACGATGTTCACGCCGCCCAGGGTGCTGGCCAGCAAGGTGGTCGCGGCCACCTTTTGCCAGCTTAACATCGTCGGAATTCCTGCACGCGCCAATAGAAGCAGGCAGGGGAGCAGGACCAAGAAGAAGCGTCCATACATAAAATCGCCGCCGACCTTGAGCACATAGAAGCTATAGGTTGGCACGGCAATGGCGGAAAAGATAGCGAGGGTCTGTTTGGCGGGATCACCACCGGGCCTGACCATGCCGCGCAGGATCAAGGGTACCATCAGCCAAAGGTGAGAACCCAACAAAAAAGAAAGTGCGTAGATCGCACCCTGCTCCAGATACCAAAGGTTGGCAGATTTGGCGTAGTAGGTGTTGGGGAGCAACGACCCGTAGTAGCTGAGCTTCCACAAGAGATAGAGGGCATAGGGGAGGAAAGTAGCGGAGTAGGCGTAGAATCCGGCGCGAAGGCCGGGCTTGTGCCGCTCCCGGAGGCCCCAGGCCAGACCACCCGCCACCCAGAAGATCCCCAGGTCGGGCCTGCAGAAAGTGCCAAGGATAAACCATGCCCCGGCCTTGGCAGAACTGTTATATGATTGTGTGAGTGTGTAGGCACCCAACAGTACACAGAGGGTGGAGAAGCCGGTCTCCAGGCCAGAGGTGGCGTAATCCAGACTCGTGTTCTGAAGGGCGTAGAGCAGGGTGGCCACCGGAATTCCGCTGCCAAAAAGACGGCTTTCCACGCGCGCCATGACCAGGACAGTGGCGGCATAGGCGGCCAGACAGGCCAGCAGTGCCACCAGCGGCAGCTCGGCGCCGCTGATCCAGGAGGCGCCGGCCAGCATCATCAGCCACAAAAAGTTGGTGTAGCCCTCGACCCGCTCGCCGAGATTCCACACCAGTCCTTGGCCTTCTATCATGTTTTTTGCATAGCGGAGGCTGACGTAGGCATCGTCAAAGAGTGATGCTTGTCCGACCGCCCGGTAGAGTCCGCCCACCAGCGCCAGCGCCACCAGAAGGCCGGGCAGCCATCGGAGGAGAGGACGTTGAAGGCGAAAAATCAGGCTGAGGGTGGCACCGATGGTGGCGGCCAGCACGATAGAACCCGCCTCGGCCTGTACGCAGGTCAGGTAGTGCTGGAGTTGTTCTTGTGCCCAGAGGATCCGCAAGGCTCACCGATGATGGGTGGCCTCTAACCCGCTCTTGTTCAGTCGGAGCAAAGCAGGATCTCAGACGCGGCGCTTCCGCCTCAGCGCCCCCAGCCCGAACAGCCCCAGTCCCCACGAAAGGTCACCACCGCTGCTACAGCCGCAGGCCTCCGGCTCGACCTTCCCACTGTCCTCGGTCTCTTCCAGCTTCCCGTCGGTGCGGGCCTCGGGAATGTCGCCCAGATCCTCGCAGGATCCCGTGGTTGAGCTGTCGCATTCCACCTGGAATTCCAGCTCCCAGGGCTGGTCACTCTGCTGCCCGTCGATGGTTTCCACCCCGGCGCGAAGCCGAAGGGTGTACCAGCCGCCGGGCTGTAGATCCTGTGCGGGCATCAGCCGGACGATACGCGGGAAAGTGGGCCCCCAACGGCTGTTTCCCATGGTGGTCGGTACCAGGCTGCCCTCGGCATCCCGCAGCTCCAGAAGATCCTCCTCGTAGCGTACGCCCACGCCAAAAACTACACTCAACCAGCTATCTGGGGTAGTCGCCAACGCACCCAAGAGACGACGGGGCGATTCCGGGTAGGCATAGACGGTAACTTCGTCGGCAGAGAGGCCGTCGTGCAGGCGTGCCCACAGCGCCTGCTGGTAGTGCAGGGTGGGGTAGATCTCGGCCTGCAAGCTGCCAGGTAGCTCGGCATCCAGGTAGTGCTCCCGGGTCCAGGGGATCTGCTCGGCGTAGCGATTGCCCAGGTCTTCGGCGACGACATGGCCGACCGTATCGTTGATGTACACGCCGGTCACCAGATCCACGGCCCGCTGGATCACCTCTTCGGTGACCTCCTCGTCCAAGACTTCATACAGTTGAAGCAGGGTCTCCATGGGGATATCCTGCTGCGGGGTAAAGCGGAGATAGTCGTCCAGGGCCAGAAAACCGTCGGTACCGGGATCGGTGGCCTCCTGGCCCACCCCGTCGTGGACCTCGGCCTGGGCCAAAAAGAGGGTGTCAAAAATCTCGTCCTGGAGGCCGTGGGAGCCGCAGCCCATCAAAAAAGCCACCCGCTTGCGTGACTCCAGGCTGTTCCAGGGCGGCGGGTCATTCACCCGGATCCACTCCACATAGTCCTGGATAAAGGGCTCCCAATGGGTATGTTCGGAGTAGGCACGGGAGGCCGGGTCGTCGATGGAGTAGCCGGTATCGGTGAAGGTGGCCCCAAAGATCAGCGCGTTAAAAACCTCTGGTTCAAGCAGAAATTCCCGCAGCTCGTCATCCGGCATATTTTCGGCGGCCCAGCCGGTGACATGGATGTGGCCCCAGAGCCCATGGGCCTGCGCCGGGAGAGGGGCCAGAAGGGGGAGGAGGAGCAGGAGGGGACGCAGGTTCATGCGCGGCATCGTAGCACAGCTTCAGGCGCACGGAGCCGCCCCGCGCAACCGCACATCAACCCTCCACGAAAGGGGCCAGGAGCTTTTGAACTCTATCGACGTCGATAGAGTTGAAAAAGTCGGGGTGTGGCGGCGGCTTGCGGCTGTGTTTGGCAGCCTGACCAGCCAGGGTGCCAGCCAAAAGGCCGCTGGGCCTCTGGCCCACCGGCCTTGCGGGGTGTCCGAAATAGTAGGCTTATCTCCACCCCGCCGCGGGAATCCTTGAGTTTACCGCTATTTTTTGCCCAACGCCACCACCCGAGGATCGGCCAGATAGGCCTCGGCCACTGCGGAAACCCGAGGATAGGGCGCCAGATTTTCGCCGGAGAGCCCGTCCAGGGTGCCACTGCGGATCTGGAGTACCTGCGCGGCGAGCACCAGATCGGCGATCGACATGGTTGCACCGGCCACAAAGGGCCCGCCGGAATGTTCGAGCAGGCTTTCGAGGTAGCCGAAGACCCGCGCCATCGGCCCGGCGGCCAGCTCGGCGCGCATCGCCAGCTTTTTCTGTGGATCGCGCTCAAACAGGCTGGGCAACATCGCCCCGGAGAGGGTGTCGTTGAGGCTGTCCAGCGCGCTGTCTACCAGCAGGGCGGCCAGCGGGTCTGTGGGGTAGAGCGTCGTGTTGCCAATCCGTGCGACATAGCGCAGAATCGAGGCCGTCTGGGCGATACGGAGGCCATCGACTTCGAGTACGGGGACGGAGCCGAGCGGGAAGGCTCCGCTGGCGCGCAGTTGAGCAAATTCCGGGAACTTGAGGCGGTGATCCTCGAAAGGAATGCCGCTGATACGCAGCGCGATGCGGATGGGTTCGGCGCGGCCGGGGCCGTCGAAGTAGCTGAGGCGAAGGGTGGGCATGGACTCTCCAAAGAGGCGGCGAGGTTAACCTGTGCGCGTGGGGCCGGCCCGCGCCTATCGGTCCCACAGGTAAGGCAAGAGCAGGTCGGGCCGATCCGTCTGGGGAATCCGCACCCCTTCGTCGAGAACTTCGCCGTAGACCTCCAAATTCCCGCTCCCGGCTGCCTGCGCATCCTGCACAAAAACGTCGGTGAGCGGTCGGTGCCCGGCGGCCAGGGTGGCACTGTTCAGCTCGATGCTGCTGTTGTCCACCTCCACGATCACCGGCGGATGATCGGCAAAATGGGCGAGCTGGCTGTTCAGATCTTCCACGTTGCCCACCCGGATCATCGTGTGCAGAGAAGGCTCGATACTGAGGGCCTGATCGATTTTCTCCACGCTGGAGGTATCAAAGATCGCCCATTCGAGCGTGTCGGTGCTTACGATGGCCTCCACGAGCAGGTCCACGCGGTCGGTCTTGTTGGCGTCCACCAGCACATGCACCCGCCCCCGGGCGGCTTCGAGGATCTGCTCCAGGGTGGGCACTACGGTGCAGGAGTAGTCTCCGGGGTATAGGCTACTATCCACGGCAAAGCTCTGGATTTCGGCGAGGGTCATCGCTTCGGCTTCGCCACTTCCGTTGGTGGTGCGGTCCAGGCTGGTGTCGTGCAGGTTGACCAGGTGGCCGTCGGCGGTGGGGCGCGGGTCGGTCTCCACAAAGTCCAGGCCATAGGCGATGGCGGCCCAGACGGCCTGCACGGTATCTTCCGGTGCAATCACGCCTAATTGGCCTCCGGCGCCGCGGTGGGCGCTGACCAGAGTGTCTGGACAGGATCGGTCAGTGGCACAGGCGGGATCGCGGCTCAACCAGCGCTCCGGGGGTGCTCCGGCGCTGCAGTCGTAGGCCGAGGGTGGGGGTGGCCAGCTTTTTTCTGCGGAGTCCTCCGGAACTTCTTTGAGGGTGGTTGGTACACAAGCCAGAAGAGCAAAAAGCAGCATTCCTGTTTCCCGGCGGGGCCGGAGGGACCCGCCGCCGGAACATAGCCCGGTGAGGCGGGCCGGGTGATCCGGCGGGGTTTGGCCGCGCCGCTCTTTCGCTGGTCGCCGTTAGCAGGGGGAGCCTTTTCTTTACTTCAACCGCTGGATCGGGTAGGATCGGGCTGAGGTGCCAATGGGCAACGGACAGGGTCAGCAGGTCGCCCCCCAGCAGCAGGTCGCCCCCCAGCAGCAGGGCAACCAACAGCAGGGCCCCCAGGTCGGCCCGCAGCAGGGAGGCGGCAGCAAAGGCGCCAAGGGCGGGCAGAGCAACCAGGATCTCGCCAAAAACATCCCTCCCAAGCTGAACATCAGTGGTACCATCCTGGCCGGTGGTCCGCTGAACGCGGCCACGATCGCAGCGGTGAATGAGGCGGCCAAAAAGACGCCCTCCCAGTGGCGTCGTTATGTGGCCTACCAAGATGTGGTGAAGGTGGGCGGCTCTCTGGCATGGCGCTGTAACAACCCCGGCAATCTCCGGGATGCCTCCACCAAGATCGGCACGGTCACCGGCGGGGTGGGCACTTTTGCCGCCTTTGCCACCCTTGCGGAGGGACGTGCGGCTCAGCGGAGCTTGTACCTGAATAAGTACGGAAGTATGACGGTGAAAGCGGCGGTCAACAAGCTGACGCCGCCGAGTGAAAACAACACGGATGCCTACCTGAAAGACCTGGAAAAGGCGGGCGTGAACCTGGAGGGGGATGTGGCCTCCCAGATCGACCTTCTGATGACGGCAGTGGAGGCGGCGGAGGGGTTGATTGTGGGCACGGAGCTGCCCCGGGCGGTGGATAGCAGTGCTACGGCGGGGGGGAGTCCGGGAGGGGTGAAGTAGGGGGGGCCGCGAAAATGGAATCCAGGGGCATGCTGCAAGCCCAGTTGCCTCAGCCCGCCCGCACCACCACTTCCTTGCCGGCCACCGCGATCCCAAACTTCTGAATCGGGTTTGCTCCTGCGGAAAGCAGGGCCGTCGTGTACTGTTTTTCCGCGATCTGTGCCAGCGCGCGCACCGCTGCCTCCTCCAACTTCCCCGCTTCACACGTCTTGAATTCCAGTACCGCCCCCGCCTGGCCCGGCTGGCGCGGAATCACCAGCACGTCCGCACGTCCGTGGCCGGTCTCCGGGTTGGAGAGCACCCGGTAGCGACGATCCATCGTCACCAGAAGCCCGAGCATAAAGGCGTGGAAGAAGGCCTCTACCTGCCGTTTTCCCAGGTCGTGGCTGCTGGTAAACTCCAAGAGCAGCGCCTGGAGCTGCTCTTGCAGCGCCGGCGCGTCCCCTTGCAGGATCGCCCGGTGCAGTGGCTCCAGAGAGGCCTGGCGGTGCCGCAGCCACGTCTCAAATACCTCCTGCCAAATCAGGCTTACCTCTTTATTTGGAATCGCCATCGTACACAAAGGCTGCCGCAGCTCCTGCCCCTGTTCATCCTCCCAGTCCACCTTCAGTGCCGTGAGGTAGCCGGCAAACAGAAGCATGCTCCAGATGTTTGCACCGTGCAGAGCCCGGAGGGGAACACTTTCGTCCACGGGGGCCGCGATGCTGCCGCCGCCAAAAAGCGTCCGCATCTGCGGATGCAGATCGGGGTTTTCCAGCAAAAGCTGGTGGATAATCAGGTTCTCCGAGCTGTTCAGCCAGTAGGGCCGCAGGCGGGCCTTGGGCTTCTCCAGGGCAGACAGCAGCGACCAGGGATTGTAGACCGTCGTGTCGCCAAAGCGGTAGCCATTGTACCAGTCGCGGATGGCGTTGCGGTCGGCCTCCCGGCCATACTGTTGTAAGAGTTGATCGACTTCTTCCTGGGAGAAGCCGAAGGGCTCGGGTTCGTCGGCCTGGAGGAGGCTGTAGACCTGGACATTGTTGAGGCCAGAGAACATGCTCTCTTTGGCGACGCGGAGCACGCCGGTTAGGACACCCCGGTGCAGGTGCACGTTGTCCTTGAGGGCGGAGGTGAGAAAAATGCGGAACCAGGCCGCACATTCGTCGTAGTAGCCGCTGGTCCAGGCGTGCAGAAGGGGTGCGTCGTATTCGTCGATCAGCAGGAGCACGCGGCGACCGGTGACCTGATGGAGGGCGGCGAAGAGCAACCGGAAAGTAGCTGCGTCTGGAACCGCGTTACGCAGACGTGTTACCAGCTCGGCTTCCGCCTGGATCCAATAGGATCGGAGCCGGAGTATCTCCGCGTCCAGCGCCTTCTCCAGCATACTCCGCATCTCCTCCCAGGACTGCGGCTTGATTTCCTTGAAGCTCAGGCTGATCACCGCATAAGACTGGAAGTGGCTGCGTGTATGGTCATCACGCCAGACGGCGAGATCCTGAAAGTAGCGGCTTTTGTCTGGTCCCAGCTCTACAAAATGTTGAAGCACGCTCATCGCCAGGGTCTTGCCGAAGCGGCGCGGCCGGGGGTAGAGCTGAACGATGGGTCCGGGCTTCAAAACACGGAGGATAAAGGCGCTCTTGTCCACATAGAGGGTGCCTTCCTCGCGGATCTGGAGGAAGTCAGAGCTGCCAAGGGCGATGGGAAGACCGGGCATAGGGGGATCTATAACCGGTCGGAGGGGGCGGCCGATTGGCTTGCGGAGGAGGTGTTGCAGCGCTGCAACACCTCGG
>CAITDR010000068.1 GCA_903891165.1 uncultured Pseudomonadota bacterium
ATACAGTTATAAATATTGGTATTAATGTGACTATTCCTGCTAAAAAATAGTTTCTGAGCTTTGTAATTATTGATGATTTCATGATAAACTAATTACAAATAACATTTTGTTGTCTTAATTCACAAGTAAAATATTTAAAATTTAATGAATATAAATAGAAGAGATTTTTTATCCCTAACTACTTGTTGTTGTGGTGGCTCATAGGTGCCGCCGCGCCGTGGAAGATCAGGGTGATCCCAGCCATTCAGGCCCAACAGCGTGATGGGCGTTGCGCCAGACCTCGGGCGGAAGCGCCCAACGGGCAGCTCTTCAAAGGCCAGGGCGGGGGCCAGCAGTGCCACCCGCGCATAGGCGTCGGGAATAAACAGGGCGTCGTAGCCCAGGCTTGGATCCTTGGCTTTTAGCGCTGTAGCCGTCTTCCGAAAGTCCACCGAGGCGGGATCATAGCCAATCGAAGCCACCAGGGTACAGCCCCGCTCTTTCAGCGCGGCTTCAAAGCCAGCCATGGCGTTCTCGCCATAGGGATTTTTGGGGTAGACAGCGGCATAGCGCTTCATTCCCCGCACTTCCACCGTCTCGTGTAAGAGCGCCTCCAAGAGCTGCCCGGTGGAGGGATAGGCCCGGTAGATATGGTCTCCCACATCCACCACCCCCTCCCAAGCGGTGAGTGCCAACATGGGCACCCCAAGCGCCTGGGCGGCGGGTGCACATTTGGCTGCTTCTTCCTTCAGAAGTGGCCCAATCACCCAGGAGGCACCCTTTTTCAGGACCGCCTCCTCCAGCTTGCTCACACAGGTGTCTCCCGACCCCGCGGTATCAAAAAACTGAAGTTCTACCGCGCTGTCGTTGCGACCGGCGGCCAGCTCCAGCGCAATTTTCAGGTTCTTCCCTACGGGTGCGTAGGTGCCGGAGCTGGGAAGCAGCACCGCCACCCGCTTGCGCACCGGTGCGACCTCGCGGCGGGCCATCACCTGGGCTTCGGCGGCGTAGGGAGAGTCCGGGAATTTCTGGAGGAAGTTTGCGGCTTCTTCTTTGGCTTTGGCCAGATCGCCAGCGTCGAGGGCCTGCCGCATCTTCAGCAGTGCCTCCTCGTCGGGCGGCAGGTTGGAGGGAGGGGCGGCAGCGGCGGCCTCGGGAAGCTCGCTCAGCCCGTCTCGCACCCGCTTGGCACTCTCCTTGGGAGAGGAGGCAGCATAGCCCTCCGCTTTTTCGGTGTAGGCCCGCTGTTTGTAGCCGTTGCCCTCTCGGGATGCCACCCCGGCCAGCAGCAGGAAACGATCGGCGTTCAAGCTGGCAGGAAGGCCATCCTCGGCGATCAGCTCCAGGGTGGCCCGCACATTGCCGGTGGGCTTGCCCTTGGCGTCAATCACCGCCATGCCCACCACCGCGGCATTCCGCGCCCGGTGGCCGGGATAGTTCACCCCCACCAGCTCAAACTGGCTTCGGGCTTCGCTCAGGCTGCCGGAAAGACGCAGGTTTTCCGCGAGGTATAGCTCGATCCACGCGCGATCCGCCTCCGGCAGCCCCTTTTCGGTCAGACCTTCCTGCAACAAGGCCGTCGCCACCTTCGGGTTCGCGGCGTTCAGGCTACGGACCACCACATCCGGCAGCTCTCCGGCCCGGGCCCACCCGCCCACCAGCAAAAGGGCGACCAGCCCCAGGCGACGCAGCAAGCTCATCGACTCTCCGCGCGTGAACGGAGCTGATCTATCCAGGCTTTTTTCTGGGGGAAGGCCTCCGGCCCCAGCTTGTCCGCAAATTGGCTCAGCGCTAGCTTTTGCTCGGCGGAGAGCTTCGCGGGGACTTCCACCGCAACTTTGATGTGCAGATCGCCCTTTCCGCTGCCCCCGAGGCCAGGAAGACCGCGTCCCGGCAAGCGAAAGCTCTTTCCAGGGGCGGTGCCCGGTGGGATCCGGATGGTGGTGCTCCCGTCCAGGGTGGGTACTTTCAGATCGAAGCCCAGGCAGGCATCCACAAGGCTGATCGGTGCCTCGCAGAGCAGATCTGCACCACGACGCCGAAACAAAAGGTGCTCAGCGACGGACAGGATCACATACAGATCTCCTGCCCCCTCCGTGCCCTCGTTGCCCTTGCCCTTCACCTTCAACTTCTGCCCCGTTGCCACACCGGGAGGAACCTTGACCTTCAGGTTTTCTTCCGTCCCCCGCATTCCGGCGCCGCTGCAGTCGCTGCACTTCTGGCTGGGCTTGTAGCCCTTGCCGTGGCAGGTCGCGCAGTCGCTACGCAAAAACCTTCGGGTGGGAGATTTTCCTGTCCCATTGCAGGGTGTGCAGGGGGTGCGGCCATCAGGGGAGTCGCCGGTAGCCCCACACTTCCGACAGCGCACCTGGCGCTGGACCACGAGGGTTTTTTCGGCGCCGGTGGCCACTTCTTCCAGGCTGACGCTGCAGGTGTAGCGCAGATCCTCTCCCACCTGTGCCTTCCGACGACCGAAGAGGTTGGTGAAGGTGTCCTTCAGCAGCTCGTTCAGCTCCTCGGCGGTGGGGGGACGGCCCGAAGCGGTGTAGAGGGGCCCCATCCGGTCGTAGCGGGCGCGGTTTTCGGCGTCGCCGAGCACTTCCCATGCCTCGGCGATCTCCCGAAAACGTGCTTCGGCAGCGGCATCTCCGGGGTTACGGTCGGGGTGGTATTGCTTGGCAAGCTCCCGAAAAGCCTTCTTCAGCTCGGCCTCAGTGGCGTTCGCTTTGACTCCCAGGGTGCGGTAGTAGTCCTTCTTTGCCACGTTCAGCCTTCGTCATCGACCATGTCGCCGCCGATGCCCGCCATGCCGGGATCGGCCGCCACCGCCGCATAGATGGCCTCGGCCAACTTCTGGCCCGCGTCAACAAGGTGCTGGTGGGCACGTTCGACCAGCACCGGATCGTTGGCGTCCACCGCCACTTCTGCCTCCTGCAGGGCGGTGCGGAGCACCATTTCGTCGGCGGCACTCAGGGTGCTGCCGTACTCATCCACACTGCGGCGGGTGGTGTACATCAGACCCTCCAGGCGATTGCGGGCTTCCGCCTGCTCTTTCCGGGCGACGTCCTGATCGCGGAAGGTCTCCGCTTCGGACACCATCCGCTCGATATCGCTCTCTGAGAGCCCGGAATCCGAGACGATACGCATGGACTGGGCCCGGCCGGTACCCTTGTCCTTGGCGTGGACGTGGAGGATGCCGTTGGAGTCGATCTCGAAGGTGACTTCAATCGCCGGGACACCACGGGGCACTGGCGGGAGGCCGTGCATCTCCAAAAAGCCCAGGGACTTGTTGTCTACTGCCATCTCGCGCTCGCCCTGGAGGATGTGCACCCGCACCATCTCCTGGCTGTCCTGCGCGGTGGTGAAGACCTTCGACTTTTTACAGGGGATGGTGGTATTCCGGCTGATGATCGGCTCAAAAACGCCGCCCGCCGTCTCAATCCCCAGCGACAAGGGGGTCACATCGAGGAGCAATACGTCCTTGACATCACCTTTGAGCACGGAGCCCTGGATGGCGGCGCCCACCGCCACCACTTCATCGGGGTTGATCCCGCGTTCCGGCTCCATCCCGAAGATTTCCCGTACTTTTTCCTGGACCCGGGGCATCCGGGTCATACCACCGACCAGGAGCACCGCGTTCAGATCCGAGGCTTTCAGGCGGGCATCGGCCAGCGCCCGGCGGCAGGGCTCGTCCAGCCGGTCGATCAGGTCCGCCACCAGCGCCTCCAGGCGGGTTCTGGTAAGCTCGGCTACAAGATGTTGGGGGCCATCGGAGGTGACGGCGATGAAGGGCAGGTGTACTTCGGTATCGGTGGCTGTGGAAAGCTCATGTTTTGCTTTCTCCGCCGCTTCCTTCACCCGCTGCATCGCCACCGGATCGCCGTTCAGGGTCACGCCGGTCTCGTCACCGAAGGTCTGAAGCAGATAGTCGGCGATCAGATTGTCAAAATCCTCGCCGCCCAAGAAGGTGTCGCCGTTGGTGGCGCGCACCTCAAAGACGCCATTTTCGATCTCCAGAATGGAGATATCGAAGGTACCCCCGCCCAAATCGAAGACGGCGACCCGCTCGTGGCCCTTGCGACCCAGGCCATAGGCCAGTGCTGCCGCGGTGGGCTCGTTGATGATCCGGAGCACCTCCAAACCGGCGATCTTCCCGGCATCTTTGGTGGCCTGACGCTGGGAGTCGTTGAAGTAGGCGGGTACGGTGATCACCGCTTGGGTGACCGGCTCCCCCAGGTAGTTCTCGGCCACCGCCTTCATCTTCTCCAGGATCACCGCAGAAAGTTGTGGCGGCGACCAGAGATCTTTGCCCACCTGCACCCAGGCATCGCCGCTGGGGGCCTCCTGGATGGGGTAGGCCACCATGGCGGCGGTGCGCTGCACTTCGGCGTCGTCGTAGCGGCGGCCGATCAGGCGTTTGGCCACATAGATCGTGCGCTCTGGGTTGGTGACTGCCTGGCGGCGTGCAATCTGGCCAACCAGACGCTCGCCATCTTTGGAAAAGCCCACCACGGAGGGCGTGGTGCGGCTCCCCTCGTCGTTGGGGATCACCAAGGGGTCCCCATGTTCCATCACCGCCACGCAGGAGTTCGTGGTTCCCAGGTCTATTCCGATCACCTTCGGCATGGCTTTCCTCTCCGGCTTCCAGATCCGTTCTGCTTAACCGGTTCTGCGAAGCTGGCGCTCAATCCCCGGCTGCAACCACGACACGCGCCGCCCTCAAAAGGCGCCCTTTCAGGTGGAAGCCGGAGGAAACCTCTTCGATGATCGAACCGGAGGGCAATTCTGAGGGCATCTTCAGGATGGCTTCGTGGAGGAGCGGATCGAAATTCGCTCCTTTGTTCACCTGGATACGCTCGGCACCCAGGCGGCGAAGCTGGTTGCGGAACTGGTCCAGGATCATCTGCAGGCCCGATAGCACCTTGCCGGGGTCGCTGGCCGCGTGGGCGTGGGCACGCTCCAGGTTGTCCACGATGTCCAAGAGCGGCCGGACTACCCGCTCCTCTGCCACTCTCTCCGCTTCATCCCTGTCTTTTTTGGCACGGAGGCGGGTGGACTCAAACTCGGCGGTACGCTCGGTGAGCACCCGACGCGCATCTTCCAGCTGGCGGAGCTGGTCCTTGTTTTCTTCCCGAAGATGAATCAGCTCTTTTTCCATCTTCCGCAATTTTTCGCTCTGTTCCAGCTGGCGACCCAGCCAGCGGCGGCGCTCCTCGACCCAGGCGGCCTCTCCGGGTGATTTTAGCTCTCCCTTACTTTCAATCTTGGCTTCTACCTTGGCCTCGGCCTCCACCTTGGGGTCGGGCTCGGCAGCCTCCAGCACTTCACCTTCGAGGTTGATCTCGATCTCGTTGGAGGGAGTGGCGCGTTGTGGGCGTTTGATGTGCTTGTCCACGGAGGCCATGGCTGCCTGAAGGAGAGAAGGGTCGATCTCCAGCGAAAGCTCTTCCTCAAAATTTTCCGGGCGGGACATGGGCCTCAAGGGGATGGCGGGAATCATAGCTCAAGCGGCTGCCGCGGGGGGCAAGGCCCCGTTTTTTCTAGGGAAGACGGGTTTCAACCTGCCGACAACTTTCTTGTATTTCTTTGGGAGGAGAAGCGCATGCGGCCTCCCAAATGGAGCGCGCTTCGGATGGTCGGCCGGCCTTGACCCGTAGCCAGGCGTGCCGGAGCAGGTCGGGCGCGGGGAGACCCTGGGGACTTCCGCGCGTCGCCAGCGTCTGGTCCAGGCGGGTCAGATCGTCGGCCCCGGCGGCACAGGAGTAGAGGACGTTCTGCAGTGCCGGGCGGTTGGCTTCCGCGACGCGGAGGATTGCGGGCTCCACCACGGATATGCAGTCCGAAAATTTTTGTCCGTTATAATAATAAGCAGAGAGGTTGTAGAGGTCGGCCCAGTCTCCATGCTCGACGATGAGGGCCGGCAGCGCGTCTGGGACTCCTTGAGGGTGTTGAAGGAGGAGGCCGGCTGCCGTGCGGAGGAGGAGCTCTGAGCCCGGACGCTGCTGTAGTACTGAAAAAAGTGCCGGCCATGGATTTTTGTTTGCACCCGCTTCGACCTGGGCCGCCGCGGCGGCGGTGGCGTCGGCCCCCGGAAAGGACTGGCTCATGGCGGTCCAGGTGCCCTGGGCGATGGTGGTGTCGCCCGCATCCAGTTGGAGTTCGATGAGGAGAAGAGCAGCCTCAGAGGTGTATTTTTTGAAATCCTGCTCCGACCCGTAGGTGACGATCCCGGTCAGGTTTCCATTCTTCTGGATGATCACCCAGGTACCGGCTCCAAAAACCAGCTCCAGCTCTGCCCGGGCTTCGGCATCACGGGCGCTGTTGTGGAGGCAGTGGGCGCGCTGCATCCGCGCCCCGGCATTTTCGGGCTCCTCCGTCAGCACCTGATCCAGAAGCTGCACACACGCAGCAAAATCGCCCCGTTGGGCCGCGACCACGGCACGACCCTGGTTCCCCACATGCTCCGCCCCCGCCGCATCCGCACTTTCGGCGGCCACCTGGAAGTCCCCAGTCAGAAGTGCGAGGTTGCTACGGGTGAAACGCACGAGGTTGACGTCCGTGGAAAGCTCACAGGCGGGCATTTTTGCCGTTGCTTCCTCCTTCAAGTTCTGGTCAACCAGGACACCCACCTCCAGGCAGTCCAGGGCGGCGGGTGTAGCCCCCCGGTTGCGGGCCACCTTCAGGGCCGCCATGGCGTCGTCGTAGCGGCCCAGGCGCACCAAGGCCAGGTTTAATGCCCGCTGTGCTTCAAAGGAGGAGGGGGCCAATTTGACTGCCTCCTTTGATGCGTCAAGAGCGAGCGGAAAATCCTGGAGAGCAAAAGCGGCCTGTGAGAGGTTCAGCCAGACCAGCTCCTCCTTGGGAAAATTCTTGCTGAGCTGCTGAAGCTCAGGGAGAGCCTCGGCAGCTTTACCGCTTAGAAGCAGGATACTCGCGCGGATGGCGCGTGCAGCGCCGCAGTCGGGCTGGGCCTTGAGCACCAGCTCGATGGCCGTCTGGGCTTCTGCAAGGTCCCCGGTGTTGAAGTGGCCGACGGCCGTGTTGTACAGGTCAATCTGCTCGGCAGTAGGACCCCAGGATGGACCTTTGGGAGCGGCAAAGAGCAGGGCACAGAGGAGGAGAAACATTTAGCACCGATCTTCAAAAGTCTATCCTGCGCTCCGTCGTGCTCCAAGGGCGGGCCGCCGAATTTCGCGTTAGACGCGCAGCAGCCCTCCCTCCGGGGGGCCGCGGGTGGCCCTTGCCGGGCCTGAGATCATACCGCTGAACCTGAACCGGGTCATACCGGCGTAGGAAGTGCAGAAATGGCGAACGACCTCCCCCCCAGCGCCCGAAGGGTGCTTTTGGGCGACCTCCGTGTCCCCTTCAAAGAAGTACAGCTGAGCAACGGCGAGAGTATTCGCCTCTACGATACCCAGGGTCCGGCTGGATTTTCTGCCAGTGCCGGTCTGCCGAAGCTGCGGCAGCCCTGGATCGAGGCACGAGGGGATCACCTCGGTACAAAGCCCTGCACTCAGCTCGCCTACGCACGCCAGGGCATCGTGACCGAAGAGATGCACTTTGTGGCACTGCGGGAAGGGGTGGATCCCGAGCTGGTACGCAGCGAAATTGCCCGCGGGCGGGCGGTGCTGCCCAACAACCGCTGCCACCCCGAAAGTGAGCCGATGATCATCGGGCGCAGCTTTTTGGTGAAGGTGAACGCGAACATCGGAAATAGCGCGGTTTCTTCCTCTATTGATGAAGAGGTAGAAAAGCTGCGGTGGGCCACGAAGTGGGGCGCGGACACGGTGATGGACCTGTCCACCGGCAAAAACATCCACGAGACCCGCGAGGCCATCATCCGCAATTCTCCGGTTCCGATTGGGACGGTTCCGATCTACCAAGCTCTGGAAAAAGTGAAAGGGCGCCCCGAGCGGCTGGACATCAAGGTCTTTTTGGAGACCCTGGAGGAGCAGGCCCAGCAGGGGGTGGACTACTTCACCATCCATGCCGGGGTTTTGCTGCGCTATGTGCCGATGACCGCAAAGCGGGTGACCGGGATCGTGAGTCGTGGTGGCTCGATTATGGCCAAGTGGTGCCTGCATCACCATAAAGAGAACTTTCTCTACACCGAGTTCGAGCAGATCTGCGAGCTGATGAAGCGCTACGACGTGGCCTTCTCCTTGGGCGACGGGCTGCGGCCCGGCTGTATCGCCGATGCCAACGACCGCGCGCAATTTGCCGAGCTGGAAACTCTCGGAGAGCTGACGAAGATCGCCTGGAAACACGACGTACAGGTGATGATCGAGGGCCCCGGCCATGTGCCGCTGCACAAGATCAAAGAAAACATGGATCTTCAGCTGGAAAAATGCCACGAAGCGCCCTTCTACACGCTTGGGCCACTCACGACGGATGTGGCGCCCGGCTACGACCACATCACCTCGGCCATCGGGGCAGCGGTGATCGGGATGTTCGGCACGGCGATGCTCTGCTATGTGACGCCCAAGGAGCACCTGGGGCTGCCGGACAAAAACGACGTGAAGGCCGGGGTGATCGCCTACAAGATCGCGGCGCACGCCGCCGACCTGGGCAAAGGACACCCCGGTGCACAGGCCTGGGACGATGCCCTGTCGCGCGCCCGCTTTGACTTCCGCTGGGAAGACCAGTTCAACCTGGCGATGGACCCGGAAACGGCGCGCAGCTATCACGACGAAACCCTGCCCGCAGCGGGCGCCAAGGTGGCGCACTTCTGCTCCATGTGTGGCCCGCAGTTCTGTTCGATGGAGCTGACCCAGCAGCTACGGAACACGCAGGCCATCGAGGAAAAGGCCAAGGAGTTTGAGGAGAAGGGCGGCGAGATCTATGTAAAGGGTGCGGTGTAGCCCTTCACTGAATGAACATTCATTCAGACGCCTGAGAAAGGTGGCCATAGGACCGGTGCGGCGGGACCCTTCGCGTTAAATCGGGCGCGACGGAGGCATGGATGATCTGGACGCTCTGGGTTCCGGTGGTGTTGGCCGGGGCGCCCTCGGTAGTGGTGCAGGAAGACGGCTCGGTGGTCGGTACGGTGTGGGTTCAGGTCCCGCCGGAGCTGGTGCGGAGTCGGGTATCCGACCCGGTCTGGGTGTCTCGTACCGACGGCAGTGGAACCACGATCACGGTCGCCGGTCGGGACGGGGCCTGCTTGCTGCTGGATGTGGTGACCACCAGCGTTGTCGTGGACATGCACTACACCACGCGGCAGTGCCCCACCCAGGAAGGAGTGTCCTCCACCCTACGCTCCGCCGATGTGTTCACCGCCTATACCACCTCCTGGCGGGTCATCCCCGAGGGGAGCGGCAGTCGCCTGGAGTACCGCCTGTACATGCAAACCAGCCTGGTCCTTCCGCAGTCCTTCGTGGCGAGTATGACGCAGAAGGGGGTGCGGAACCTGCTGGAGCGTGTGGGGGCGGCGCTGGATGGTTGAAGGGGGACGGTGCCAACACCAGGGCGCTTGCGGCGCTCGGGCCGCACGCGCCTTGCAGGATGTTGAAGATACTCCCCTTATTTCCATTGGCTTGCTTGCGCTTCCGCATCCGGTTAGATCGGCCCCTCAAACTGCAGAAGATCATGTCTACGGAAACCAGCCCCAAAAACAACCTGAAGTCTGTTGATCTTCGGAAGGTGCCCGCCTTCCGTACGGGGATTCGTGCGGGTGCGGACAACCGCGGTGGCACCGCGAAGAACGCCAACAATGGCGAAGGTTGGCAGTATAGCGGTTGATCCTCGCGCGGCTGCGTGCGGCCTCCGGGCCGCCGCTAGCCACCGATGGCCGTCATGATGCCTTCAAAATTCTGACCACCCTCGGTCTGCGACTCGTGTCCGGCGGGCTTTCCTAAAACGATCTGACGCAAGACTGCTTCTACCTCGGGATCACTGGCGCCGGAGCGCAGCAAATCCCGCAGGTTGGGCGTTTTTTCGTGGGCCAGGCAGGTGCGGAGGCTGCCATCCGCAAGGAGTCGCAGTCGGTTGCAGGAAGCGCAGAAGTGTTCGGTGAGCGGCGCAATAAAGCCAATCCGAAGGGGGATGTTTCGCGACGGATGCCAGGCCAGCCAGTACTTGGCGGGGCCACCACCGGGCCCGGCGTAGCTCTCGGGCTCCAACCGGAATTCCTTTGATAATTCCTGGCGGATTTCCTCGGCACTTACGGTGCGATGCCAGCGGTCGGCAAAGGGCATGTACTCGATAAAGCGCAGCATCGTGTCCTCGGCGCGCTCCAGCACGTACTGCGCCATCGGCAGCAGCTCACTTTCGTTTTCTCCGCCGATCACCACCATATTCAGCTTCACCGGCCCCAGGCCCGCAGTCCGGCAGGCGTCGATGGCCGCGAGTACCGCGCCCAGCTGCCCGCCCCGGGTGATGGCCGCGAATTTCTGGGGATCCAGCGTATCAATCGAGATGTTCACCCGCCGGAGGCCCGCCTCTTTCAGGGCCGGGGCCAGCGGTGCCACAAGGTGTCCGTTTGTCGTCATCGCCAGGTCTTCGATACCTGGGATTTTTCCCAAGGAACGTACCAAAGATAGGATGTCTCGGCGCACGGTGGGCTCACCACCGGTCAGCCGCACCCGACGAATGCCCATCCCCGCAAAAATGGCGACGATCCGGGCGATTTCCTCGTAGTGCAGCAGATCTTTGCGGGGCAGCCAGCTCATGCCCTCGGCGGGCATACAGTAGGTGCAACGGTAGTTGCAGCGGTCGGTCACCGAGATCCGCAGGTAGCTGTGCAGCCGACCGTAGCGATCCAGCAATGCACGGCGTTGGGGTCTCTGGCTTTGATCGCCCATTCTATACCGGCAAGGCCATGGCGATCTTTGCGGCCAGCTCGGTGAAGATGCTCTCCCCATCCAGCACGGCCGGCCGACCTTTGTCGCCGCCTTCCCGGATTTTTTCACGGAGCGGTACCTGCGCCAACAGCGGCACGCCGTACTCCTCGGCCATCTTCGGCCCGCCCCCCTCTCCAAAGGGATGGGCGCGCTGTCCGCCGGGCAACTCAAACCAGGACATATTCTCGACGATGCCTAAGACCGGTACATCCAGCTTTTTGAACATCTCGATGCCGCGCACGGCATCCAAGAGTGCGACCGGCTGCGGGGTGGTCACGATCACCCCGCCGGAGACCGGCACCGCCTGGATCATCGTAAGCTGTGCGTCACCGGTCCCCGGTGGGAGATCGATGATCAGGTAGTCCGTCCCTCGCCAATCCACTTCCTTGAAGAACTGGTTGAGCACACCCATGACCATCGGGCCACGCCAGATCACCGGCTCCTTTTCGTCCACCAGAAAACCGATGGACATACAGCGCACCCCATGTGCGGGAAGAGGCAGGATCTTCTTCTCAGAATTGGCGACGGGCTTGCCGGTGACGTGCATCATCAGCGGCAGGGAGGGCCCGTAGATGTCCGCATCCAAGAGCCCCACCGAAAAGCCGCCCCGCGCCAGAGCCACGGCGATGTTGGTGGCAATCGTGCTCTTGCCAACGCCCCCTTTTCCAGAGAAGACCGCGACAATATGCTTGACCCCATCGGGGAGCACTTTTGTGATCGGCCCGCCGTGGGGCTGCATGCCGGGGCCGCTCATGCCCCGCACGGGATCCTTCGCGGGGGGCGGCGGTGCGGCGGGAGCGGCGGTTAAACCTTCCACTTTCAGGGTGCAGCTCACTTCCTTGTCCCAGCCGCGCTCCACCAGGTTGCGGAGCAGGGCCTCGCGCATCCGCTGGCGGTCATCGGGGGAGTGTTCTTTGGAGCAGACCAGGGAAAAGCGAAGGACATCGCCGTCGATTCGGGCGTCCTGCACCAAACCAGCCAGCCAGACGGAGCGACCGGAGCGGGGATCACGGACACGGGAGGCGGCGGGTTCCAGGAAAGTATAAGGATCCATGGCCCCTCTCTTATCCTGTGCAGCGCCGTCGGGAAGGTGAGCCGCTTCGCAGGTGTACGGGTTATCGGTAGGGGATGTGGATGGGCGGCGGCAGCGCTGGGCGTCGGGTGGTGGTGCTTCCCGCCTACAATGCCGCGCGCACCCTTGAAGAAACGCTGCGGCGGCTGCCCAAAATCGCCGAGGTGCTGCTGGTGGATGATGCGAGCCAGGACGGCACCGCCGCCCTTGCCCGTCGTCTGGGTATCTCCGTTCGTACCCACGAAAAAAACAGCGGCTACGGAGCAAACCAGAAGAGCTGCTACCGCTGGGCCATGGAGCTAGGTGCGGATCAGATCCTGATGCTCCACCCGGATCTGCAGTACCCCCCGGAGCAGGTTCCCGCCCTTTTCGACCTGCTCGACCAAGTGGACATCGCCATGGGTTCCCGTTTTTTGGGCGGAGATCCTCGTAAGGGTGGTATGCCAGACTACAAATTTTGGTCCAACCGGCTGCTCACCGGCTTCCAGAACCGGCTGCTCCACGCCCAGCTCTCCGAGTACCACTGCGGCTTCCGCGCCTACCGGGTCGAAGGCCTCCAGCGACTGCCGTGGCAAAACTATCCAAACGATTTTCTGTTTGACAACCAGCTCCTGGTGGATGCCCTCCGGCTGGGAATCCCGATCGGGGAGCTGCCCATCCCCACACACTATGGTCCCGAGAGCTCTTCTATCTCCGCCCAGAAAGCGGTGATGTATGGACTCGGTGTAGTGGCTGGCACCCTGCGTGCGCGTCTACATTCGGCCCGTAGCTGAGCCTTTACGGGGCTTGCGAAGCCCGCGTGCCAAAAAACTACTTCTGGCTCCAATATAAAATCAGGGTACCCATCATCGAATTCAGCGGGTCCCAGGATGCACTGCGGCGCCCATCCCACTGCGCCACCTTCTTGCGATCCACGAGATAGATCGAGGTACTCTCCAACGCAAAGAGGCTTCCCGGTCCCATATAGGGCCGTCCGGTACGCTCTACACTATGCTGTGAAACATCGGAGGTAGAAGGCGGAAGAATGCTGTCGGTGTCCTCCGCGCAGATGCCCACGCGGCGCGGCCAGCGGTGCAGGGCCACCACCTCCGGCTGGGGCCAGGCATCGCGAAGCAGCAGCACTTTGGAGCTGTTCCGCACCAGATCCGGGAAGCCGAAGGCCATATACTCCCGACCATCGGGCAAGGTCACGCGCCCGCGTTCGCCGGCCGAGTTCAGCACATCGCAGGCGGCGGCCATACGCTGCATACTCTCGGGCAGCTCCGGGTTCTGACCCAGGGTGAGGGTGCCGCCCAGCGCCCGCAGCCCGGCCCGCCAGCCGGTGGGCAGGTCCAGCTCGGGCTTCCGCTCGCCGCTGATAGGGAGGGGCCGCACGGAGATTCCCTGGGGTGCAGGCTCGACCTCTGGAGCGGTCGCCGGGACCACCGCCGGTAGTTGAGGCGGCGGCACCGACTTCAGGCGCGGAAGAGGGGTCTCTTTTCCCAGCTCGGCCACCATGTGGGCCAGCTCGGGCAGGATCAGCTTTTCCATGCCCAGCTCGCAGGCCTTTGTGGAGCCGGGAAGCGCAAAAACCGGCTTCCCGCGGGCGATGCCGCCCACTGCATCCGAGAGCATGGCCGCTGCACCAACTTGCTGGAAGGAAAGCAGCCGAAAAAGCTCTCCGAAGCCGGGAATTTCTCGGTCCAAACGCTGACGCAATACGTTGGGAGTACAATCGCGGGCGGAGATGCCAGTCCCCCCGGTAAGCAGCACCGCCTCTACCGACGGTTCCGCCAGGAGGCGATCCAAAACGGCCCCGATTTCATCGGGTTCATCCGGTACAATCGTTGGCTCCACCGCCTCGTGCCCCTGGCCCTTCAAAAGCTGAGCCAACAGCGGCCCGGAGCGATCGGAGCTGGCGCTGCGCGAGGTGGAGACAGTGACCACCGCCACCCGCAAGGAGCGCGGCGCAGAAGGGGTATGGGCGTGAAGGTGCATCGGGCCGGTCTTACCACATTCCGCGGCAAAGGTGGAAGGGGGAGCAGGCAGAAGCCACAAATCTTGTGTGCTCCCTGGGAAAATCACCTTGCCCGGGGTGCAACATTCTTTCAGATGTCGTAGTACTTACGACGGATGCTCGGAATTTTTTGTGGAGGAAGGTGCAGCCTCCGCGGACATCCAGTCTTCCAGGATCACGGCTGCCGCCGCCGCATCGACGACGGAGCGCTGCTGCCGTTCGTTCAGCCCGGCCTCCCTCAGCCGGTTCTTTGCCTCCACCGTGGAAAACCGCTCGTCCACATAGGCGAGCGGCAAGCCGGTACGCCCCGCCAGCGCCTCCCCCACCTGCCGGGCGAGGCGTGCCGAACGTCCCTCGCTGCCATCCAGCTCCAGCGGCAGCCCCACGACCAGCTGGCTCACCCGCCGGCTCTTGCAGAGGAGGGCGAGTGCGTCGGCATCTTTCACGACCGACTGACGGGCCAGCGTATGCAGCGGCAGGGCCAACATCCGCATCGGGTCGGTGCCCGCCAGACCAATGGTTTTGGTGCCGACATCGAGCGCCAGCACCGATCCGATGTAGGGGGGGGACTCCAACGGTGCTCCTTTGTCGTCAGCGCCAGTGCAGTGGTCTTGAGGTGAACCCGGCGGGTTCACTTCCTACTTTGCCGCGCCCTCCGACCCTTCTCCGGAGACATTGGCCTCGGGATTCATCGGCCGGGTCTGCAGTTCTTCGTCCTCCACCGGCGGGCTAATATAGTGGTAGATACGCATCAGAAAGCTGCTGAAGCGCTCCATCTGCACAAAAACCACGGGCACCACCAGCAGGGTGAGCACGGTCGAAGAGAGTACGCCGCCGATGACCGCGATGGCCATGGGTGCGCGGAACTCGGCCCCGATCCCGGTGTTGATGGCGGTGGGGATCATACCCAGCACCATCGCGGCGGTGGTCATCAGAATGGGCCGCAACCGCCGTGGTCCGGCATGGCGCATCGCATCTGCAGCATTGGCGCCACCTTCGCGCATCGCGGTCAACGCACCATCCACCAGGAGGATCGCGTTTTTGGTCACCAGCCCCATCAACAGCACGATGCCGATCTGCGCCCCCATGGAGATGCTGTTGCCGGTGAAGAGCAGCCCGAAGATCGCCCCCACCAGGGCCAAGGGCAGCGCCACCATCAGCGTAAAGGGGTGCAGAAGGCTCTCAAACTGGCTTGCCAGCACCATAAAGATGAACAGTGCCGCCACCAGTACCGCGAGGCCCATCGCGGCGGCGGTCTCGTTCATGTCCCGCACCTGGCCATCCAGGGTATAGAAGTAGCCCGCCGGAAGTGGGTTTTTCTCCAGTTGTTTGAAGAACTGCTCCTGAACGGCCCCCAGCGTGTGGCCGTTGGCCACCTGGGTGGACACGGTGACCGCGCGCATCCGGTTGTAGTGCTGGATCTCGGAAGGCCCAGCTTCCATCGCGATTTTTGCCACATCCCCGAGCGCAATTGTGCCACGCGGGGTGGACAGAGGCAACCCGGCGATGGCGGCGGGATCCGTCGCAAAGCGTGGGGCCGCGCGTACACGAATATCCGCCTCGCGCTTGCCGTCGCGCATGGTGCCTACCAGCTGGCCTTCTACCAACATCCGCGCCGTTACGCCGACCAGACCCGCTGGGATCCCGCGATCGGCGGCGATGGAGCGGTCAATGTCTACCCGAAGCTCGGGTACACCGGGGCTCACCGAGATGCGCACGTCTGAGGAGCCGGGAATTGCCGTAAGCATGGCCTTGACGCGCTTTCCCTCGGCCAACAGGGTGTCCAGGCTGTCCCCCTGAAGGATGATCATCATCGGCGGCCAATCGCCCAGACCTTCGATGACCGCAGGCTGCATCAGGGTCACCTGGGCGGTGGGCTCCTGGCTTAGCACCTCGCGCACTTTGTCCTCGTACCACTCCAGGCTATGTGGACGATTTTCCACGGTTTTTACGCGGAAGCGGGCGCGGTAGGAGCGGCTGTCATTGCCGACCACCGAGTACACACGGGCCACACCGGGCACCTTCAGCAGCTCAGTCTCGGCACGCAGGGCTGCCCGGTCGGTCACTGCCAGCGAAGATCCAACGGGAAGCTCCAGATCGGCCTGCACTTCGCCACGATCCGGCTTGGGGATCATCTCCGAGGGCATCATCACCGCCACCACCAAGGTGACGGCAAAGGCGAGCACCGCCGTTCCGGTGACCAGCCAGGGATGACGCAGCGAGAAATTCAGGATCCGCTGATAGCCGGCGTCGATACTGTCCAAAAAGCGCAGGATGGTGCGCGCCACCCAGCCGCGGGGGCCATGGTGCGCCCGGGTGAAGCGGGCGGAGAGCATCGGATCCAGGGTGAAGGCGATGAACAGCGACAGCATGACTGCCGCTGCCATCGTAAGGCCGAACTGCTTGAAGAACTGCCCCACCATGCCCGACATGAAGGCCACCGGCACAAAGACCGCGACCAGCGAAAATGTAGTCGCCATTACCGCCAGGGCGATCTCGCTGGTACCCTTCGAGGCCGCCACCTCTGGACTGTCTCCGGCCTCCAGGCGCCGGGTGATCGCCTCACGCACGACCACCGCGTCGTCAATCAAAAGACCGATGGCCAGCGACAGGGCCATCAACGTCATCATATTGATGGAGAAGCCCAAACCATACATGAGGGCGAAGGTACCGATTACGGAGGTGGGCAGGGCCAGCGCCGAAATGATGGTGCCGCGCACATCCAGCAGGAAGAAGAGGATGACCAGCACCGCCATCGCTCCGCCGAAGTAGATAGCGATCCAGACTTCGTGGGCGTTGGCGCGGATATCGATAGATTGATCCACGATGATGTCGTACTGGACACCGTTGCCAAGCTGGGGGACCGCCTCCTTCAGCTTCTCCTGTACCCCGTCGGACACCGCAACGGTGTTGCTGCCGGAGCGCTTCATCACCGCGACGGTGACCGCACCCTGGCCGTTAAAGCGCACCACCGAGCTCTCTTTGGTGTAGCCGTCCACCACCTCGGCGATCTCGGAGAGGCGCACCAGCTTTCCGTCCTGGGTCTGGGACACCACGGTGCTGGCCAGATCGGCTACCGAGCGGTACTGGCCCTCGGCGCGCACCCCGACGGTGTAGCCATGTGCGGAAAAATCACCGACCGGAACCGACAGATTTTCGATGCCGATCCGCTGGTTCAACTGGTCCAGGCTGATGTTCAGGGCGCGCATCTTGTCCAGATCGAGGTTGACCTGCACCTCACGATCCTGCCCACCAAGCACCTCTACACTGCCGACGCCGGGCACCTGCTCCAAGAGCGGACGGAGGCGCTCATCGGCCAGCTCGCGGGTTTCGTTCACCCCGCCCGGGCTGGACATAGCAACGACCATCACCGGCAATGCACCAATATCAATCTGCTGAATGACCGGATCCCAGGCGGCGCTGGGGAAGTCGCCCTGCACCGCACCCACACGGTCACGAACCGCATTGGTGGCCTCGTCCAGCGAGGTATCCATCTCGAATTTCAGGACCGCGATCATAAAACCGTCGCGGGTAAAGCTCTGGATGGTGTCGATGCCGGGAATTCCGGCGATCGAATCCTCCAAGGGCTTGGTGATGTCGCGCTCAATGTCCTGGGGACTTGCCCCCGGGTAGACAACGCGCACCAGCATGATCGGGAAGTTCACCGAAGGATACAGGTCGGTGGGCAGACGGGTCAGCGAGAGGATGCCCACCACGAGGAGGGCAAAGCTGAGCATCAGCGTGAAGACCGGCCGCTTGATACTGACGTCGGATAATGTCATCGCTCACTCCGCGCCGAGGCTGTAGGGAGGATCCAACACCACCAGGTTGCCTGCTTCGATTTGGCCGCGAACCAGGACTTTATCGCCTTCTTCCTTGAGGACGGCCACCGGTACCCGCTTGGGCGCCTGGTCGGCGCCTGCCTGTACAAATACACAAAAATCAGGACGGGCGACCAGGGCGGCTTTGGGGATAGCCAGGGCCGGCTGGGGTTCTACGGCGGTGATGGTGGCGCGCCCGAAGCCGTGGGCCTTTAACGCAGGAGGAGGGGTGACAATACGCAGCTCCACCGGGATCCGCCGGGTGGCCATATCCAACGAAGGCATCACCCGCAGCACTTCGGCGGGAACGGTAACTTCTGTGCCGGGAATCCCTGCCTGGAGACTTGCAGGTTGGCCCGCCGTCACCCAGGAGTATTCCTCGCCCACGGTGCCCTTCAGCTGCATGGCGGACAGGTCTTCGATGAGGAACATCGGGGTGCCCGCGCCGGTCATGATCCCGGCGTTGTCCGGGCCATTGGTGAGGATCCCGTTGATGGGGCTGCGCAGGGTGTGGAAGTCCACGTTGGCCCGCGCCATCCGTACACCGGCCTCGGCCTGCTGGAGCCCCGCTCTGCCTGCTTCAATCTGGGCTTTGGTGTCGCTGTACTGCTGCTCGGAGACTCCACCGGCCGCCTTGAGCTGCTCGATGCGCTTCCATGCCGCTTCTGCACCTTCTACCTGGGCTCTGGCGCCGGTGAGGGCAGCCTCTGCCTGGGCAAGCTGGGCCGACGCGATCCGTGCATCCAGCCTTGCGATGGCGTCGCCCTTGTGAACCACCTGGCCCCGCTCGATCAGGATCGCATCGATCCGCCCCGGAACGTCAAAACCCAGCTGAACCATCGCAACCGGCTCCACGTTGCCGGTGACTTCCACCGTCGGCAACCAGGTGGTCGCTTCTACGGCGGCGGTGCGCAGGGCCAAAGCCGGGGTGGCCGCAGTAGAGATCGAGGTGATTTCCTTGCAGGAAAGCAGAGTAAGCAGCAGAATCATCACAACCTCAGAGCAGTTTTGCTCAACGATGGTCCTCCGGGGAGGATCGGGAGCCCCCTAACCACATGGAAAGCGGAGGGCCTTGAGCCTAGGGGAGATTGCTGAGGGATTGCGCGCTTTTTGCGGGGGGGCTACGCTACGGGGAATGACCACCCTCCTCCTTTGCCTGTTTGTGGCGCTTGCAGCGGACTCAGCCGACTCCGGTGATTCTGGTGACTCGGGGGACAGCGGTCCCTTCCAGGATACCGACGCAACCGCGGAGTTGGTCTACACCCAGGATCCCGGCGGATGTGGCGGAGAAGCGGCCATGCTTATGGTGGTCTTTGGGGGCTTTGGTATGGCCCGCGCCTCCCGTCGCCGCTAAACAGGGCTCAGGGATGACGACCGGTCCGTCCCGGCAGGATGCCGTGGGGTACACGCTGGTATTTTGCGCATTTATCCTGCTGGTACTTTGGCTTGACGCCCCCCTGGAAAAGCTGTCTCGGCTGGATCATTGCCCCTACCTCGCCTGTGACTTCCAGGTGGTCTACTTGCCGCAGGCGCAACATCTCTACGAGGGTTTTGTCCACGGGGACTGGAATTATCCGCCGATCCTCGCCATCTTGTTGCAGCCGCTGGCCTTCCTGCCCACCTCAGCTGCGGTCATGGCCTGGACCCTGTTGCAGCTATGCCTGATCGGCCTCCAAAGCTGGTTGGTCGCGGATCTTCTGCCGGGACGGCGGTCTTGGGCCCTGGTCCAAGGCCTTGCGCTGAACCTGCTGTGTCTGCCGGTGATCCACAGCCTCAAGTGGGGCCAGATAAGTATGGCTTTGGGGGTTGCTGCGCTTTGCGCGTTCCGATGGGGAGGTCCTGCGGGGGCGCTGATAGGGCTGGCGGGGGCGGTGAAGCTGTATCCGGCGGTCTGGTTGGCCGGGCTGTGGCGGGATCGGCGGGGGCTGGGCTGGGCAGTCGGTGCCCTGGTGGCGGGTCTCGGCCTTCCTCTGCTGATGCTGCCCTGGGAGCAGATCCAGGCCTTTCACCAGTCGATTTTCCGGCTCCAGCTCCAGGATCACGAGCGTGCCATCGTCAGTGCTGCAGCATTGGGAGGTCAGGGGCTCCAGGTTTCGCTGTACCGATGGTTTGTGGATGGAGCGGGGATCGGGGCGGAGAATCACGGGTCGCTGCTGCTATCACTCCCGGCGGGAATTGGGGTGCTGGGGCTGGCCCCGCTGGCGGGAGTCCTGGGGGGGCTCCGCAGCCGGGATGCCCACTATCGTCTTGCACATCTATTTTGTGGGCTTACTCTGGCCCTGCAACCGGCCTGGCACCACTATTTTACGCTACTTCCACTGGTGTGGGCACTGGGCCTGCGCGGAAGGGGCTGGGCGCTGAGCCTGAGCAGTGTGGCGCTCTCCGCCCTTCCGCTGCTGCTCCATCCCGGAAACAGCAGCTTTTACCAGACCTATACCACCTGGGGTGGCACCACGGTCACGGTGCTGCTGGCCTGGGCGGCCCTGATCGGGAACCCCCCTTCGTCGGCAGAAGTGCAGGGTGGTCCTGCCAAGCAGCCCACCCCTTTGGCCGGTCCATCCCCGCCATCCTGAATTCTGCTGGAGGAACCTCCATGTTTCTGGTGATGCTGCTGGCCTGCTCCACCGAGCCGCCGATCTGCGAAAGTGAAAAGCTCTTCGGTGTTCCCAGTGAATCCACCGGTCTGAGTGGCGACCAGTGTGCGCCCACCTGCAGCGACTGCGGCGGCGAGCCATGGTCCCCACCCACCTACTCGACCGCAGACTTCAGCCAATGGCGCTCGTTAAAGCTCCTGAATCCACCTGAAAATCTTACCAGCGACCCCTACGCCGACCCTCTGCTCCACGAGGATGCCCCCGACGCGGTCTGCGCGGTCATCCGCGAGGGAGAAAGCTACAAACTCCAGGATTTCGAGAGCAGCACCGCCGCAAAAAAGGCCAAGGCGCTGCCCACCCACTTCGGGCATTGCGGCCTCTGCTCCAGCCTTGCCGACCTCGCGGTCTACGCCGAGCAGCCCGAACTGACCGAGCCGGTGCGCGCCTGTGGCCTGGAGCACCTCTCCGATCCCGCCGAAGCGCACGTGGCCTGCCTGGAGGAGCTCGGCTTCACCACCCCCTGTGCCTGGATCTGGTATTACAATACCATCAACACCCGCAAGGAATGTGCGGCCCCCTGCTTCGCCGCCCTCGATCAGCCCTGGCACCAGGCCGACGGGTCACTGAATGAGTGCCTACAATGTGACGAAGACAAGAGTGGTCCGGTGTTCAAGGAGGTGGCCGGGCGCACCCGCCGCAACACCGGCCTGCCCTCCACCATCTGCCGACCCTGTACTGAGGTGCGCCCGCTCGAACATCACTATTAGCAGCTTGCTTTTCGCCGATGGTAGACCAGCCCCTACCAAATGATAGAAAATTCTCTACCAAATGGTAGAGAGGATCTCCCTACATTTCACGGGGGGTACCCCCCGCTTCCTTGCGGCGGTTGTAGTGCTCATAGAAGCGCCAGCCGTACTCCGCGCCGCTGGCCAAGGACATAAACCTGGAGATCCACAAGAGCAGGATGCCCACCGAGTGGCAGTCAATGCCCCAGATCGGGTAGTGCAGCAGCAGAAAGGAGATGGCGGTGCTCTGGTAAGAAGTCTTGAACTTTCCAAGGCTGGAGGCGGGAATCACCAATCCTTCGCCCGCCGCAAGGGAACGCAGACCCGTAATCGCCAGCTCCCGGCACTCCATCACCAGCACCATCCAGGCCGGTGCCCAGCCGATAGGAATCAGCATGATCAGCGCGGTAACGTGCATCAACTTGTCGGCAAGCGGATCCAGAAAAGCGCCCATGACACTCTGAAGATCCCACTTTCGAGCCAGCCACCCATCCACAAGATCCAGCAACATCGCCACAATAAATACACCCGTGGCGACCATCGCGCGCACAAAATCGGGACGCTCCCAGAGCAGCACCACCACCACCGGCACAAAGACGGTGCGCATCACGGTGATGGTGTTGGGGAGGTTCCAGAAGCGCTTCTTGCGGTACCAGGGGATCATCAAGGGCTCGAAGAGAGCGGGCTTGTATCCCGGAAGTGCCTGTAGATCGCCATCACCCGGTCCACATAGGTGCGTGTTTCTTCAAAAGGTGGAATCCCCCCATATTTTTTCACCGCCCCGGGCCCGGCATTGTAGGCGGCCAGTGCCAGACGGTAGTCTCCCGAAAAACTCTGGATCTGTCGTGCCAGATAGGATGCCCCCCCGAAGATAGATTGCCGAGGATCCAAGGGGTCTTCCACCCCAAGGGCGGTGGCCGTCCCCGGCATCAACTGCATCAGCCCCAGGGCGCCGGCCTTCGACACCGCTTTGGGGTTCATGTGGCTCTCCGCCACACAGACCGCCTTCAACAGCTCGGCGGGCACCCCATGTTGGCCTTCTGCCTCCACAAAATAGGCGTCGAAGCTATTCAGATCCTTGATGAGGTCCAGGCGCGGCAGGTTGGTGTGCGGATCCACCTGATCCCACCAAAGCTCCCAATCCATCCCGGCTTTGGGCGTATCCGTCAGCATCATGCTGCCGTCCGGCATCCGCACCAGGTAGATGTCCCCTGCCCAGAGGGTGGGAAGGAGGAGGAAGAGGAGGAGGATCATGGGCTTATGGTACCACGGATCACGGTTTCGCCACAGATCGGCCCTCAGGCAGGCGAGACCCTTCGGCGCCAGAGCAGTCCAAGCACCGCAAAAATGCGGAGAATTGCGCCCGGCGCGTCCGCGTGGGCACAGCCCCCACAGCTCTCGTCGGGCGGCGGCGTCTTGGTGCTGTCGTCGGCTGGGGATTCTTCGAGCGGCTCCGATTCCTCCCCCGCACTTTCGGTCTCTTCACTGTCCACAACTGGACATTTGTAAGCTATCTTACGTTCGAGAGTCAGCGGCGTTAAACGCTCCGAAGTCACAGTCAGGCTCAGGTCCAGCTCGCCTTCGCCGGTGCAGTCGGGGGAGAGGCCCAAAACCCAAGGTCCAAGCAGGAGCGTTTCCCCCGCAGCTAGGGTACCGGGGTTGGTGGGCTCGGCCCAGAGCTGGCCGGGGGCCGTCACCGTCGCCGACAGCGTGATGCCGCGCGCCTCCCCCTCCCCCACATTCTCCAGGGATACCCGTACATTTCCGGGCTGCCCGTAGCTCAGGTCGGGAAGCTCCTCCTGCCCCCCCAAAAACAGCTCGGGCTCGGGAGGCAGCAGGCTTTCCAGGCTCAAACGGGGGTAGATCCACGGGGTAGATCCACGGGTTTCGGTCACCTGCACGCCAGCCCCCTGCATCCACACCCCGAGTGTCCCGCCATCCACATCCGGGTAGCCCTGGTGCAGCAGCGCCGCCGCACCCGCCACATGGGGCGCGGCCTGCGAAGTTCCACCCATCACGACGCCACCCGCGTCGATCATCGCGCCCGGAGCGGCCATATCCACCATCGGCCCCCCGTTGGCAAAACAGGCCATATGGTCGGCGGCCGTAAAATTGTCGGTGCAGTTGGACCAGTAGATCGGGCCGGAGTCCCCGTCGTAGACCGCCGTGACCGTAAAGGCGTTGGAAACGCAGCCCGGATAGTTGACTCTGTTGGCATCTACCTGGTTTCCTGCAGAGACCACCATCAACATTCCTGCAGCCAGGATGGCCTCCAAGGCCGGGGTGTAGCCCGTCTCCACATCTTCGCAGGGAGAGGAATAAAGCCAGGTTCCCCCAACCGAAAGATTGACGGAGACGATGTTCTCCTCTATCTGGTGGTTGAGCACCCAGTCCAGCCCCGATGCGACGGTGGCCATATCCGTAGAAAAGCAGCTCTGATCCGAGAAAACCTTGACCGCTACCACGTTGGCGCCCGGCGCCACCCCCCCGCTCCCCGCCGCGATGGCCGCCACCGAGGTGCCATGGCTCTCACAGTCCATGGGATCGTCGTCGCGATCGGCCACATCCCGGCCGCGAACCTTACATCCCGCTCCCAGGCAGCCGCCCAACTCGGCCAGGGACCAGTCCACACCCGAGTCGATCACCGCCACCGCCCCGCCACTTCCGTCCCAGCTACTGCCGTGCCAGAGGTCCGCACCGATCATCGGCACACTCTCGGCCACCTGCGGGTACATCGGCAGGTTGGGACCGACACTTTTGACTCCCACACAGCCCAGTAACGCTGCACGGGAGGCGACGGGCAGGCTCAGGTGGAGCATCGGCGCCATCGTGTAGCGATGTTGCTCCACCGCATCGGGAACACAGCACAGGACGGCCTCTCTCTGCGCCACAATCGCCGCTTTCCAGGCCAAAGACTGCCGAGGACTCAGCTTGGGTGGCAGCTCCAAAGCGACCAGAAGATCCGTGCTCTCTGGCGGGGTGGAGGGATCCAGTCGAGCGGCAAGGGCGAAGGTGGTCAGCAACAACATCCGTGCAGGCTAACCTGCGCGCTGCCCGGTGCCGCCCGCAGCGGGGCGCCGTGATACAATCCGCCGCCATGCCGCAAAAGCTTCTGCTCATCGACGCCTCCAACCATGCCTATCGGGCCTACCACGCCATCCAGTCCGATATGCGCGCTCCTGATGGATTTCCTACCCGAGCCATCTATGGGTTTACCCGGATGCTCCTGGCGATCCTGCGGGAGCACAAGCCCGACTACGCGGCGCTGATTTTTGATCGCGGCCACAGCTTCCGCAATGCGCTGTACCCCGACTACAAAGGGCAGCGGCCCGACATGCCCGACGATCTGCGTCGTCAGTGGCCCGAGCTGGTCCCCCTGGCAGAGGCCACCGGATTAACGGTATTCAACCTGCCCGATACCGAGGCCGACGACATCATCGGTACCCTCGCGGTGCGCTTCGCCTCGCCCCAGGTGGATGTCAAAATTGTCTCCGGCGACAAGGACTTTTGTCAGCTTGTGAACGAGCACATCCACATCCTGGATCTGCTCAAAGGCCAGGAGCTGGGCCCCAAAGAGGTCGAGGAACGCTGGGGTGTTCCTGCCTCCAAAATCATCGACCTGCTCTCGCTGATGGGCGATGCCAGCGACAATGTGCCCGGTGTTCCCGGCGTGGGCGAGAAAAAAGCCGCCCAATACCTGCAGAAATACGGCGACATGGAGGCGGTGCTCGCCAACCATGCCGCCATCGGTGGCAAGACCGGCCAGGCCGTGGCGGAGAGTGTTGAAAAAGTCCGCCTTGCCCGCGTATTGGTCAGCATCAAGACCGATATGGACGTGGACTGCAGCCTCGCCACGCTGGCGCCCCGACCGATGGACCGCGAAGTGATGGCTGAGCGGTTGAACCGCTACAATTTTAAGGGCTTGATGAAGGATCTGGGCCTGGACGCCCCGGTACCCACGATAACCGCTGCAGGCGCCTTCAAACCGGCGGTGGCGCCGGTGATCTGGGGGGAAGGCCCCCTGAAAAAGCTGGCGGAGGTCATGGAGAAGCAGCGGGTCTCGCTGGCGGCGCCGGGTACCGGGGAGCCTACCGTCCTCGAAGTGGCCTGGGCGGGGGGATGTGGCCTTGTGCCCTGGGATGGCAATGCCCGGAGGATCCTGGGGCCCGCACTTGAAAAAGCCGACTTTGCCGCCTATGATAGCAAAGCTCTGCTGCGCCGCTTTCAGAAATATGGGATCAAGCTGGGTAAAGTGGCGGGTGACCCGATGATGGGCGACTACCTGCTCGGGCCCGACCAGAAACACGACCTCGATGATGTATGCCAGCGTACACTCTCGCTGCGTCCGCAGGGCGAGCGCGGGGAATTGGCACAGCTTGTGCATGCCATCCTGGAGGCCCAGGCGCCCGCCGTCACCGAGCAGAAGCTCACTCAGGTCCTGGAAGAAGTGGAGCTGCCCATCATCTCCGTGCTTGCCGCCATGGAGACGGAGGGCATCGCCGCCGATGCGACGGCGCTCTTGGCCCTCTCCACCGAGCTGGAGGGCCGCATCGAGGTGATGGTGCGCGAGCTACATCGTCTTGCAGGTGAGGAGTTCAACGTGAACTCTACCCAACAATTGGCCGCCATCCTCTACGACAAGCTGGGCCTGACCCCTGGCAAAAAGACCAAATTCGGCCGCTCCACCGATGCCGATACCCTCGAAAAGCTGGAGCATCCCCTCCCCAAGGCCATCCTCGCCTACCGCGAGCTGGCCAAGCTCAAAAACACCTACATCGACGCGCTGCCGAAATGTATCGCCGCCGATGGCCGGATCCACACCAACTACGAGCAGACGGTAGCGGCCACCGGTCGGCTTTCTTCCAAGGATCCCAACCTCCAAAACATTCCCATCCGTACCGACGAAGGCCGTCGTATCCGGCACTGCTTTGTCGCCCGACCGGGGCATGTCTTCCTTTCGGCGGACTACTCGCAGATCGAGCTGCGGGTGCTGGCCCACTTCTGCGAAGATGGACCCTTGGCCGATGCTTTTCGCCGCGATGAGGACATCCACCGGCGCACCGCCTCGGAAGTTTTTGGCGTGATGCCAAGCTTGGTCACCGCAGAGATGAGAAGGGCGGCCAAAGCCATCAATTTCGGCATCGTCTACGGAATGAGCGCCACCCGACTCGCGGGTGAGCTGGACATCCCCCGCACCCAGGCCCAGGCCTACATCGACGGCTACTTCGCCCGGCAGCCCCAGGTAAAAAGCTACATGGAAGCTGCCGTAGACCAGGCCCGGAAGGAGGGCTACGCACTCACCCTCTACGGGCGGCGCCGCCCTGTCAACGGAATCACCGCCTCCAACCCCATGGATCGTGGTGCGGCCGAGCGTATCGCCATCAACACCCCGATTCAGGGCACCGCAGCCGACCTGATCAAGCTGGCGATGAGCCGCGTTGCAGCAGCCATTTCCGGCACCAGCGCTCGCCTCCTCCTCCAGGTCCACGACGAATTGCTCCTGGAGGTCCCCGCCGAAGAGGCCGAGGGCATCGGCCAGCGCGTCCGGGCGGCTATGGAAGGTGTGGCCAGCCTGCGGGTTCCTTTAAAAGTGGATATCGGAACGGGCACCACCTGGGATACGGCACACTGAATGGAAAATCAGGAAAGCAGCGACGCAGCGATTGTGACCCGGGTCCTGGCCGGAGAGCGCGAGGCCTATCGCTTTATTGTCCGGCGCTACCAGAATCGTCTTCATGCGATGGTACTCGGAATGGTGCGGAACCAGGAAGATGCTCGGGACATCACGCAGAACGCCTTCATCAAGGCCTACGAGAGCCTGGGCAGTTTTCGCATCGAGTCCAGCTTCTACACCTGGATCTACCGGATCTCGATGAACCTGGCCATCGACCACTGCCGTCGGGGTCAGCGGCGGAAAACCACCTCTTTTGACGAGGGCATCGGCCAGTCCGACGAAGAAGCGCCCATCGATCCCCTTCCTGCGCCCGACAACCCGCAGAAAGCTCTCCAAAGAAAGGAGCTTCAAGCAACTATTCTTGTCGCCCTGGGCCAGCTCCCCGAAGAACACCGGGAGGTGGTGCTGCTGCGCGAGGTCGAGGGTTTTTCCTACAAGGAGATCGCCGATATGCTGGATCTTCCTGAAGGAACGGTGATGAGCCGTCTGTTCTACGCCCGCAAAAAGCTCCAGACCACGCTGAAGGAGCTGCTGTGAGCCCGCGAAAGGGAGAAGAAAGAGGCGGCGTGAATATCTGGAAGGGCCGGGCGTCCAAGGCACAGATGGCTGTCGTGGCTTCCCCCGCACGACGGCCCGCCAACCCGGCGCTCTGTTCCGGCGGGGAAAAGGATCGCGCCTATGTCTGAGGAGCTGCTTGGCCGCCTGCTGCGCTCCAGCCTCGTAGAAGACGAGGTGGATACGGACGTAGAGGAGGCAGTGATGCAGGCGCTTGCGACGCCTACCCTGCCGGTGCTCCGCCAGCTTGCGGAGCCTGTGGACTTGGAAGACGACATTTTCTCCGCGTTGCAGGTAGTAAAAACCTCCGGGGGGATTCCGAAAGTGCTGGTGGAGGAGGTGGACCTGGAGGAGGACATCTTCGCGGCCTTGGAGGCTGTGTCCCACCGGGCCGCGCTGCGCGGGGCCCTGAGCGCCACCGTGGACTTGGAAGAAGACATCTTCTCCGCCTTGGACGCCGCCTCTCCTCGGGCCGCCCTGCGCGAGGCTCTGAGCGCCTCTGTGGACCTGGAAGGGGACATTTTTGCAGCTCTGCCCGCTGCTTCCTCCACCGACAGCCTCGCGACGCTGCTGCGTCAAAACCTGGCCGCCGAAGTGGATCTGGAAGCCGGGGTGATGACTGCGTTGGCGCCTGTGGCATCGTCCTCGGTGCAGCCTGCGGAAAATGTGCGGCCCCAGGCCAAAATCCGCAGCAGCGCGGTGGAGCGCGACATCCCCCGGCCCAACCCTGCGGTGCCTTCCCGGCGGATGCCCTGGAGGGCCGCGCTGGTCAGCCTCGCCGCAGCGGCAGCCTTGGCCTTCTTCGTGGTGCGCGCGGTCGCGCCCTCTGCACAGGAAGATGCCTTTGTCCTGGCGGATCGCAACGTCGCCGAGGTGGAGGATCTTTCCGCCTCTGCCACCGCTTCGGTGCAGGTGATGCAATTTGAAGAGAACGGACCTACCTTCATTCTGGTGGATGAAGGCACAGTTTCCGATAAGGCGGTGCCCCTGTGACCCGACGACTTGCCCTTGCACTGCTTCTGGCCCTTGCGCCGTTGACCTCCCTTGCGCAAAACCGGCCGCCGCCGCCACCTTCCGCGCAGGCGGGGGTGCGGCAGGTGTCGATGGAGCTGATGGTGGTCCATGCCACCGACTCCCGGCCGGGGGTGGATCCGCGGCTGGCCTCGTTGGCCTCCTCCTTCCGCTACTTCAAGTACCAGGGCTACTGGCTGCTCTCCACCCAGCGATCCCCCGTGAGTGTGGGCGATGGAGCTACATTTTCTGTGGAGGGCGACCGCCGTGTGAAGGTCACTCTGGTGTCGGTGGATGACGAGCGGGCACGGGTACGGGTGGAGATGTCCAACCGCGACGGGAAACTGTTGGATACCACCGTCAGTATCAATCGGAACGGGACCTTTATCGTGGCCGGTCCCAAGTACCAGGATGGTATCTTGATGTTGCCGCTGCGGGCCAGCTACTGAAGGTTCGCTTCGGAAAGAGCGGTTCAGGCGCCCAGGTCAAAACCCGCGTCTTCCACGGCCGCCTGAAGGCGCGGGAGTTGCAGCCCCTCCCCCTGGACCACGGCTTCCTTTTTCTCCAGGGAGACCGCCACCTTCTGCACGCCACCTACCCGGTTGAGCGCGTTGGTCACCGAGACCACACAGCCGCCACAGCTCATACCTTCGATCTTCAGGGTCATCGTTTCCATGGCTTCTTCCTATAGAAAAGAGCCTCAGACGCCCCGCTGATCGGGGGGCCAAAGCACCTTGTGTAGCTGCAGTTGAAAGCGGACGGGCAGGCGATCTTCGAGGATCCAGTTCGCCAAATCCAGAGGGGCTACCTGGCCAAACACCGGCGAAAATAGGACGGTGCAGCGCCGATCCAGGCCGTGTTCCCGCACCTTTTCGCGCGACCACTCGTAGTCCCGTCGGGAGGCGATCACAAACTTCACCTCGTCCTTGGACTTGAGAAGGGGAATATTACTCCAGAGGTTCGCCGCCTCCTCCCCCGAATCCGGCGGCTTCAGGTCCAGGATGATGTGGACAGCCTCGGGGACGGCGGAGATGTCGCGGCTTCCACTGGTCTCCAGCAATACCGTATGCCCACGCTCCAAAAGTCGGGCCATCAGCGGAATCGCCTGGCGATGCACCAAGGGCTCGCCGCCGGTCACTTCTACGAGGGGGATGCCAAAAGCGGCGACCTCCTCCAAAACCTCGTCGATGGAGCGGTGCTGGCCCCCCTTAAAAGTGAAGGTGGAGTCACACCAGGTGCAGCGTAGGTTGCAGCCTGCCAATCGGACAAAAACACATGGAACACCGACCCAAGTGCTCTCGCCCTGGACGGAAGCGTAGACTTCGATCAGGCGGATTCGGGACTCGACGGGGATAGCGGCGCTCACGGCAGCGGATATATCGCGTCCTGCGGAGGAGGGCAGATGGGCGGGGACATCAAAGTACCAGAGGGCGCGCTGTGGGGGCCGGGCACCGAGCAGGCGCGGCGTCGCCACGGAGCGGGGGAGCCGCTGCATCCGGCCTTCTGGCGGGTGATCGGCACCATCCTGCGTACCTCGGTGATGGCCAGCGAAGATCGCGAGGAAGTCCCGGTGGACCGTGCAGAATGGCTTGCCATGGCCGCCCAGGAATTGAGCGACGGCATTTTTGCGGAGCACCTCCATGCGACCACGGACTGGTCGGATGTGGAAGTGTTCGGAAATGCCATCGAAGTGGTTCAAAACCGTGCTTTGGAGTGTATGGTGGGCGACACTTCGGGCCTCGCCGAGCAGAGTATGCTGCACCTGCAGCCCGCCCAAGAGCTGGAGCTGGCTTGCCGTCTGTACCTGGGGCTGGTCTTGTGGGAGCGCTGGTTGCCCGCCTTCCACGCCCTCCACGGGCCGCTGGAGCGCCTCTTGAGCCTGCCTGCCCACCCGGATCGGGCCTGGCAGGATCGCCACATCGACCGCCTCGCCGATTTTTTGGGCCTGCCTCTACGGATACAGGAGTCCGCTGATAGAGGTTGGTATAACAACCTTTGTCAGGACTGTAGCACAATAGCAGGATTGCCTGTGCTTCCTCCTCAACCCTCCTGGCCCTCCCTCTGCGGGGCCAAGCAGCGGAGTCTGTCA
>CAITDR010000069.1 GCA_903891165.1 uncultured Pseudomonadota bacterium
ACCGTGGCTCAGATCTGGGAGTCCACCTTTGACCAGGCTGTCGAAAAAAGCCTGATCAATCCTACTTTTGTCTATGGTTTCCCCACCGAGATCAGCCCGCTGGCCCGCCGGAACGAGGCCGACCCGGACATCGCCGACCGCTTCGAGCTGTTTATCGCGGGCCGGGAGATCGCAAATGGCTTTAACGAGTTGAACGATCCGGTGGATCAGGCCGCTCGTTTTGAGGCTCAGGTGCGCGCCCGGGCCTCGGGGGATCAGGAAGCGATGTACTTTGATGCCGACTATATCCGCGCTCTCTGCTACGGCCTGCCGCCCACGGCGGGCGAGGGTCTGGGCATCGATCGTCTGGCGATGTTGCTGACCAATTCGGCGAGTATCCGCGAGGTGATTCTGTTTCCGACGCTGCGGGCGGAGGCGGGCTAGGGCTTCACAGGAGCGAGCGCCGCCCACAGCAGGGAGAGATCTAACTCCACGCTCTCGAAAGGCTCGATCCGGGCCTTGTCTGTCTCCTCCCACAGGCCCAGCCATATCCATTCGCCGTTGTGCCATCGGAAGGCGTCCACGGTGCGGTTCCGTGAATCCACCAACCACAGATGTTGTACGCCGGCATCTCGATAAATCCTGGCCTTCACCCTCCGGTCCCGGTTTGCGGTAGCCGGAACCATCACCTCACAGGCCCACTCGGGGGTCTGGTCGATGTAGTTCTCGTGGGCAGGCGCCGCGAAATTCTCCCTCCGCCAGCCCACGAGGTCCGGAACGACCACATCGGTACGCGGGCCGATCTTCAGGTGCTGCTCAGGGCGATAGAGAAATTGCCAACCGCCGGGCCGATCTTCGCCGTTCGCGCCACGGCCAAAGCGGTGGCCCAGCTTTCCAACGATGGCACTCAGCACCACCTGATGTACATTCCCTGGGTGGCGGCTGATCACTAGCTTGCCTTCCATGATCTCGCCGTCTTGACCCTCGGGGAGCGCTCGCAGGGTTTTGTAGAGTTCCTCAAAAGAAGGCTGCGAGAGGGCTTCAGACATCGCCCCATTGTACCCCACCCTTTCCCTTTCCGGTAGCCCTGTGCTATCCTGCCGCCATGACCCTCCTCCTGCTCTCCCTGCTTGCCTGCCGCGAATCCACCGAAAAGCCTCCCGTGGAGGATAAACCGGTCGATTCCGGCTACATCGACTGCACCATGGAGACCGAGGTCTGTGATGGGGTCGATAACGACTGCGATGGAGAGATAGACGAGGAGGGAGGCGGATCCTGGTACAGTGATCTGGACAGCGACGGCTTTGGTACCGGCACCGTCACCATCGCCTGCGAGGCCCCGGCGGGTATGGTCGCCGAAGACGGTGACTGTAACGACGCCGACCCCACAACCTATCCGGGGGCACCGGCCGCCTGCGCCGATGCCGACCAGAACTGCGACGGCTTTCCCGACAACAGCGATGCCGACGGCGATGGCTTTTTGGGCTGCGAAGAATGTGACGACACCGTCGCCACGACAAACCCTTTGGCTGTCGAAAGTTGCAATGAGGTGGACGATAACTGCGATGGCAGCGTAGACAACGACGCGGTGGATGCTGGCACTTGGTACCTGGACGGGGATGCCGACGGCTACGGGCATGGCGGCGACACCGTGGCCTGTACTCAGCCCGCCGGCTTTGTCTCCAGCAATGACGACTGCAACGATGGAAACAATACCGTCCATCCTGGCGCATCGGAGACCTGCGATGGCTTTGATCAGGACTGCGATGGCACGGCGGACGAGGATGCTCTTGACGCGTCAACGTGGTACCCCGATGCCGATGGCGATGCCTATGGGGACGATGCGGCCGCCCTTTTGAGCTGCGAAGCTCCGACCGGCTACGGAGAGGCGGGCGGTGACTGCAACGATGCCGACGCGACGATCCACCCCGATGCAGACGAAGTCTGTGACGGCCAGGACCAGAACTGCGACGGTCTCATCGACAATGACGCCATCGACATGCAGCTCTGGTATGACGACGCCGATGGCGATGGCTACGGCGATGCGGCCTCCTCCTCCTGGTCCTGTTCGGCTCTCCCCTCCACCGCCGCCGATGACAGCGACTGTGACGACGGTGACGCCGCCGTAAACCCCGGAGCAACAGAAATCTGCAACGGCATCGACGACGACTGTGATGCCCGCATTGATCAGGACGATCCCGACCTTTCCAATGGGGTACCCTGGTACATCGACTACGATGCCGATGGCTACGGCAGCCCCAGCTCGGTCTATGTGACCACCAGCTGCACCGCACCCGCCGGCTATTCCGCTACCGCCGACGACTGCGAGGATCGCGACGCCGCCATCCACCCCGGCGCCACCGAAACCTGCGACGGTGTGGACGAGGACTGCGATGGGAGCATCGACAATGCGGCGATCGACCCCGATATCTGGTATGCCGACGCCGATGGCGATGGCTACGGTGACCTCAACCAGACCAGCCTTTCCTGTGATCAGCCCACCGGCTATGTATCGCGCAGTGGCGACTGCGATGACACAAATCTGGCGGTGTCTCCACGCGCAACCGAAGTTTGTAACAATTTGGATGATAACTGCGACGGCAGTGTGGATGAAGGTGTCGGCCCCACCGACTGGTACCTGGATGGGGACAACGACGGCTATGGCGACGCGAACATCGTCACCAACGCCTGTTCGGCACCCGGCGGTTACGTGGCCGACAGCAGCGACTGTGATGATGGAAATACCGCGATCAACCCTGGAGAGGTGGAGGTCTGTAACGGCATCGACGACGACTGCGACGGCCTGACGGACGACGGTCTTACCATTCCCACCTGGTATACCGACACCGATGGCGATGGCTATGGGGACGCTGGCAGCCCCACGCAGGACTGCACGGCCCCTGCCGGCACCGTGAGCAACCGCAGCGACTGTGACGACGCGGATGCCGCCATCAACCCCGCTGCAACCGAGATCTGTAACGGCAGCGACGACGACTGTGACGGGCGTAGCGACGATGCCGATCCTGATGTGGCCGGCACCTCCACCTGGTACATCGACTACGACGCCGACAGCTACGGATCCGCAAGCTACACCCTCGATCGTTGTGTGCAGCCCACCGGCTACGTCAGCAACCAGAGTGACTGCGACGACACCGACGCCGCGGTCTATCCCGGCGCCGCTGAATATTGTAATGGCACCGACGACGACTGCGATGGCAGTACCGACGAGAGCGATGCGGTCAACCAGCCCACCTGGTATGCCGACCTGGACGGGGACAGCTACGGAGATCCTGCTTCCTCTTCCCTTTCCTGCAATGCCCCCTCCGGCACCGTCGCCGACAGCAGCGACTGTGATGACAACAACGCCGACATCCACCCTGGCGCCCAGGAGATTTTTGACAGTATCGACAACGACTGCGACGGCCTGATCGACGACTACTGGTGGACCGGCACCGGCGCCGATGGGGCGTTGAATGTAACGGGCACTACAAATCTGTCCACCTTTGTGTCCAGCGGCAGGAGCTATGCGGACGGGGTCAGCTACCCGGTCGCCGCCATTTCCGGTAGCAGCATCACCACTTCCGCTATACCCAACGGTATTGCCGCAGGGGACGAGCTGCTGCTCATCAACCTGCACGGGAGCGACAGCGCCTATGCGGCGGTGGGACGCTACGAATTTGTGGAGGTGGACAGCGTGGTGGGCAGCAACATCACACTTGTGGATCCCGTGGTGCTCTCCTTCGGGCAGAACAGCAATGCCGACTTGAGCGGCCAGAGTGTGGTCGTGGTCCGAGTACCCAACTATACCGACGTGAATATCGGGAGTGCAGGAATACTCACCACCTCGGTGTGGAGCGGAAGTACCGGAGGGATCCTGGCCTTTCGCGCCACCGGTGCCGTGACCGTTGCCAGCGGTGGAAGCATCAGCGTGGACGAGCTGGGCTATGCGGGCGGCGCCACCGGCACCGCCTATGGGAACGATGCCTACCAGGGCGAGAGCTACGCCGGCTCCGGAGATGGCAATATCTCCGGCACCTATGGTTACAATAACTATAATGGCGCATACGTCAACAACTACGGCGGCGGCGGCGCCCTGGTCACCGGCGGCGGCGGCAACTACGGGGGCGGAGCCACCGCCGCCACTTCCTGGACCGGCGGCACCGTCCCCGCCCCCTCTGCCGGGGCCACCTACGGAACGGCCGACCTCTCCACCCTCTTCTTCGGCTCGGGAGGTGGAGGGGTGTGGTGGGGCAACAACAGCCCGGGCCCCGGCGGGGACGGCGCCGGGTTGATTTTTGTGGGTGCCGCTTCCATAGATGCCCTCGGTCCCGACGCGTTCAGCGCGGTGGGGGGCACGACCTATGCCTGGGCCACCGGCACCTGGACCTACGGTGCGGGCGGCGGCGCGGGCGGCAGCATCTGGCTGGTCACCAGCGCGGCCACCTTCGGCAGCAACAGCCTGAACGCCTCCGGCGGCTACGGAGAGGCCACCCACATCCGCCACGGTGGTAATGGGGGCGTTGGCCGGATCCGGGTGGACTTCGAGACGGTCAATGGCAACCCCTTCGGCACCGGTGCCGCGACCACATCGTTGGCCGGCGCATCCGTCCCGGACGCCGGCTACAGCGAAGATCCTTGATATTTCGGCAGAGAAAGAGCTTTTATTTCTCCCTACCCATCCGTCAGGGTTTCTCTATCACGCGGTAGAGAATCCTCTACCACACGAGAGAGAGGCGGCTACTCGACCACCGTCCAAAGAAGGTCGGCGCTCTCGGGAAGCTGCTCCAGGGCCTTGGCGTCGCCATGCGCACGCGCAAGGAAGGACAGGGTTGCCGTGTCCACCAGATCCACAAACAGATCCAGATCAATAAATTCATCGCCGCAGCCATCGCCTTTCAGGCCGGCCAGGGTACAGGCCACCGGCGAAAAGCTGTAGTGTCCGGCGGTGGGAAACTCGCCCAGCGCCCGCGGTGCCACCGTAAGGGCATTGTGGAGGTCGCGCTGGCTGGCCCAGGTGAGGGTGTCGTCCAGGGTGCCGCCGAGGGTGGCCATGGGGACGGTGATGCTGGCGGCCCCCGCCACAATCGCGCCGTTCACGTCCCA
>CAITDR010000070.1 GCA_903891165.1 uncultured Pseudomonadota bacterium
CTTGATGCAGATCATCAGCTTCACCGACAGCGGTGGCACCCGGATCAACGACGATCTCTGCCTTGCCGATGCGAGCTGCGTCTGGATTCCCGCTCTTCCCGAGGGAGGTGGCCAATGATTTTTGCTCTCCTCTCCCTGGTCCAAGCCGAGGACGTCCCGACACCCGCTGCTGACCCGGCACCCTCCGGGTCAGAGGCCGCCCCAGCCCCGGTGGAAGCGACCCCGGCTCCGGCAGAGATAACAAAAACCCCTCCCCCGAAAAATTCGTTTGTGTTCGGTGGGCAGACCTTCCAGACCAATGGCGAGCTGCGCTGGATCGCGAATATGCCTCCGGCGGAGCTTCCGGTGGGGATCTCCGGGGAAAAACTCGGCCAGAGTTTTGTTGTGGACCAGCGGGTCCGCCTGGGCCTACTCACCCGCACTTCCAAAAGTGTTTGGACGGCCGAGGCGGATCTCTTCACCGGCCAGATCGTTGGAGACACCTGGGATATCGCCGGATCTGAGGACCAGCGCCATCGGGAGCGCTTGGGCATTGCCGGCCCGGACTCCTTCAAGCCGCGCAAGGCCAGCCTGGATCTGACCACCGACATCGGCACCTTCAACTTCGGCCTCCAGACCTCCTACTGGGGCCTGGGGATGATCGCGAATGATGGTGCACACGATCCTGATTTTGGCCGCAATGACTTCGGGGATCGTGTACTCCGGGTCCGCTACAACACCCGCGTTGTCGAGCGCCTTGTGGTGGTGGCTGCTGCCGATCTGGTGGTGGAAGATGACACCTCGATGCTGGCGGACTCTCAGTACGCCTGGCAGCTGGTGGGGGCGATGGTCTGGGCCGAGCCCCAGGCACTTCGGGTGGGAATCTACGGTGTTTATCGCGATCAATTGGAGGCCGACCAGGAGCGTCGCACCCAGGTGGCGGTGCTCGATGGCTACATCGAGTCCCCCTTCCACATCGGTCGCTTGAATGCTCAGGCCGGGGCGGAGGTGGCGCTGATCTCCGGGGATACCACCCGATCCAGCAGCTATAATGCCCGGAATGGCCTTGCGGTCCTCTCCCAGGGCGCGCTGGGCTACCTGCGTGTGGCGGATCCCAAGGAGCGCTACGCCGGGAAGCTGCGGGCGGGTTTTGCCTCCGGCGATGGCAATCCCGACGACGGCATGAGCCGGGACTTCACCTTTGACCGGGATCTGGATGTCGGGATGGTGCTTTTCGACGAGGTGGGCGGTGCGCTGGAGGCCGGGGCCTATGCCGAGCTGACCGATCCGGAAAACACAGGTCATCCGCCGGATGGTGTGGAGTCTACGGTGACCGAGGGCTCCTTCCGTCGCGCCAGCTTCCTGCAGCCGATGGTGGAGCTTCGTCCACTCAACTTTCTGGAATTGCGGGTGGGCTATCTTGCGGCGTGGAGCACGGCGCCAATCTCCCAGGCCTACGCCACCTATCGGAATGGGGGTGTGCCGACAAACGTCGCTGGTGAGCCGACGTCCGGCTACTGGCTCGGCTCGGAGGTGGACGTCCGCGCCAAGCTTGGCGATGTCCCGGTGCGTATGGGGCCCACCTCCTTTGTGCCGGCCCTGGTGTTGGACTTCGGCTACGCGATGCCCTCGCAGCAGCTTGGAGTGGGAACATCGGCGATTCTGGGGCGTGCAACGGCACAGATCCGCTGGTAGAGGTCGATGAATGAGGCTTCATTCATCGCCTTCTGAGCGGCTGAGTGTACGTTCAGTCCGCGCCGCTGCCCTCAGCCCAGCTCGTGAATGTTGATGAAGCGTGCGCCCTGGATGGGAATACGTCCCAGCAGCGTGCATGGCTCATCAATCTGATCTTTACCAACTTCGGTGAGGAGAATCCGGCCGCGGTGGGCAGAGAGGTTCATCATCCAGCGGGCGAGGTAGAAGGGACCGGCCAGCTCCCAGCCCTCGCCGGGGCGGCGCGTATCCGGCATTAAACGTACCACTCCCGGCGCGATGCCCGCCGACAGGCGGTAGCCCGCGCGTGCCGTGAGCTTGGACAGGCTCTGGCCGGTACGCACCACGCGGCCCATGGTCTCGCGCAGACCCTGCCCGGCGGTCCAGATCACCAGCGCGGCCCCCTCCCCGCTCTCCCAAATCTCGCCTCCGGCCTCCGCCAAAAGACCGCCCCATTCCTGGCTGAGTACACCCAGCGTACTTCTTGGTGATGCGATGGCACGGGGTGGCAGCGAGGCTTCCAGCGCCATCACCACAACAGCAACCGGTGCCGGACCGCGCAAGGGGCGCGGGGCAGGTCGCGATTCGGGTGCCTTTTCGGTCACCGTCGCCGTTTCCACCGAGCGCAGGTACACCGAAAGATCGTGGTTGGTGGCCCGTAAACCTTCGCGCAGCACCACCTGGGTGATGCCCTCCATCATCTCGGCCGCATCCGCATAGCGGCCGGAGGGATGTCGGTCTAGCGCCTTTAACATAACCGCTTCCAGATCTTCGGAGATCTCGGGGCGGTGGGCGCGGGGGCTGGGCACTTCGGCGCGCCGCACCCGTGCCATAGTCTCTTCGCGGGTCTTGGCCTTGAACAGCCGTTTTCCGGTCACCAGCTCATAGAGCACGGTGCCCAGGCTGAACAGATCAGAGCGCCCATCCAGCGCACGCCCCTCCACCTGCTCCGGGCTCATGTA
>CAITDR010000071.1 GCA_903891165.1 uncultured Pseudomonadota bacterium
CCAGGTCCGCGAGCTGCGGGTGTGCTCCGTAGCAATAGTAGTCGTTTACCGCTCCGCCCGTAAACTTGACCGTGTAGAGATTACTGACGTTGTCCGTCACCCCAAGGATGTTCTGGCCGCTGATCAGGTAGGCGGCGCCGGTGTAGCTGTTGTCCCAGAGGGCGCAGGTCAGCAGGTCGTCGTAGCCATCTCCATCTACGTCCGCCCCCGACAGGGCGTTGCCCAGACCATCGTTGCTTCCGGTGATGTAGCTGTCCGCGTCGGCGGCCTGCATGGCCCCGGCTACCCCAAAACTGTCCACCACCACCATCTGGGCGGTCTGCGGCTCGGCGAAGACGATCTCCGCTACGCCGTCGCCGTTGAAGTCCAGGCTGGCCTCCAGACGGGCAATATTGCTGGTGTTCAGGCCGGTCAGGGTGAGGTCGGCATCGGTCGGCGTCAGCGCCCCGGAAACAGGGCCGCGGTAGACCGCGAGGTTCTCCAGACCCGAGCTGCCGGCGTAGGCATCGGCCCCCGCCACCACCAGGTCGGCCCGGCCATCACCGCTATTGTCCACCATCCACTGCGAAACCACCCCCGCCATTCCATAATTGTTCCCAGAGGTGGTGGCCTCGGCATAGCTGGACACCAGCCCGCCCCAGGCCGCGTAGTCCGCCCCCTCCAGAACGTAGACCCCTCCGTTATCGTAGCTCCCGGTCAACACACCGCCGACCACCAGCTCCATCGCCCCGTCCCCGTCCAGGTCCCCTGTCCCCACGGAGTACCGGTAGCCGAGCGCCTCCCCATAGTCCCCCTCCACAAAGGCGGTATTGTTCTGGGTCATAATATAGTCGTCCACGAGCGTGTCGCAGTCGTTGTCCAGCCCGTCCAGTCGCTCGCCGGCGGCCGGGGACTTCTCCCCATCGGTGTCGTCACAGTCGCCGTCGTTGGTGGAGTAGCCGTCTCCATCGTGATCAAAGCTGGGGCAAAGACGATTTTCCGCACCCGGACTGCCATAGTCCCCGCCGGAGAGCAGGGCATCCTGGCTGCACCAGCGCGCACCGTCGGTCAACGATGTGGAATTGTAGTAAAAAGGATCCAGCCCCAGTGCATAGCCGGGTAACATTCCCCAGCTACTATTGTAGTTCAGCTCGGCAATAATGTTGCCGCCGACTTCAATGAAAAAACTATCAGAGGAGGAAAGAGAAAAACTACTTCGGCTGTAGGCATAGTCAAGCACCACCCCGCCGTTGCGACTACTGTTACTATCTACCCCCAACACCAGATAGTCCCCCGGGGCAATGGGGAGACTGCTGCCAATGACGATCTCGTTGCCGTCGTCGGCGAAGATCCGCCAGCCGATCAGATCCCGGGTGATAGAACCAGCATTGTACAGCTCGAAATACTCGCCATAGACATCGGAGACGGCGACCGGGTCGGACATCATCTCGACGATCAGGATGTCTCCCGCATCCACAAAATCCTCGTCCACCAGACCGTCGCAGTCGTCGTCGTTATTGTTTTCCACCTCGGTAGTCGGGCCGTTGGCCGTCGCGTCCATATCGTTGCAGTCGCTGCCGCCCGCGATCACCGCCTCCACACCATCGCCGTCCTGATCGTTGTCGTTGGCGCCGTCACAATTCTGGTCCACTCCGTCATACCAGACCTCCGTTGCCGAACTGGAAATGGCGGGATTGTTGTCGTCACAGTCGTTGCCAACACCACAGGTGACGCTGCCCTCACCATCCCCGTCCTGGTCGTAGTCAGAGCGGCCGTCGCAGTCGCTATCGACACCGTCGCAGGCCACCTCGGCGGCGCCGGTGTAAATGCTGGAATTTGTGTCATCACAGTCACTACCACCACTGGTCAGGCTGGTCTGGCCGTCAGCATCCTGATCGTAGTCGTCGGCATCGTCGCAATTCTGGTCGATGCCGTCATACCAGATTTCTGTGGCCGAGGGGGAAATACCCGCGTCCAGATCGTTGCAATCCGGGCCGCCGTAGGTGGAGCCGTCGGCCCCATCACCGTCCTGATCGTAGTCGGAATTTCCGCCACAGTCGCTGTCGATCCCATCGTACCAGACATCGGCAGCACCGGTGTACACGTAGGGGTTGACATCGTCGCAGTCCGTGCCGCCGCTGGCCAGATACTCCTGGCCATCCACATCCTGATCGTAGTCGTTGGCACCATCACAATCCTGATCCACCCCATCGTACCAGGTGTCGTTTGCCGAAGTGTTGACGGTGGCGTCGTAGTCGTCGCAGTCCACACCCCCGCAGGCCACCGGCAGCTCGGTATCCCCGTCGCCATCGGGCTCCGCATGGCCGTCACAGTCCTGATCAAAGCCATCGCAGGCATCGTCGGCCGCACCGGGGTAGATGCTGGGGTCCGCATCATTGCAGTCGTCGCCCCCGTACTGCACCCCATTGTGACCGTCCCCGTCCTCATCGGCACGTGCGGTCCCGTCCAGTGTGACGGTCGCCACCGGCCGATCCGGGTCATTCGAGCTGAAGATCAACGTCGCCCGATCCGCCGCAATATCGTCGGGCAGATAGCGTACCGTCAGGATCTGCGACTGCAGGCCAGAAAGAGCAAAAAAGCCTACATCTACCTCAAAAACCGTCGATGCGGGCTCGATGGTCGCAATCACCTGCAGCGAACTTTCTCCCTCACAGGCGTTGGTCACCGTCACCGTGTCGATCATGCTGCTTCCCAGCGCCACATCGCTCCACGACAGACTGCTTTTATCCACTGCAATCGTGGCGCATACGTCGGCATCCGCATCGGTGTCCGTGTCAGTGTCCGTATCGGTGTCGGTGTCGGTGTCGGTATCCGTGTCGCTCTCCTCCGGCACGGACTCCTTACCCCCAGTAGCCGAAGTACAACCACCCAAAACCATCAGCACAGACATCGGGCCCAACCAGCGCATGACCTTCCTCACCAACCCCTCTCTTAACCCCCTATCCCAACCCCGCATCCAGCTTCCTTCCCCGCCCCCACCTCCCGCACCCCTCAGACACCGGCCCGCAACCCCGTCAACGCCAGCCCGCAACCCTCAAACGCCAGCCTGCAACCGTCAAAGGCCAGCCCGCAACCCTCAAAGGCCGGCCCGTAGCCCATAAACGCCTCATGCAACCCTCAAACGCCGGCCGCCATTACGCAAACTCCAACACGCAGTCCCAAACCCGCGCCTCGCCCCGACACCCACGACACCGCCCCAAAACCACCCAAAGGGCGCCCTTGCACCCCTCCCCCTGCCCTCGCGCCAGCGAGAAAAAAATAAAAAAAAAAGCCCTCGCGCCAGCGAGAAAAAAACAAACCCTAGGGTTCCTCGTCCGGTGCTTCCTGGGGTGGTGGCTCCTCGCCGGGTCCCTCATAAGGCGGGTCGTTGGGGGCTTCCGCCTTCAAACGCTCCATCTCGTCGGGAGTTGGATATTCGCCGGGGGGAATGTAGGGTTCTCCGCGACCCGGCACAAAAGGCTCCCCGTCGGGGCCCTGCTCCAGCGGCGAGGCACCGTTGGTCTTGCGCGCTTCCTCCAGCTCTTCGCGACGTTTGCGAAGCCGATCCCGACGATCCTGGATGCGTTTTTCGCGGGCGACCCTACGCTCATCTTCGCTCATATCGCTGGGGATGGGGCCATTCCCTTCCCCAAGGCCGAGGCCAGCCGGACCTCCAGCTGCCATCGGTCCGGTACGATCGGCAATTCGGGTGCGGCTCAGACGGAAGGAAGGCGAAGCCAGGGTCCCGCTGATCATCGCATGGTACTTTCCTTCTTCATCCCGCGCCCGCTTCATCTCCGGCGCAAGGCGAGCCAGCTCGTCCAGGTTGGCCGGCAGGCTGAAGGAAAGCTCCAAGCGGTTGCGGCTGCGGGAGAGCTTTTTGTTGAGCGTAACGTCGCCTGAAAGGGTGGCGTTCAGCTCCGGGCTCTCAAAGTCTCCTGTGGTGACCTCTAACTTTCCGTCCTTCACCTCAAAGACCACCTCGGCTTTTGTGAAGTTGACTACAGGTAACCCAAAACCCGCTGCCTTACTGCCATCTCCCAGGCCAAGACTGGAAAATCCCACCCGCAGCTTA
>CAITDR010000072.1 GCA_903891165.1 uncultured Pseudomonadota bacterium
TCCAGAGCAGCTCAACGGCCAGGCTGGAAAGGCGATTGGTGCTCTTCCAACCGGACCAATCCAAGGCCGGGCCGCCGCCACGGTCGGTCAGATCCTCGGCGCGGATCGGTCCCCGCTCGGTCACCTCGGCCAGCACCTCCTCCAAAAGACTACGGGAAAGTTGGGCTTGCCGCTCGCTGGTTCGCCACCAGGGGGTCTCCAGGGCCTGGCCCCGGTAGGCGGAGAAGAAGCGCGGGTGGATCAGGCAGCGCTCCTTTGCAAAATGCTCGAAATTTTTGTTTCTGAGCTGAAAATACAGATCTCCGCGTTGCATTCCGGGGATACGAGCCCAGGCCACCAGCTCGGCGGAGCTGCCGTAGCGGTCGATGGGGTCCAGCTGGATGCAGCCCAGGCGATCCAGCAGCTCCTCGGCGGTAGGCGGTGCCTCAAAAAGGGCGGCACTATGCAACAGCCGTCGGCGGGCCAGCTCAGGTGTCAAAGCTCCTCCGAAAAAGCCCATGTACATACGGGAACACCGGCGACGACATGGCTGCGCTCGGCCAGGCTCACCACAAAGCCCCCCGCCTCCGCAACCAGCTGCTCCAGCCGCTCGCCGGTCAGTGACCAGATCTCAGCCACCGGCGCCCCTTTTTTCAGGATCACACCGGGGCGCACCAGAGGAACGAGGATCCCGGCCACCCCGGCGCGTGGTCCCGCATCCCGACGCCAGCGACCGAGAATCCGCGAGGGGTGGGGCAGGGGAGCCTCCGGAAGGAGCCCATGGGAGAAGAGGATTCCTTTGATCGCCGCCTTCAGGGTGGCCACCGAACCCTCCTCCAGGTACAGGCGCGGCCCCGCCTCCAGGGTCACCGTCGGCACCTGGAGGCGGTTGAGGATGGCACCGGTCAACGCTCGGTCCAGACGGTAGCGACGGTAGCGATCTTCAGGATATTCCTCCAGAATGGTCAGGCCGCTGGCCATAGCCAGGGTCAGAGCCCGCTGCTCCAGGTTGCGGCGTGTGTCGCCACGCAATTGGATTCCCCGGTCCAGGAGTGCATAGGGGATGGCGGAGGCGGCATCGGTGTGCAGGTCAATCAGAAAATCAGGCTTCTTTGCTTTGATATCCTCCCAGATCGCCTGTGCCAGCCGCTCTGAAGGGTTCCCACGGGCGTCTCCGGGAAAAAGACGGTTCAAATCCTGGTCATCGCCGGGAACCCGACGACTACGCTGCTCCAGACCCTCCGGGTTTAAGCTCGGGTACAGGTGCACCGTCCCGCCGAGCAGCTGATCTTCCAGCTCAGGAAGTAGCTGAAGGATGGCGCCAATCCCCGTACATTCATCTCCATGGATATTTGCGGTGACGACAACCGTAGGCCCAGCACCGGCACGGATGCTGAGCACCGGCAAATCTAGAGCGCGGGGACCGGCCTGGAGAAGAGCATGGCTGCGGCTGGGCACGGGGCGAGAATAGTCTAGGGCGCGGCGCAGATCCAGCACTTCAGGAAGCGGGACTCCGGGAAGTCGAGGGCTGCGGGGAAGTCGGGGGCGGCGGTACCTTCGTGGATCATCAGCAGGCGTCGTCCTGCACGTTTGGCACCCTCCTCCAGAAAACCCTGAAAAATCTTGGGAGAAATGCTGCCCAGGTTGGAGCAGGCAACGATCAGACCGCCACGGTCCAACACCTGCAGACAGGCGGCCACCAGCCGCGGATAGTCCTTCTCCCCCGACCAGGATCCCTCGCCGGAGTGGGAGTGACCGGGCGGATCGGCAATCACGATGTCAAAGCGTCGGCCGGTGCGCCGAAAACGATCCAGTACCTTGAAGCAATCCTCAGCTATAAAATTCTCCTCCTCGATTTTCAGGCTGTTGAGGCGATAGTTTTCTCTTGACCAGTCAAGATAGCGGGTGGAGAGGTCCACCGAACACACCTCAATCGCGCCGTGGGCCGCCGCCGCCACCGAAAAGAGGCCTGAGTGTGCAAACAGATTTAGGACCCGACGACCTTTCCAGAGCGGCTCCAGAAAACGCCGGTTCTCGCGCATATCCGGGTAGATGCCGATGTCTTTGCCGTTGCCGGGGTACACCCCCATCCGCAGGCCCCGCTCCTCCACGATCAGCGGCTCCGGCGCCGGCTCTCCCCACAGCAGCCCAGCGGCGCGCGGCGGTCGGAAGTCCCGTTTTTCGCGGGGATCGGGGCGCCAGCCAAGGTAGACACCCGCAAGATCCAACAACTTTCGGGCCTCGACCACGAGGCGCTCCCCCAGGCTCAAAAGCGAGGCACTGTCCAGGCTCAACACCGCCCAGCGGCCATAGATGTCCAGGCGGATCCCGGGTAAACCGTCGTTCTCCCCATGCACCCATCGCCAAGCGGTGGTGTTTTCCGGGAGGACCAGACGTCGTAACACCAGGGCACTTGCCAGCTTCTCTGCCAGGAGGTGGTTGTCGATAGGACCTGCATCGTTGCGGAAGCGCCGTGCAAAAATCCAGCCATCGTCGGCAATGGCGGTGCCCAGGTTGGCGCCCTGCTGGGAGAGCAACTCCACCTCGGTGCCGGGTTTCGCGGCTCCTTTGACAACTTCTGCCGGATAGACCCAGCAAAAACCCAGGCGGAGCCAGCGTTCAGAGTAGCCATTCACGACAAGGGAGGGTCTGGACATGGCCGCCGCGTTAACCGCTCTGAAAGCGGAGGTCTGCATGGCAAGCCCGGATCTGCTCGAAGTCACCCGTGCGGCCGAAGCGGTGCGCCGCTACGCAGCCCCCAGTAAGGAGCATGTCTCGCTGGGCGGGGGCCTGAGAATTGTGCTTTTTGTGGTGATCTTTGGCGTGGTGATGGCGCTCTCCTACCCGCTCTTGGGCATGTTCGGACCGGCGCTGGCGGCGGTGCCGGCGATCCTGGTGGCGGCCTGGGCCAGCCGGATCCCGCGGGTGGCCGCGCAGTGGGAGCGGGGGGTGGTGCTCCGCTTCGGGCGCTTCCATGGAATGGCCGGTCCCGGCATCATCTTTGTCTTTCCCGTTGCGGACAATATCCGCTTCGTGGACACCCGCCTGCTGACGCTGGACATCCCCCACCAGCAGGTGATCACCCGGGACAACGTTCCGGTGAAGGTGGACGGCGTGATCTTTTTCCGGGTGGAGGATCCGGAAAAGGCGGTGATGTCTGTGCAGGACTATCGCTATGCCATCTCTCAGTATGCCCAGGCCAGCCTGCGGGATGTGGTGGGCAGTATGAGCCTGGACGAGCTGCTCTCCGAGCGCGACCAGATCCAGGAGCGTATCGAAGAAGTGGTGGAAGAACATACCAAAGCCTGGGGCATTCATGTGGACTCCATCCGGCTCTTGGACATCGACATGCCCGAAGATCTGAAGCGGATGATGTCGCGTCAGGCCTCGGCAGAGCGGGAGAAGCGGGCGACGATCACCAAGGCCGAAGGCGACAAAGATGCGGCTCTGAACCTTGCTGCCGCCGCCGCGACGATGGCGGAGAGCCCCGGCGCCATGCAACTGCGGACCCTTCAGACCCTGGATGGGCTGGGATCTTCGCCCTCCAACACGGTGGTGCTGGCGGTACCGGTCGAGGTGCTGGATGCCCTGGCGCGGATGGGGGTACGTACAACAGCGCATTAAAGCTCCCTAATGCCGGATAGCGCTGCAGGCGGCCAGAAGCCAGACCTCCCGCGCCCCTGCACCCAAGAGTGCATCCGCACAGGCGATGGCCGTTGCGCCGGTGGTTACGACATCGTCCACCAGAAGTACACGGGCACCCTGGGATATCACCTTGAGCGGGTGGATTCGCCCGCGCAGGTTGCTGCGGCGTGCATCCGCATCCAGGCTGGCCTGGGGAGCCCCCCCCCAGCGCCGGAGCATCGGGCTCAGCGGCAGGCCCGCAGCGGTGGCCACGGGGTTGGCCAGCAGGTGGACCGCGTCAAAACCCCGCCAGAAGCTGCGTCCAGGCGAAGTGGGAGCCGGAACCACCAGATCCGGTAGCCAACCCTCCAGGCCGATGCCCCGTTCCTCCGCAAACAGGCGCGCAAGCTGATGTCCCACAAGGCGAAGGGCCTGCTCATCTCCCCCATATTTTCCTCGGCGAAGCAGCGATCCCAGTGGCCCCGCGTAGCTGCTCAGGGCCCAGCCCCCTGCCAGGGAGCCCCCGGGAAGCACCCGCTCCAGGACGTCGGGAATCTCATCGGCACAACGCGGACAAAGCCGCTGCCCCCAGCGGCGTGCGCCAGGCTTTTCACAGGAGAGACAGGGGAGAGGACAGAGGCTGGCAATGAGGTCGGTCATTCCGGCAGCCTCAGCACATTTTGCTGAGGGTCAAGATGTCGCAGAGAAGTTTTTTTGCGATGGAGATTCAAGCTGTGCTATGGTGATACATATCGCTCATGTATCAGATGGGACACTGATACAGCGCAAAAATGTATCATGTATCAGCCATGATGATAAGGCTCCCCCGCCCGGATGGTACAGGCCCGGTAGAGCTGCTCCAACATCACCACCCTGGCGACGGCCTGGTTCATCACCATACGGGAGAGGCGTAGGGTTTTCCAGGCTTTGTCGCGCGCTTCGGGAGGGTGACCGTAGGCACCCCCGATGGCAAAATGCAGCGTGACGATGCCGTCGCGCGCTGCCTCCTCCAACCAGCCGGCCAGGCCGGGGCTATCCAGATCCTGGCCACGCTCGTCCAGCAAAACGACCCGACAACGCGGAGGAACCGCCTTCCAATAGCGTTCCTCCTCCGCCGGCTTCCACAGGCTCTCCTCGAAGGGAAAATAGCGGTTGAGCCGCTTGCCGTAGTCTGCGGCAGCGGCCTCGACCCAGGCATTGCTGCCGGCACGGGCGCTGCTCAGCCGGAGCTTCACGCAGCGGGAATGGCGGGCGCCTCTTCCGCCGCGGGCTGGGCGACCGGTGGGGTTGCCGCCGGGGTCTCTACGGCCCGGGGCAGCTCTGGAGGCAGCGGCCGCTTGGGGGCGTCGTGCCAGAGGGCCTCCAGGTCGTAGAAGCCGCGCATGTCGGGATCGAAGACATGCAGGATCACATCGCCGAAGTCGGCGAGTACCCAGCGCTGGGCGTCCAGACCTTCCACTCCAAGGGGACGGACCTCGGCCTTCTTGGCCTCCTCCATCACCCCTTCGGCAATTGCTGCAACGTGCCGACGGTTGGTGCCGGAGCAGATCACAAAAAAATCAGTATAGGTGCAGACTTTGGAGAGATCCATACAGACGATGTCTTCAGCTTTTCGAGACTGTGCGGCGCGGATGATGGCGTCTGCGAGGGCGCGGGAATCGATGGGAGCCTCCTTACTTCTGGATGCGGAACGAAGTCAGCACCACATAACGCACTCCATCCAGATCCAGCGAGCGCCCTTCCAGCACCAGTGCCTTCTCGGCGTAGCCGCAGCTCACCACTGCGTCCAAAAGCCCATTGGCGATCACATTGAAGCTTCCGTCCGCCACGGTAAAGGGGCAGGAAACCGGCGCATCCATATTTCCGACCATGGGTGCAAGCTGACCCTCCCAGGTCCAGCCGCTGCCTTCCTCCATCACCCGACGCGCCATCAGGCCCGTGGAGTAAAGGCAGGAGGAACCCAATAATTTTCCTGGCGGAGCAGCCATGCTCGCCACGTCGGCTGCCACCGTCACCGGTGCGCCACTCTCGACGGCCTCCCGGTTCACCAGCTCGGCCGGGCAGGCTTCCGCAAGCCTTGCCCAAAGCATCCAGCTCACCATGGTCTCTCTCCCGCAGCGATTCTTAGTTGATCCAGACCCGAGAGCAAGTCACGTTTTGTGGACGAATGCCCCGGTTGTCTGCCCCGGTCTCACATGCCCTGACGTGGGGGCTGGGGAGGCCGTGGTGGCGGAGCTTGATCCAGCCGCCTTTCCGCTTCGTGTACACCGGCTTCCAGGGCGGGGTCGGTCAGAGAAGTGGGGGAGCCGATTCCAGTGATCTGCAGCGCAAAGAGCAGGTCCAGTGCTTCTTTTTTACCCTGCGCCCCGATCTTCAGCTCGGTCTTCAGACGCACCGAGGTGGCCTCATCCAGCCAGACTTCCCCCTGGACTTCTCGGATCACCCAGGAGGGACGCGACTTTGGCGAGGGAGCCTTGGCCGAGAGCGCAAAAACCCGCACCGGCCGCCCCTCCCAGACTTCCTCGCGCGCCTCGGTGTAGGTAAGCTGGTCGGCAAAGGGACTCAGGGCCTGCTCCCAGGGATCCCAGGCGGCGGCCAGCTGCACCCGGAGGGGCTCGGCGTCCTCGCGACGCTCCAGGGGGCGCTCTCCGATGGAGAGGTAGGGGGTCCCGCCAAAAACCACCGCCCGCTGGGTCTGGCGGCCGTCGCGCGAGAGGATCAACGACCAGCGATCGGGATCCTCCCAGCGCAGCTCAAAATCCTCCTTCAAGCTACGGGTTGCCCCCTCCTTCCCGGTCCAGGTTCGGATCACCGAGGCGGTGCTCTGGTAGGAGCCCAGCTCGGCCGCCGAGGCCAGGATCGCCCGATCCGCAGCCGCCACCCGCTCTTCTGGGGCAGCCGGTGGGTCCGAGCAGGCGAGGAGGAACAGCAGCATAGAATTTCCTATCCCGCAGCACCGGCATGCGCCGCTGCATGGGGTGGGTTATCGACAGCTATGGCCTATGATCCCTTTCACCCTCGTTTTCCCGAGCCGGAACCGGTCGAAGGACGGCGCCTCCCGGTGGTTCTGGTAGAGCGAGAGGAAGAAGAGCCGGTTCCCGAACGCCCCGCCTGGATCCGCTGGATCGCGGCGCTGCTTACGCTACTTTGGGGCCTCGCCAGCACCTTGGGGGGGCTGCCCCTGCCGGGTTGATACAGAGAAAAACATATGTAGCATCTATGTTTCAGTGATACACATCCAAATGTATCAGCCGGTACCCATCCGACCGAGCAAGGCAAATTTCAGGTAGCGCCCCTCGGGATGGCCGATGCCGACGGGATGATCCACGGATTCGCCGGAGCGGTGGAGCCAGGCCCAGCCTCCTTTCAGGCCTTCGCGGATGCTCTCCTCCCAGCGGTCCCAGCTCATCCGGGCGGTGCAGGAGGAGGTGACCAGAAATTCTTTTGCGAGCGGGCCGATTTTTCGATGGAGGTCCCGGTAGGCGCGGCGCGCCTCACGTTCGTCGGCACGCGCATGGGCCAGGGACGGCGGATCGCAGATCAGCAGATCCACCGCTTTGCCCTCCCACTTGAAGACATCAGCCACCTCGAACACATGCTTGTCCGGATCCAGCCTGTTCAGCCGAAAAATCTCCTTGGCGTCCTCCAGTGCCGGGCCCGCCTGATCCACGCTGGTCACCCGCTTTGCGCCACCAAGGGCAGCGGCGACCGAAAAGCCACCGTTGTAGCTGAAGAGGTTGGTGACGGTACGACCAGATGCCCAGCCCCGTACCAAGCGGCGGTGCTCGCGCTGATCGAGAAAGAGCCCGGTCTTCTGCCCTTTTTCTACACGTACCAAGAGCTGCATCCCATGCTCCTGCACCTGCCGAAGCTCGGGCGGTGGGGGACCCCAGAGTGTCTCCCCGCCCTCTTTATCATCCACCCGCCCCACGCCAAAGCGCCTGTACAAGGTCTTGATTCCTGATACATCTTTGAATGTATCAACGATCAGGGGCAGGTGGCTCTCCCAGGCCTTGCTGTACAGGCGAATCACCAGAATGTCGGCGTAGCGGTCCAGAACCAGGCCGCCAAGGCCATCTCCTTCGCCGTTGCACAGGCGATAGCAGTCGGTGTCCGGGCCGATGAGGGAGCGTTGGCGCAGCATCCGCTCGCGCTGCTGCTCCAAAAGCTGGCGGAGCGGCTGGATCGTTCGCCCCAAGACCCGCACCGCGATCGGGCCTTCGTCGGCCATTCCCCAGCCTACCGGCACCCCTTTGCTGTCGAGCAACTGCACCACTGTGCCGGGAGAAGGTAGCTTTCCAACCACTCCCTCCTTGTAGACCCAGGGATGCCCCCGTGCCACCGGACCCACGGTATCGGCGGTGAGGGAAAGGCCGGGGGAGTTCGTGTGGGGAAGGTGCTTCGGTTTCATGCAGAATGGGATATCCTATCGGCATGCTGAGCATCTTGCTTTTTCTTCTGGCCTGCAATTCGGAAACCGGCGTCGAAGGGGAGAAGGATCCTTCGGAAGGAACCACCGATACCGGTACCATCGATCCGACCCGCTATGACAGCGATCACGATGGCACGGCCGACGCCTACGACTGCGAGCCCCTGAATTTTAAGATCCACCCCAATGCCACAGAAAAGTGCGACGGCATCGATAACAATTGTGATGGGGACACGGACGAAGGGGACTGGGATGGTGACGGGGACGGCTACGACGACCTGACCGCATGTTACCTCGTCGGTGGAGACCTGGATTGTAACGATGCAAATCCCGATGTACATCCGGGAGCCGATGACATCTGCGACGGCATCGACAACGACTGCGATGCCGGCACCGACGAAGCGGATTTGGATGTGGATGGCAGCCCCTCCTGCGAAGACTGCGATGACGGCGACCCATTCACCTTCCCTGGTGCAGCAGAAGCCTGTGACAACCTGGACAATGACTGTGACGGCGACATCGACGAGGTCTGGGACTTCGACGGCGACGGCTACTCAGAGTGTGGCGGCGACTGTGACGAGGACAATCCAGATATCAACCCTTCGATGGGCGATATCTGTGACGGGATCGACAACGACTGCTCCGGCCGCGCCGATGACTCCTGGGACACCGACGGCGACGGCATCGCCTTCTGCGTAGGCGACTGTGAGGAGGGAGATCCTGCCATCTTCCCTGGTGCTCCGGAAATCTGCAACGGCCTGGATGACGACTGCGACCCGGTCACCGACGAGGATGTGGATGCCGACGGCGACGGCGCCACCATTTGCGATGGCGACTGCAACGACGACGAAGAGGACTCTTTCCCGGCCAATGTGGAAAGCTGTGACAAAAAGGACAACGACTGCAACGGCTACTTCGACGAGGATCCCACCTGCTGGAGCTGTACCGACAACAGCGGCTACCGTATCTGTACCAGCACGGCCACATGGGATGACGCATCGCAGGCCTGTGAGGGTATGGGCGGCTATCTGGTGATCATCGATGATCAAACGGAAGGAGATACCCTCAAAACCCTGGTGACCACCGAGTCCTGGATCGGCCTGTCCGATGTGCTGGTAGAGGGGGACTGGGAGTGGCTCAACGGGGATCCACTTGGTGCCTACGATCCCTGGGCACCCAACGAACCCGACGGAGACGATGCGGTTAACTGTGTGATGGTCAACTCAGCGCGTCTGGGCATGTGGGGCGACGAGCGTTGTTCGTCTCGATCCAGCTTCATCTGCGAGATGTAGGGATAGCGGATTAGCCCCAGGGGATGACCTTTTTTCCGTCCCGTCCCAGGGAGGAATCCAGGTCCAACCGCACCGGAAGGCCCAGGATCTGCTCCAGGCCACGTTGGAGGCTGTCCTGATCGATGGCCCAGCCCTCCACCGGCCGGATCTTCAGTACAAAGCTGCCTTGCACCTGGCGGAACTGAAAGCAGGCCCAGACGTGCCGGTTCAGAACCCGCGCCAAGTCTACCGGGGTCACCGGGTAGCCCTGCGCGCTCCGCCAGGAGAGGGGCCGCCGACCTTCAAAATCCAATAGACGGTCACCAAGGCGAATGGCAGTATCACCACTTTGATAGCGGATCAAGGGCAGGTAGGGGTTGCGGCCCCCACTTAAAACCACCTGGCCACGCTGGCCGTCGGGGAGGGGGCGCCCCTGCACGTCGGTGATCTCCACCAGAAGATCCGGGCAGAAAAGGCGTAGTTGCTCCGGTTCCTGAGGATCCGTACAGGCCACCGGTCCCGACTCGGTCAGCGAGTACCAGTCCAGCACCGGGCAGCCATAACGTTCCTGTAGTGCCGACGCGAGCGCCGGACTCAGCTTTGCGGCTGCGGATAAGATCGCGCGAGGTTGAAGAGGAATCTCCCATTCCAACAACTCCGCGAAGGCGACGGGATCCCCGGTGAGTAGCTGCGGGTTGAAGTCCATCAGGTAGCGACGGGCCGAGGCGCGGGACCAGAGCTGCTCCTGCAGGTTCAGCTTCACAAAGGCGCCATCCCCCCAGACTGAAAGCAGAGAAAGGAAGGTGTAGGTATGGAATTGGGCGCAGATGTGGGCGGCCATGGGGACGGGGCCCCGCTCCAGTCCTACCCCGTGGAGCGCCAGGGCACGTTCCACCAGCACATGGTTCAAGGCGACACAGCGTGGATGGCTGGGGATTTCCA
>CAITDR010000073.1 GCA_903891165.1 uncultured Pseudomonadota bacterium
GAAGGCCGTGCCCGCACCCTGGAAAAGGTGGAGCGGGCGATCCTTGCGGCGGCGGAGGGACTGTAGCCCGCAATTTCCAGCGTTGGGGAGGCATCCGCCTCCTCCCCAAGCCCCTCCGATCTCATTATAGACCGCCTATACTGAGATCCTCCCCATGCTCCTTCCCGCTCCCGCCGAAAAGATCGACTTTCCTGCCCTCCTCCAGAGGCTCGAAACCCTCTCCCGCGCGCACCTTCTCTTCTACCGTCTGGAAGTAGGCAGGCTGATCCTGGAGGAGATCTTTGATGGCCAGCCCGAAGCCTACCTGAGCCGCGACAACCGCAAGGCCACCCGCTTCTCCCAATTCCTGGCAGAGCAGGGCGAGGCCCTCCGGGAGCTGGGCCTGGGCGAGCAGGTACTTCGCCAGTGTGTCACCACCCGCATCGCCGCGGCCAGCCTTCCTCCCTCTCTCCTGGAACGCCTGCTTTTTTCGCACCTGGTCGAGCTGAGCCGCATGCCGGACCACGAAAAGCGCCGCTTTCTCGCCACCCTCACCATCGAGCAGGGCTGGACCAGCCGCCAGCTCCGGGATGCGGTCCAGGCCACTGCCGCCGGCCTCCCCCTGGATGCCGCCCCCGAGCTGCCCGGTATTCAGCCCCCGGCCCCCGCCGAGGAGGGGTCACCCCGCCCCCTTCCCGCCGGTCGGGTGATCACCCGCTTCGAAAAAGCGGCGGACGACTTTGAGGATCTGGGTACACACTGGGAGCAACTGGACCCTTCCCGCCTCACCTCGGGCCAGCGCAACCGTATCGCGGGCTCCCTCGGGCGCCTTCGTGCACGTCTTGAAGCGTTGGAAAAACGGCTTCTTTGAGGGATGCGACAACCGTTGCTCCGCCGCGCGGTGCCTTTCCTCAGCCGCGCGCCGGGGCCACCCGCACGCGCATCCTCCCACGCTCAACACCTCATCGACCTCTGCAGTGGTCTGCATCGAGAGCGCCACCAGCCGCGTGCAGCTCGCCTCTTGGAGCAGTGCCTGCAGTCCCGCTGGACCCACCGCACCGCAGCCCCAGGCAAGGCCCTGCAGCGACGCCGCCTTCGGCGACGAGACCAAGCCTGCAAACTCGCTTGCGTCCGTACGGCCGGTCTCGATGCTCAGCTCCTTGAGCCCGGAAAGCAGGCCACTCTGGTCGAGCGCTTCTGCACCACCGGGCTCCAGTCTGTCGATGTGTAGCGAGGTCAGGGCTCCCCCCGACCGCAGCTTTGCAAGGGCGGTGGTGGGCACGGGGCAGCGCAGCGCGAGCGACTGCAGCTCCGGGAGAGCTGGAATATCCAGTGCGGCGCTGGCGTCCTCGGCGGCACGAAAGCCGCTGCAGCGTAGGGTGAGCGACCGTAGCCCACTGCACCACGGGGACCGGTAGAGCGCCGGCAATGCCGCAAGATCGTACCACCCCAGCCAGAGATCCAGTGTATGTAAGCCCGTCGGCGCCGGGGAGGCCAGCAGGGCAGCGATGGACTCCGGGTCGAGGAGGTTGACCGCGAAGGATTCCAACGCTGGCAGCTCGACACGGCGGAGTGGCAAGTCCGACCGCCAGGGAGCGCAGCCCCCGCAGGCGCTCGGCGGTGAGCAGTGCTCCGAGCGCGTTCGCTGCGCCACCACGACCGACGGAGAGCTTTTGTAGGCCCTCGACATCGGGCGAGGCCGCGAAGGTCGCCCATCCCTCGGGAGATATCCGTGTTGCGGGCCCGGTATCGAGCCCCAGGGCGCGGAGCCGCCCCAGGGCGCCGCTTCCCACCAGGGCATCGAAGCCATCGTCGGTGACCAGGTTCGCGCCAGCGTCCAGCTCCTCCAGCAGCGGCAGCCCGGTCGCTTGAAGGAGGGCGAGCAGGTCCTTTGCGCAGAGCTTATTCCCGCGCAGCTCCAGGCCTTTTAGGGCCGGCAGGGATGCCCGTGTGAGGCCTTCCACAACAAGTGCCGTAGCGCCCAGCCCGAGGGACTCCAACCGGTCGCAGCCGGAGAGCTCTGCGGCTGCGGCTTTTACCGGTGCCCCACACAGGTCCAGCGCCCGAAGCCCACGCAGCTCCCTCCGCCGCAGCAGCTTTTGCACCATCGTGTGCTTTGCTCCCGCCAGCGTCTGGCCGGCGTCCATACGGGTGATGGGCATGCCGGTCAGCTCCGGCAGCATCAGCGGGGTGAGCCCCTCTTCACCAAGCAGGGCGAGCTTGGGGTTCTCCCCGCCCGCGGCGTAGTCCGCGGCCCAGGTGAGCGACTCCGGGGCGTCGCCCTCGGCGTCGAGCAATGCACCCAGGCTCCACAGATCGCGCGTCTTTTTCGGGATTTTCCCAAGGGCCGCAAGACGGAGTTCGTTGCGGGCGAAGCGGTCCAAGGTCATGGGGCGCTCTCCGGGCCGATGGGATGGATGAGGGCGAAGGCCATCATTTGAGTCGTGCGCTCATTCGCTTCGCTCCATAACCCGTCGCTCAGGGCCTCACAAATTGCCGGAATCTCGCCCCCAGCCCCTCCGATCTCATTTTAGACGCCTATACTGAGATTTCCCCCGATGCTCCTCTCCCCTACCTCCGAAAGTGCTGTCATGGAAATCCGCCCCCTCAGGCCCGAAGACGCCCCTCTCTACCGGCCTTTCCGCCTCCGCATGTTGCGCGAGCACCCCGAAGCCTTCAGCTCCAGCGCCGAAGAAGAGGAGCTTCAGGCGCCCGAAGTGGTCCGTCAGCGCCTCTCCAGTGATAGTCGCCGCTACTGGGGCGCTTTTGAGGGGGGCCGCCTGGTAGGTACGGTGGGGTTGGACCGCGAGCAGCGCCGGAAAAACCGCCACAAAGCCACCGTGGTTGGGATGTACGTGGCCCGGGAGCACAGTGGCCACGGCATCGGCCGCGCGCTGTTGGCCACCCTTTTGGCCGAAGCCCGCGATTGTGGGCTGGAATTGCTGGTCCTCACCGTCACCGAGGGCAATTCCTCAGCCATCCACCTCTACGAAACCTTGGGTTTTTGCAGCTTTGGAGTGGAGCCCCGCGCCATTCTAATCGAGGGCCGCGCCTATGCAAAAGTCCATATGTACCTGGAGCTTCGGCCGCTTTTAGCCTGAGCGTGCCCGCCTCTCCCTCCAAAAAGCAAGACCCCCGGGAGCTTTCGCTACCAGGGGCCGCCGCCGACGGATCTACCGTTCAGTTTTCGATCCCATCGCAGTCATCGTCAACCCCATTCCCCGGCACATCAAAAGATCCGGGGTGAACCATGGGATCACTGTCTTTGCAGTCATCATCGTTGTAGGATTCTCCCATATCCGCGCAGTCGCTGTCGGCGGAGTTCAGCAGCGTGTTGGCATCCCCATGGCCATCGTGATCGCTGTCGGCGTGGCAGAACTCCAGGCCGTCGCAGTTGCTGTCCACTTCGTCGCCAACAAGCTCAGTTGCTCCGTGGAAGATGGTCGGGTCCATGTCGTTGCAGTCCGCCCCTGCAACGTCCCCGTCGCCATCGTTGTCTACCGTCGGAGTGGTGCCGCCAAGCTGCCCGTCACAGTTCAGGTCCACCCCTCCGGCGTCGATGGCGCAGGGGTTGATGTCGGCGTTGCTGTCGTCACAGTCGCCCAGGTTCGAGGGCCAGCCGTCGCCATCGTTGTCACCCGCCGCAGCTTGCCAGGTGTCCAGATCTACCACCGTACCCGCCCCATCCAGATCGGCCCAGCCCACTTCGTCCTGAAGATAGCCGCTCTGAACACCCAAAAGTTCCCAGAAGTTTGCACCGCAGACCTCCAGATCGGAGCGGTTTTGCACCTTCAGGCTGTGGACCCCGTCGGTCACGCTGGCCTCGTAGCTGTGGCCGTACAGTTCGCCCCACAGGATCGTGGAGCTTGTGGACAGGTTCCCATTCAGGCTGCAGCCGTCCTGCTCAAAGTCCAGGTACAGGCTCTCGGAGGAGCTGGAATCGCTGGAGGACCAGGTCCAATTGACCGAGCCCTCGTAGGTGTCGCTGGTACCGTAGGACAGGCGGTAGACTTGGGTGCTGCCGTCCTGGCGCAGCGCATTGCCGTGGGTGCTGCGGTGATAGCTGTGGCTGAGGCCTTCGCGGCTCAAGGAGTCGTCTTCAAACCAGAAGGAGTGGGTGCTGCCGCCTTCCACATCCACCTCGGTTCCGGCGTAGGGATCGGCACCCGTGGAAGGGTCTACCGCCACCCGAAGGGCACGGAGTTCGCGGAAATTTCCGCTATCGTCGTTGCCGGTGCTGTTGTTGTTGCTGCTCTCGTCCGCGGAGTAGAACATCCCGTCGGCGTCCACACCGTCGGCGGCCACGGTGCAGGCGGAGCGGGTCCAGCTGCTGGCGACACTCGCACAGTGTATCCCGGAGGGCTCACAGAGATAGGAATCGGAAAAGTCCTGGTTTTCGCCGCAGGCATCCGCCTGTGCTTCCAGGCTGCTGAAGTCGGGAAGCGGCAGGTTGTCGGGGTTCAACAGGAGCTTTGCCTCGGCCGGAGTGGAGAAGCTGAGGCAGGTGGAGGAGGCGGAGGAGCTGAGCCCATCGAGGCCGTCGCAGTCACTGTCTACATTGTCGCCGAGGCTGTCGATCGCGCCGGGGTTGATGGCCGCATTCTGGTCGTCGCAGTCCTGGCCGAAGGTGGCGCTGCCGTCGTACTCGAAGCCGTCCCCGTCGGCATCGCTGCTGCCGTACCAGAGGCTCAATGTCCCATCCCAGAGGGCAAAATCCAGGTTGGAGTCGCCGTTGACATTGCCCAGGGGGACCAGGACCGAGGCGGCGCTGCTGCCCAGAAAGGGCACAAGGCTGCCCTGCTGGTAGGCGGCCAGCGCGTAGCGTGGAGCCTGGCCGTTGGAGGTCAGGTCGAGAAAGACCAGGGCGATCTCGTCGGTGCCGTTGCCATCCAGGTCCACGGGGAAGAAGCTGCTGACCGGTCCGGCCAGCTCGGTGAGGTTTCCGTTGCTGTTCAGGCTGTACAGAAATTCATAGCCGATGGCCAACACTTCATCCCGGCCGTCGCCGTCGAGATCGGCGGCGTCCAGGCCCAGGCGGGCTTCGGTCAGGTAGGTGTTGTAGCTTGCGGAGGCTGCGGAAATCCCAGTGTTGCTGCCGGAAAACCAGGAAAAGTGGTTCGGGTTCCAGGAGCTGTCCTCCCAGGTGCCGCCGATCACCAGGTCGCCGTAGCCATCGCCGTTCTGATCCAGGCTGGTCGCGACCAGGCCAGTATTGAGGTACATACTCGTTCCGGCGGCGGTCTGGTGCTGCCAGCTCCAGTCGGCCGTCGTTGCCGGGCCGTTGGCCGCGCCGTAGTACACATCCAGGCGGTCCAGGCCATCGGTGGTGGCATCTTCCCGGATCCAGGCGGAGATTCCGATATCGTCGAAGCCATCGCCGTTCAGATCGCCCAGCGCGAAGACGCCGGTTCCCAGCTGCTCGCCCGGCGCGCCGGTCCAGGTCTGCCGGAGGGTGGGGCCGTTGACATCGCCCACCGTGGTCAGGCTACAGCCAAAGGAGCTGCCGCCGGAGTCCGTCCAATCGGCAGTGGAGGAGATGCCGTTGGCACTGCCATAGTAGAGGGAGACCGAGTTTGCCGAACAGTCGCCGATCAGGTCGTCATCGTAGCCATCGCCGTTGATATCGCCCGGGGCCTGGATTCCCGAGCCGGTGCTGCCCAGGTTCGTGGGGGGCAGAAGTACCGGCTCGATCTGCCAGTCCGAGGTGGGCAGGTCGGTGGGAGAGGGGATGCAGGCAAGAAGGAGGAGAAACATGGTCTTTCCGGGTGGTGCCCGGACACCAGCAAGAACCGTGCCAACTTTTTTGGGGGCTTTGGGAGGCGGCGGCGGTCTGCGGTGCACACCGGGCCCGTCGGCTGCACGCACGGGGTGGGACCGTGCTGCACAGCGTGGTGGGGCTGTGCGGGGGGACTGAGAGATGGCTGAAGTCCTTAACTACTGGACCGCTCTTGGCTCACTAAAACCTCCTCCAACCTCCCCGCATTCTCCATTGCAACCCGACGCAGCTCGCCGTCAATCTGTGGATCTCCCTCCACCTTTCTCCAGAAGGTGGCGGCGGCCAGCCATAGCTCTGGCCAGCGGGCGCCAAGGCGGGGAGAGGGAGGAGGAGGAAGCAGCGGCGGCGTGCTGAACTCGCCTGCACGTGGGTAGTAGCGCATGGGCAGCATGTCATAGACGGGTGTAAGATCGCCGATTTTTCCCTCCTCAAAGAAGAAGGAGAGGTTACCCGCATGACGGTCGGTGTTGCCGATCAGCGCCCCAAAAATGTCCAGCCAGAACATCCGCTCCCGAATGGACGGATCCAGCAGATCCCGCAGATCTTCGGCGGCGGCCCTCCAATTGTCCAGCGCTGCCCCGGCCCAAGCTGCCACTGAGGTCAGCGACACCACTCCCCGACGCCCACCGGCCGGCCGATCAAATCGCTCCACCTCCAGAAAAAGGCGATGTTCCCCCAAGATCAGCGCGGTACGCGCCGCCGGAATGCCGAGATCCCGCAGCAGACCCAGTGCGTGGTGCTCGGCACGGAGCAAGTCCGCAACCCGACGATCGGTCGGATCTCCCAGCGGTGGGGAGAACTTCACCAGCACCGGAAATTCTCCATCTTCATCGTGGCGAATTGCCAGAAATTTCGGCTGCTCTCCCGCCGCCGAAGATCCGGGTACACCCGAGGTCATGGCCTGCTGTGCAAGCAGTCCGTAGGTATGGGCACGATCGTCTGAACGCACCGTGGGTAAACCGGAGCTGCTGATACGCAAAAAGGCAGCATCTCCAACCAAAAAACTGCCCACCATGTCCACCCCCCAGCGGTGCAGCCAGCGCAGAAGTTGGCTCCCCGACCACATTCGGGCCTCGTTGGGGATGTCGGGATCGGCACATTGCAGGACCTGGAGCCTTCCCAAAAATCCCTCCGGGCGGAGGTCGTTCAGAAACCAGGGAAGGTCATCATAAAAACCCTGCACAGGAAGCTGAGAACGGACAAAAAATCCTTTGGGCTCCACCGGGATCAGGGTGCCGAAGAGGCGGGGCTGCCCGGGCAGCAGCTCGTAGATGGGGATCTCCGCCGGCAAGCCGGGGATCTCCCGCCGCAGCGCCACCACCTGTGCGCGGGTGGCGCCCACGCTCAGCAGCTCCGGCCGCAGCGTGGCCATCGCGCGGGCGAAGGTGGCGGGGCTCAGCTTTGCCCGCAGCTTCAGGTCCACCGGCGCGGTCGGACCCCGAAGACGCAGCTCCTGTCGAATCTGGAGGGCGGCGAGGGAGAGCGGAGAGGACATCTCAGGAGTAATAGGAGAGGAGTGAGTGATTGTCAAGAGAAGTTGGAAGGCTTGTTATTTTTTGGAGCTGAGAGGAATGGGGAGAGGAGTGTGGCACAGAGTTGCCGGGATGCCGTCCCAAAGGCGCTTGCGGCGCTCGGGCCGCGCGCGCCTGACGTGGTTTGGACGATCCTCTGCTGATCTCCACCTTCCGGCGGAGCCGATTCCGCTAGTGCTGCACCCGCAACACCTGACGGGTGGGCACATCTTTTTCCTCGAACACCGAGCCATCTGGCCAGGTTACACGGAGAAGATCCACCTTCTCCACCTCCCCCAACCCAAAATGGAGTCGCGACGGAGACTGCCCCATCGCGCGGAGGTTCTGCACCTCCTGCACATAGCGGCGCCCGGCCGTCTGCACCTCCACCCGCGCACCATAGGCGAAGGAGTCTCCGCTTCGAGGCTCCACTTCCAGCCATGCCGCGTCGCCACAGTGGTTCTGCCAGTACAGCGGCACCCCCTGGCTGGTGTTCACCACAATCTCCAGGTAGCCATCGCCGTCGAAGTCGGCCGCAGCAATGCCAAAATTGTGTTGCTCACTGGTAAAACCAAGGGCGTCCGACATCTCCTCAAAGGCCATCGGGCCGGTGCCCCGCCAGATCGCGTCACGATAGAGTGCGTCCGGGAGGGTCCCACCCCCCAGAGGCTGCCCGGCGGCCGTCGCAACGTCCAGGTAGCCGTCATTGTCAAAATCCAGGATTTCAATGGACCATGCGGACCAGGGATTTTCGTCGGAGCTGTGGATGGTGCGCAGACCCAGGACGGCGGAGACCTCATAGTAGGCGCCCGCCCCGTCTCCCACGAGGCAGCGGGTCAACCCGGTATCGGTGATACAGTAGTCCAGGATTCCATCCTCGTTTAAGTCGGTGGTGGCGATGCCCATCCCCGACATGATCAGGTCGGCGTAGATTGCGGGCGCGTCGTCTTGCCAGCGCACATCCCCGCCATCAACGCCGTCGTTCCGATAGAAAGCAGTGGGCGGAAAGTCCGTGGGATCTTCATGAAAACTCTTCTCGGAGGCCACCAAAAGGTCCAGATCCCCGTCCGCATCCCGATCCGTGAAGGTGGCCGCGGTGGAGGCCGAGGCGCCGCCCGCCGGGGCCAGCTCGGCTGCCAGCTCAAAATGGCCACCCTCGTTGCGAAGCAGGAGTGCGGGGGCTGGGAGAGGAGTAGGTTCATCCTCGCAGCTTCGTGTCTCTTGGCACTCCTCGGTCATCAGGCTCACCTGCGGCAGCACCAGATCCAGGTCGCCGTCGGCGTCGACATCCCCAAAGGTGGCGCTGGTCACCGTCCCGTAGGGCAGGCCTACCTTCCAGAGGGTCTCCATCTCCCCAAACTGCATGGCACCGAGATTTTTGTACGCCAGCACCTCGCCCGGTCGGGGAAGGACCAGCTCTGGCAGACCGTCGCCGTCCAGGTCGATCAGGGCAGTGACCGGGTTCATCGGCGGCTGGTAGCTCTCGGGGACCTGGACCCGGGTAAAGGAGCCTCGACCGTCATTTTCGTAGAGTGCCGGAAAGAAGGCTGTTCCCAGGGCCAGGTCGATATCCCCGTCGGCATCGAGATCCTCAGCCGCCACCGAGCCGCCGACCACACCGGGAAAATCCGTGGTCCAGGCGCCGTTGGTCTGCACGATCCCATGGGCAGCGGCCTCTTCTTTCAGCCGCACAAAGCCGTTCAACGGATCCGTACAGACGATGGGAGCGTACTCTCCCTCCGTTTTTGTAGGAGGATTATCGGGCGGCGCGCAGGCGAGAAGGAAGAGGCTGAGCATGGCTTATGGTAGCGGAAACGGCACGGGGGGGCAATGGCCCCCGGGGAAAAGCCAAGCCACCCGTCAGCAACTCGGGCAACCAGGTGGCCATCGCGTGGGCAACGGTGGCGGGGCTCAGGCTTCCCGCCGGGGCCCGACCGCTCCTATGGCGCGGGCACGGGTGTCTCTGGCTGTTTTCTGCCGCTATTCCCGAACCCCCACAAATTCCGCCGTCACCGTACACGGAAAGTTCAGGTCGGACCCATAGAGATCCCGCAGATCGTCGCAGCCACCCTCTTCACAGCTCATCGTCACTGTGTCTTGGGCAACAAAAACATCGGGCGCGGAAAAGCTGCCCACAAGCACCCGGCTGAAGCTGGCGGGACGCCGCCCGGTGACCTCCCAGCTCCCCTGATCACAGGCAAAGTCCATCCCCTCCAGGCTGCAGCGCCAGGTGTCCCAGAAGTCGGGATAGAGGATCAGCACGTCGCCGCGTGGATCCAGGGTCCAGCTCTGCTCAGGCTCGGCGTAGGTGGCGGAGTCTTCCAGGGCGCAGTCCCCGACAAAGCTGGACGCGGCGTTCACCGCGTAGCGGCCGGCTCCCGGTACCTCGGCCACCTCCTCCTTGCCCGGATTTTTGTTCGTGTCGGGGTCGCAGCCTATGGAGAGGAGTACCAGGATCATGGGATCACCTCCCCGTTGGGACAATAATCTCGCTGTTCATTCACGTAAAGTAAAATCCGCACGTCGTCCTCATGGGCCCCAAATCGCCAGGCATCCCCCCAGAAAGAGGCGGGACCGTCGTAGTCGGCGGGTACATCGGGGTAGACGGCGCGATCAGGGGTGAAGCTATGTCCCCAGCTACACCCGTCAAAATTGGGGTCGGCCAGGGTGGGAGATCCCGCCACCCAGGGCACGATGCCGCCGGGAATGTCGGCGTCGGGTAGGCCGGTGGAGGCCAGCGTGGCGATGGGGAAGGCCATGGTCGCGGTGCCGTGGGCGATCCACCAGAAATTGGCACCGTCGTTCAGGTAGCCGCCGATGGGCGCTTCCATCCGGGTACACCGGAAAGAGCCGTCGCCATCGGGATCTTCCCATGCACCGTCGGCACAGCGGCTCCGGTTGGCCATGGTGATGGATACGCCATCTTGGGTGGTGGCGGTCTTCATGGCGATGCCGCCCCACCAGTCGCGTGCTTCGGTGTCGTCCAGGCTGTTGGGGTCGGATCCGTCGGGACGCAGGTGCATGGGGTTCAGGCCCCAGCCGGTGTAGCCATAGCCAAAGTCCTCGTCCCCGGCGTCGATCTGGCCATCGCCGTTGACGTCCGGGTACTTCGGCTCCTCCACCATCATGCCCAACGACAGGTAGGCTTCCCAGGCGGAGCGGAGCTCGGTGCCGTCTTCAAAAGTGATCCGGGGGGTGTAGAAACCCCGGTGGGACCAGGACGGGCTTTCGCCGGCTGTACGCCGCATTCCTTCGACTTGTCCATGCACGCCCACCCGCAGGGTGTCGGCCATGGGCTCGTTGTTGTTGCCGCCCTGGCAGGCAAATTCCACGGAGCGGCTTTCCTCCGAGTAGAAGGGGGCGCAGATGTAGCCCCAGGCTTCCACGTCAAAGGGGGAGGGTAGGCTTCCATCCTCACCAAAGTCACCAAGCACGGCCGCAGTGACGGTGTAGTCGGGCGCACAGGCCAACAGCTCCACCTCCGCACGGTTCCAGTAGCCGCTGCCGACGGCCACCACCTCCGGGGCCTCTACCGGACAACGCTCTACATCTTGACAAGTCAAGAGGTCGCCGCCGTTCTCCTCTATACAGCTACGACATTCGGATCCTTCCGGCAGGATCATCTCGATCTCCAGATCGATACAGTCTCCCGCGTCCATCGCCGCCTCGGCACTGCCGCCGTTGGCGGCCAGGGCATCGGTGCAGCGGCTGGTCAGCGAGCCATAGCCGACCTCCAGATCCCCTACAAAATTCTCCCACAGCGCCACCCCAAGGGTGATCTCCCAGTCCTGCCCGTTGTGATTTGTGTTGTAGCGGATCTGAGGCAGCTCACAGACGCCCGCGTGCAGCCCATCCCCAAAAAGCTCCTGCTGGGTCAGGGCGGCCACGCCGTATTCGCGCACCGGCCGTCGCGACGCCTCGGCCTCCTCCAACTTCTCCGCGATACGATCCCCGAGCGTGGTCACAAAGGCCGCATCGGTGACGGGGGAGCTGAGCTGATCCAGCACCGTCTCCTCCTCCAAGCCCCGCTTTGGAAGACCCTGACGCTGCGGTCCAGTCTGCCCCGAAGGCAGGGTGCGCAGGCCGGGGCACTGCACCCCGTTGGGCGCAAAGGGGCCGGCAAGCTGGGGAGGTACCCCTTCCAGTCCGCTTGCACCCGTGTTTGCACCGGGCAGCTCAGGCGGAGCCAGGCATGCGGCGAGGGGCAGGAGGTTGACGAGCAGCACGGCACGGGCCAAACTGTGGGGATAACGCAGCTATCTTGCGGGTGGCCCTGCGCC
>CAITDR010000074.1 GCA_903891165.1 uncultured Pseudomonadota bacterium
GCTTCCGCAGCGCATCATGGGCTTGAAGAACGCCTGTCTTTACCTTCGGTGACACATTTTCGAGCGCTTCGGCAACGCCGGCGCCGAGTTGATGTGGTTCCACAGATCCTTCCCCGTGATGTCCTTCCGCCTAACATGCCCTCCGCTCCCCACCCGGCTCAGGAGCCCGCACAATCGCCACGATCTGGCCTTGCCGCGTCAAGAGTATTAGGCTCCCCCAGAGGAGTCTGTGATGCTGGCCACGCTGCTGTTTGCCTGTGCGCCGGTCTACCGTTTTCCAGGTCCGCTGGGCAGTCTGGGCCAGGAGCCCGCTCCTCATGTGCAGCCGGATGAACGGGTTGTACGGCGCCGCAGTCGGGAGCCTGCGGTGGTGCCCTGGGAGGCCGACGGTCAGGTGGTGGCGATGGCCGCAGCCAAATTTGTGGGCGCCGACTGTCTGATGGTGGATGCCCAGCGCTACCGCTGGGACTGCTCAGGGTTGGTAGAGGCGGCGATGGCGGCGGTGGGGGTGAGCGTCAAGGGATCCGGGGCGGATCTGCTGGCACAGGCCCGCGAGTTGGGGGTGACCCACCGCAAGAAAAAGCCCTGGCCGGGAGATGTCGCCTTTTTTGACAATACCTGGGATCGTAACGATAATGGACTACTGGATGACCCACTTTCCCATGTGGGGATCGTGGAGAGTGTGGACCCGGATGGCACCATCACCGTGATCCACCTGTCCAGCTCGGCCGGGGTGACCCGCCTGTACATGAACCTGGGGCAACCGGATATAAATCAGGATGAGAACGGGAAAGTTCTGAACAGTATCCTACGGAGGAAGCAGAAGGGGGACTCGCTACGCACCCGCTATCTCGCGGGGGAGCTTTGCTTCGGCTTCGCCTCCTTCTGGAGGGCGGCCGACGCCGTGGCCGACGAGCCGCAGGACTGAGCCGGGACCCTTCAGAGTCCCGGCCAGCCTCCCGCCACCTGCTCCTCCAACCAGACTCCGATTTTTTCCAAGGGAATCCCATCCTCCCATTGACGCGACAAGACCCCGTAATTCTCCCAGCCTCCCACCACGGATCCTCCCCGTGCCCAGCCCCCCGGCTCGGTGCCCAGGGCAAGACTGTGTACCGGATGCACCAGGGGCAACAGCACATAGGCGTAGGCCCGCTCTAAGGCAAAGGTGGGATTCGGCCCCGTCTGCGGCGTAAAAAAGCTGTCCCCATCCAGCACAAAGGGCTGCTCGTGGGTGGGCCAGGACCAGTCCGGCCCGGCGTAGCCCACCGCGAGGGGCACCATCCCCACCGCCTGGTAGCCCGCCATGGTCAGCGATGTAGCGGTCGCACAGTCTCCTACAAAAATTTTGGTGCTCCGGAATTTGTCCCACTGAAAGCCCGCGCTGATGGCGGCTTCGGGCAGCAGCTCCAGCGTGCCCAGCTTCCCCAGCCGTAGCCCCTCTCGGCGCTCCTTTTTCCACTGGTTGCAGTCGGCGTCCGAAAAGGTGCCGGCCGCACAAAGCGCCCGCATGGCGCCTTCCGGACCCCGGTAGCGCAGGTGGCTCCACACCCAGGAGTCCCTCAGCTCAGCCGTTTCCCACAGGCTTTTTCCCAGGGGCAGCCGGTCGCGCAGCTCAGGGAGCAGCTGCGGATCCAGCACATAGAAGCGGTAGTGATCCAGGTCGATAAGCCCCTTTTGCCAGGCCAGGGGGGCAGCACCATAGACCACCGACTGCCCCCCGGCCCAGGCCCAGAGCAGCTTCGCAAGCGGCGGCAGCGTTGAAAATCTCCAGGGCAACCCGCGGCTTTCCAGCCAACGATCCATGCCCAGCCCGTACAGGTACCAGCCGCGTGCATCGGCGATCACCAGCGGCTGCAGCTCCGGCAGCACCCGCCCGTACCAGAGCGCAAAATCCAAGGCTACTGCCACCGCAAGGTCCGGATCAGCACTCAGATCCAGCCCTTCTGCCTCCAGGGCATCGAGGATACGCCGCGCATCCGACGGCGCCTGTCCCAAAGAACCCGCCGGACCGGTATCCTCCACTACACCGTCGCTCATCAGCGCCACCACTGCGCCGGCATGGTCGGCCTCCACACGCAGCGTTGGCCCCAGATCCACCCGGAAGCTCAGGCGCTGCCCCTTCAGCACCGTCTCTCCGCTCAGAGGCAGCGAAGAACCAGCGGGTGTCCAGCCATCTTCGCCGACGGGCGCCACCCGCACCCAGCCCCGACCCAGTCCCAGGCGCAGATCGGGCGCCGGGCCGCCCTGTGTGTCGATGGATAGCCAGGCGCCGTAGCGATCCAGGCCACGCCCCTCGATCTCACCCACCAACACCGTGCCCTCCAGACGCACGGAGGCCCCGTAGAGGTCCAGCACCGGGCTCTCTCCCCTCAGGTCCACTACCAACCCCTGTGCCGCCACCGGGTCCAACAGCGAGAGCAGGTAGGGGTCGGCCCCCGCGAGAGTGAGGGGGTTCAAAGCCCAGGCGCTGGCAATCCACCACATACCGATGATCTATCCAGCTCTGCATCGGGCTGTGGGCGGGGGCTCGACGCGGACGGGTGAGCATGCGCGAATGCCGCCCCGCGATCGGAGCGAGGAAAGAGCCGGAAAGAAGTTAAAGGCCGCCCCCATCATTCTTTGTAAAATGCCAGTATAGGCGCCCAGCTTCCGATTGCGACCCGGTGGTCAGTCCCGCCGCTTCTTCCTCCCCCCCTCCCCTTCTGCTACACCTCATGAATCAGGAGGTATGCCCTTGGTTCCCACTTCTGCTTCCCTGTCGGGTAAAACCCGCACGCTCAGGCTGCTGCTTAGCGCAGCACTTCTGCTCGGAACATCCTGCTCCAACACCGGCTTCGATGCGGTGGCCATCCGACCGATCTACGGCTGGGTGGATGGCTGCACCCCGGTCACCGTTACCGGGCGCGGCTTCGGCGACGACGTCGAGGTATACATTGGTGACCAGAAAGTCAGCAGCCTGACGGGCGCCGCCGAAGAGATCGACAAGGGCTTTCTGGTCAATGGGGTGGTTCCGCCCAGCCTGATCGGCAAGGGCTACCAGGACGTGACCGTACGCACGGGCGGCAAAGAAGCGGTGATCACCGGCTCCGGGGCCTACTACTACGTGGACTGCCCCGCTCTGGGCTACTTGGAGAGCTACGGCCCGGCCGAGGGCCTGACCGCGGGAACCTCGGTAAGCCTGGGTGGCTGCGGACTGGACGCCGCCGCGGTGAAGGTGCGGATCCTGGACAGCACCGGAGTGGCCGTCGGCACGGACATCGCAATTACCTCCAGCTGTGGAACGGCAAGCGCCAGCTTTGTAGCCCCCAGCGTCCCCGCGGATGGCCAGTACTACCTGAGCCTCGTGGATGCCGACGGGAACACCTTGGCCGGTACCCCCTGTCCTCCCCCCGATACTGGGGACACCGCCTACGCCTGCACCGACTACAAGCTGGTCTACGGAGCCGCCCAATGATCGCGCTCTTCCTGCTCAATCCCCTTTTTGTAGATGTGGCGCTGGCGGCAACCACCGGCTCGGTGCGCGGGCATGTGGAGGATGACACCGGCATTGAGGTACCCGGCGCGGTGGTGACCTTGACCGGTAAAGACATCGCCGGAGAGCTGTCCGCCAAAACCGATGATGAAGGCAACTTCCGCTTTGCCTCCGTACCCAGTGGAACCCACACGCTGGTGGTGACCATGGCGGGGATGGCACCGGTGCGCACGACGGTCAGCGTCTCCATCGACGGTACCATTTTTGTACCGGTGGTTCTGAAGCTGAACTCCTCGGAAGAGATCGTGGTAGTATCGGAGCTGCCGGTGGTAGACACCACCCGTTCCTCCTTCTCCACGGAAATCTCTGCGGAGATGCTCCAGGATCTGCCCACCGGCCGCTCCTACCAGGACGCCGTGAATATGCTGCCCGGCATCTCTGGACGTGTCAATACCCAGGATGGTGGCGGCGGCGACGGCAACCCCTCCGTTCGTGGGGAAGGCCAGTACGGAAACAATATTCTGGTTGACGGGACCTCCACCCGCGATCCCTCGACCAAGACCTTCGCGGTGAACCTGCCTTTTGAGGCCATCGACGACATCCAGGTCTACACCGACGGCGCCCCCGCCGAGTTCGGCGAGTTTACGGGGATGCTCGTGAACGTCGTTACCAAGGATGGTGGCGACGAGCACTTCGGCTCGGTGTACTACGGTATTTCGACGGATGCGAGCTTCAAAAAGACCTACCTGATCCTGGACACCGAGACCAGCGAAGAGGTGGAGACGACCAAAGCACAGTTCCTCTCTCACGACATCTCGTTGGCGGCGGGCGGACCGATCGTCAAGGAGAAGCTCTGGTATTTCGGCGGCGCCGACTTCGGCTACTCCACCTCCACCCCCGAGGGCACCAAGCCCGCGGCAGACGGCAGCGTGCTGTCGCAGCAGGTGACCAGCATCGCCGCTTTCGGGCGTCTGACCTGGTTTATCACCCCGGACGTGTCGCTGTCCTACAAGGTGGCCGGTGACTATAACGTCATCCCCAACTACAACGTCGGCCCGTTGATCAACGAAGCCGCGCTGTCCGACTACAAGAGCAGCAGCCTCAGCCACCTGTTGCAGTTCAAGTGGCGCCCCGATGCCTTCTCCGAGATCGACCTGAAGGGCATGTGGTGGAACAGCTCGCTGGACGTGGTCCCGGCCTCGGGAGACGAGGAAGCACCTACCATCTTCAACATGGATACCGGCGCTTACTCCGGGAACCACACCGACTTTGACCTCAACGATCGCGGCCGTATGGGCGCGATGGGCTCGGTGACCCGCCTGCTCGAAGGTAGCACGGGCCACCACAAGATCAAGTTCGGCGCGGAGATCTGGCGACTGGCCGACCAGCGCGAGCTGGTGTACACCGGTCCGGATGGCGGCGTGAAGTACGTGGCGAGCCCGGAGTCGGGGCTACCCTGTACCGCACCCGAGTACACCGACTGCTACGGCTACACCGAGTACAACGAAGTGGGCCCTCTGGGGCACCACACCGACGTATTCACCACCTACCTCCAGGATGATTGGCAGCCGGTGGACCCGGTCACCATGAACATCGGTGTCCGTGTAGACCGCGAGGGTATCTACCAGAACGCCGGGGACCTGTTCCTGGACTCGTGGATGTTCTCGCCTCGTCTCGGGATGGTGTGGGACGTAACCCGGGATTCCCGGACCAAGCTCACCGCCAACTACGGTCGCTATTACGACGTGGTGGGCAACGGCTTCGCGGACTGGGGCGACACCCGCTCCGCCTACTCCTACCGCCAGTACCGCTTCAATGCAGACACCGGCGGCTACGATCTGGTGTGGGTGCAGGATCCCGCCGGGAACCCCGCTACGGTGGACGAGAACCTGACCCCCTTCCATGTCGATAAGTTCGCGGTGGGTTTTGAGCGGGAGCTGTTCCGGAATTTCTCGGTGGGCGCACGCGGCATCCTCTCCAAGACCATGGGTCTGGCCGAGGACATCGACGTGGACGCCGATGCCTTCTTTATCGGCAACCCCGACAACAAGTGGCGCGACTACCGGGCGGTCGAAGTGACCGTGCAGAAGAAGTATGCCGACAACTGGCAGCTGCTGGCCAGCTACACCCTGTCGGAAGCGAAGGGACACACGCCGGGGCAGTTTGAGCTTTCCTCCGGTGGTTCTTTCGGGTCTGACGGCAACCAGGTGGGTGTGTACCTGGACGACGTCAACGACATGGACGCCCGCGAGGCCTTCTTTGATGGCGGCACCGGCTGGCTGTTGGAGGGGCTGGCCGGGCTGGGCACCAAGACCGACGATGCGGGCTACTACGGCTACCTGCCCTACCACTCCTTCCACTCGGTGAAGGTAAATGGCAGCTACACCCTGGAGCTCAAGAAGCTGGACCTGACCGGCGGGCTCATCTACGAGCTGGACTCCGGGCACGCCTGGCAGAAGCGCGGCTACGTCTCGTTGTACGACGACTACTATGCGTTCCCGGAAGGCCGCGGAAGCCGGATGATGCCGGTGACCAACTATGTGGACCTGCGCCTCGCCGGTTCGTACGACCTGGGCAATGAGCGGGAAGTGGAGCTGGGTATCGACATCTTCAACCTGTTGGATCTGTCCACGCCCATCAACTACTACGAGAACGAAGGGGCTTCTTTCGGGAAGGTGATGTACCGGCAGGCGCCGCGCTCCATCCGTGCCTCGTTGCAGTTCACCTACTGAGCCCTTCTCAGGAGGAGGGCCGGCGCTTAGATTGAGCGCATGATCCTCCTCCTCAGCATCGCAATGGCCGCCCCTCAGGGTGCTCTCGCCCTGGGGGGTGCTTTGTCTTCGGGCTACGATCACGATCGGGCTTACACCAGCTACACACCCATGTTCGCGGGGGAGCTGGAAAATCACTTTGGCCCTATCGAGGGCTGGGTGGGTTTTTCCTTCTCCGGGCTCCTGGCCTCTGAGTGGGGAAAACGCAGCCTGAGTGCCCCGGCCCAGCTGGAGCTGGGGGTGGGCTTTGGAAGCAGCAATTTCAGTATCGGCGGCCTCTGGGGCATCGGGGTGGGGGGCACACTCTTTGGGGGCTACGCCCAGGCGATGTTCCCGGTGAAGAAAAAGGCCCAGGTTTTTGGTATTGAGGGCAGGATCTTTATGTTACCGGCCCAGGAGGACATCGCGGCGGCGCTGCTGGTTCGCACCGAGTGGCGGAAGGTGGCGAAGAGCAAGAAGAAGCGGAGCGATGGGAAGAAGGACAACTACCACGAAGCGCCCTATTGATGGCCTTCAAGGCGGTTCTCTTTCGCTATCCTGGCCCTGGCGGCTGGACTTTTGCGCCGGTTCCCGATGTGTTTGCACCGCCGGTGACCGAAGGCTGGGGGCGCACGCCCGTGCTGGCCACCGTGGATGGGAAAAGCTGGGAAACCAGCGTCTGGCGCCACAAAAAGCACGGCACGCTGCTGCCGGTGCCGAAGAAGATCCGGGGGCGGAAGGAGGCGGGGGAGGAGGTGGAGGTGGGGATTTTGGGGCGCCCCGGTGCCTCGGACAAGTTGTAGTCGGGACTACAAATCCGAAAGGGCAGCTATCACGTGCCGAATCGGGGTGGGGTGCGGGCCGACTGCGTAGGTGGCGAGAAATTCCTGCGTGAAGGCAGCCCGATCCCGGTCGGTGGACTCCATCAGCACCTGGAGGATGTCCGGCTCCGTTTCCAACATGCTGCGGATGACACCCGCACGTCTCTCACACAAATCCTTCTGGTTCAGCCTGAACACCTGTATCGTTTCCTCGGCGCACTGATGGTGCTTGGGAGAGAGACCCTGCCGGGGCTGAACCGTTCCATCCGGCACAAAAAGCAGAAAATCGTCAGGATCCTGCTCACAGGGATGAATCAGCTCGTTGGGATCGTAGGGCTTCCCTTTCTTGTCCTTGTAGTCGCCGCAATGGTCGGGGGTGAGACAGGAACCAAAGAGGTTGTCCCAGGTAAAGGTGAGCTGGGGGTGGGTGCTGCGGGCCCGGAAGTGCTCGATGTGCCAGGTCTTCAGGCTACTCTCACAGTAGGCACAAAGCCCGTGTTGCATCTGGTGAAGTGCCTGCCGCAGCAAGTCTTTGTCTTCGGCGGAGAAATCGTCCCAATTGTGCTCGCCGTGGCGATAGTCCTCCAAACAGGTTGGGACCACCGGACGTTGTAGCGCCCGCATCAAGCACCGTCCTTGCGCGGAAGCCGTACCTTGAATGCCTGAAAATGCAACAGGCGGATGCACTCCTGCATCAGCGGATGATCGGGTCCGTAGTGTGCATTCAGGCGCGTCTGTAGCTCAACCCCTTCTGGACTCTCGGCCAACCCCTGCTGAATCAGCGCTTTATAGTGGCTCAGATCCTTTGTAATAGCCAAGGGAGGAACCTGGCTTACATCCTGAACCTGGGCCATCACCGATGCGCTGCCCACCCCTTGAGTTTCCCTGTCAGGTTGCCGAACTTCCGCTACGCCGTCGTCTCCGATTGACAACATGCGGATATTCTCCGCCTTAACCGTGCTCAACACCTGCGGGCTATGTGTGGTTACAATAAACTGAACCAGCGGGAAGGCCTCCCGCAGCGAAGCCAGGATGGTCTGCTGCCACTCGGGGTGCAGGTGCATGTCCACTTCGTCGATCAGGACGATACCGGGGGTCTTTTGGGCGGCTTCAGCGCCGAATTGGGGGTTAAGGCGGGCGCAGCGGTGGGCGATGTCCGCCACGAGTCCCACGATGTTCGTGATTCCGTCGCTGGTGTAGGCGATGGGGAACCAGCCACGACCGAGGTGTTCCACGCGGAGGGTGTTCTCTACGGGATCCCAGTCGATACGCCCCCAACCCGCGTCCTTAAGGCAGGATTGAACGGCCACTTTCACCACTTCCAAAGCTGGCAAGGGGCGTTCGTCTCCGTTCCGAACTTCTAGCCAGCGATGTTCGAACCACTGCTCAAAAAAATGATAACCCGATGTTGGTACAAGACAATTCCCGTAGCCAAACAAGCGACTCCTCGCGTCGAGGTGCTCCTGGCTGCGCTGCTGGATGTCCTTTTCCCCCCACAAACGTTCAGTTCCATAGTAGGCGATCAGCGGAAGTATACAGCTTCTTTCACCTATTTTCTGGTTGGCCTGATCGCCTATCAGCCGCAGAGCGTCGTTTGAAGGGTACTGAGCTTCGGTAGATCCGCGCGTCTCCAACACCAGACTAGTTCCGATTGCTGTACTTTCCTTACTCCAAATCAGGTCAATTCTGGTTGGAGTGCGACTCTCCCACGTGGACAGGTCCGCGAAGAACTGCCGGTGGACATCCCCTGGATACAGCTTCGTATAGAGTTTCTCCCGCTCGGCCGCCAGCACAAAAACCGCAAGTCCTTTCGCGACCGCGTCCAAAAGGGCGGTCTTGCCGCCGCCATTCCCCGCAGTAAGAACGGTCAGCTCCGGGTGGAAGTCCACCGATAGCGAACGAAAACAGCGGAAATTACTGACTTGGAGGGAGACAAGTTGCGTCGGACCATAGACTTCCTGAGTACTCATCCCCCCTCCCTGTTGAACAGCGGGATCCCCTCATAGCCTGACACTATCGAGATTCCCACCCCAGGCGCCTGCGGCGTTCCTCGCCGCACGCGCCTTTGCGGGTGCTCGAAAAAACCGGGCTTATCCCAAACCAAAAAATGAATGAAGGCTCACTCAGTGCCGCTGGCGCGGACGGAGGCGGCAAGGGCCTTCTCCACCTGCTCGCTTACGTCGGCGGTCCAGGCGACGGCCAGCCACAGGGGAATCAGCCCCAGTGCCAGAAAATGTGCGGCGCCACGCATGGGTGTTTCCGGGTCGGGTTCGTTCAGCGTTTGTTCCTCTGTCCGCTCCACCGAGGGCCGCAGCCATGCGACGATCACGGGCAGGATCGCCAGGAACATACTTACCCACCGCAGGGTTGCCCGACTGTGCGTCGGTGCCAGATACTCCGCCATCATCCCCCGCGCTTCACCGGACATTGCGGCCATCCCTCGAAACATGGTCCCCCACTCACTTGCGGACAGCGCGATCTCACTCGCAGCGACCACAACAAAAAAGCTCAACGCCGCCGTCATCGACGCCTCCCGCGCGCCGAACTTCCCGTCGTTCCCTAACAGGGCCATCGTTACGACGATGACGCCCGCTCCGTACAAAATCAGCCGCAGCCCGACGGCGCCAAAGCTCCCCTCGTACAGCAGCTCAGCTGCGGGAAAGACCGCGATCAACCCGCCGACCAGGAAGGCCGCGACCGGGGCTCCAAAACTCCGGCTTCCCCTTGCCCCGCCGATGGCCGCACCCAGTCCCAACAACATTGCGCTTGGGATGGCCAGCGCGAGCATAAGCCCATTTCCAAGCCCCTCTGCCATTCCCGCGGCGAGGATGGCGGCCCGCACCGATGGATCCACATTTTTTACTGCTTCCAGCGTCATACTCTGCGCGGCGGTCATGGCGACGATGGCGCCCAGGGCGTGCAGCCCCAGCGGCATCGTCGCAACCAACGCGGGCACTTTCCACCGCATGGCCAGTAGAACGGTGCAGATCAAGGCCCAGAATAGCCCAAGGAAAAGGAGCCCGAGCTGGAGGTAGGCACCCCATCCGGTCTCCTGGAACAGCATTAGTATAGGACTCATCCGCTGAGTGTACCACAGCCGAAAGAGGGCGGATCAACGCCGCAGGGAGAAAATTCCGGAGGTCTTCGGTTCTATGGCCCCATTGAACGATCGTTCAACGTCGCAACTCTAGCTGCAAACCAACGTCGGGAAGTCCACGATCCGGCGACATACCTACCCGTATCATGGCCAGACTACAGCCATCGTCGTAGCCCAGTCCCAACCCGGCGCCCGCCCAGGTCTGGGCATCCACATCCCAGGCCAGGTCGGAGCC
>CAITDR010000075.1 GCA_903891165.1 uncultured Pseudomonadota bacterium
GCCGCCGTCTCCTCCACCTCGCCTACGAGCGCCGGCACCGCATCGGGGTACTGGATGCGCTGGCCGGCCACCACCCGCCGGTTCGGACTGCGCCCTCCCTGCAGGTGATCTGCTGTCTGGACGAACGGAACGAATCTTTACGACGATATTTGGAAGAAAGCTCGCCAGAAATCGAGACTTTTGGCACGCTGGGTTTTTTTGGCGTGGCCATGTACTACCAGTCTTTGGATGACCCGCGCCCGCTGCCGCTCTGCCCGATCGTCCTGAAGCCGCAGCATGTGGTGGTGGAGGTGGTGGCCGAGGAGCACCAGCGTAGCCAGGCCAGACGTGAGCTGGTACGCCGACAATTGGGGCGTCTGAGCGCCACATATACCGTGGGCAGCCGCACGCTGGTGCGGGGTGGGCTGCTCTCGGTGGTTCTGGGCATCTTCGCAGCTATTCCCCTGGTCGCCCGTGTACTTTTCCCGCGCCTCACCGCGCGTACCACCACCCTGACGCGGCGCCAGCTCCCCACTCGCCTCGCCCTGGAGCGCAGCGACGAAACGGCGCTGGAAGACGGCCGCCTCCTTGGCTTTTCGGTGGAGGAGATGGCGCAGATTGTGGACAAGGTGCTGCGGGAGCTGGGGCTGCTGCGCAATTTTGCGCCGCTGGTGGCGATTGTGGGACATGGATCGGGCAGTCTCAACAATCCACACGAGTCCGCTTACGACTGTGGTGCCTGTGGCGGCGGCAAAGGGGGTCCGAATGCACGTGCGTTTGCGATGATGGCAAACGATCCACGGGTGCGGATGATCCTGCGCGATTCTGGATTCGATTTTTCCGATGATACAGCCTTTATTGGAGCTTTTCACAATACGTGCAATGACTCCGTGACCTGGTATGATGAGGATCTACTTTCTGAATCGCATCGAGAGTACTTGGGTCGCCTGAAGTTGTCTTTCCAGGAAGCCTGCCAACGGGAGGCACAGGAGCGCTGCCGCCGCTTCGCCTCGGCACCTCTGGATCTGAGCCCGGCAGCGGCACTTCGCCATGTAGAAGAACGGGCGGAGGACCTCGCTCAGCCCCGACCCGAGCTGGGCCATGCCACCAACGCGGTGGCGATTCTGGGGAGGCGGGCGCGAACACGGGGTCTTTTCCTGGATCGTCGTGCATTTTTAGCCTCCTACGATCCCGAGCAGGATCCCCGGGGCGAGACACTCTCGCAGCTTCTTGCGGCGGTGACCCCCGTAGGGGCGGGGATAAACCTGGAGTATTTCTTCTCCCATGTGGACCCTACCGGCTATGGCTGTGGCTCGAAATTGCCGCACAACCTGACCGGCTACCTGGGAATTATGGACGGTCCACAAAGTGATCTCCGCACGGGGCTGCCCTGGCAGATGGTGGAGATCCACGAGCCGGTGCGGCTGTTGGTGGTGATCGATGCCTCCCGGGCGACCATACTGGAGGCGGCTCGTCGGCAACCGAATGTGCTTCGGCTGGTAAAGAATCGCTGGATTCAGCTTGTTGCATGGGAAGGATCGGCGCTCTATATCTACCAGGACGGCGCCTTTGTACGCCACCACCCCGAGAGCCTGCCGCTGCCGGTGGCGGCCAGCTCGGCGGATTGGTACCGGGGCCGAAGGGAGCACCTGCCTGCGGCGAGCATCGAGCCCCGAGGTGGGCCTTGACCCTTCTGATTCTCTGGGTGTTGGCCGGGCCGATTCTGGCCTTCTGTATCCTCGCGGTGACGACGCTGTTGGGGCAGCCGCTGGCCGAACATCGCAGCGCTCTGGTGGTCCGGGTTGCTTTTTTTTCGGCCTTTCTGGCCGCATTTGGTGTGATGTTGAGCATGGTGCTCACCGGGGTCCGCAGCGAGGTGATCCACCTCGGGGACTGGTTCGGGGTGGAGGGCCACCACCTGGAGCTCTCGCTGGTCGTGGATCGCCTCTCGGTGCCCTTTACGCTGCTCACCACCGCCCTTTCGGGCGTAATCGGCGCTTTTGCCAGCCGCTATCTCCATCGGGAATCGGGCTTCAACCGATTTTTTATGCTGCTGATGCTCTTCGCCACCGGCATGTTGGGCGTCGTGTTGGCAGGCAGCTTGGATGTGCTCTACGCGGGCTGGGAGCTATTGGGGCTGTCCTCGGCGATGTTGATCGGCTTCTTCCACGAGCGTCGTAACCCGGTGCTGAACGCCGTGCGCGCCTTTGTGACCTATCGGGTCTGTGATGTGGGGCTTTTGGCGGGCGCGGTGTTGATGCACCACGCGGTGGGAACCTCCGCCTTTGACCAGATCTATTCTGGTTCTGCCTGGCCTGATGTTCACGCAGACTTGCCCGACGGAGAGGCGACGGTGATCGCCGGTCTTCTGATCTTCGCCTCGCTGGGCAAGTCGGCTCAGGTGCCGCTCTCCGGCTGGTTTCCCCGGGCGATGGAGGGGCCCACCCCCTCCTCCGCAATTTTCTACGGGGCACTCTCCGTCCATGCGGGCGCCTACCTGCTGCTGCGAAATGGTGCATTGATTGCCCAGGTACCCGCTGCTCAGGTCGCCCTGATTGTCATTGGACTTACGACGGCGGTCCACGCCACACTGGTGGGGCGGGTGCAGTCGGACATCAAGAGCAGCCTGGCCTATGCGTCGGTGACGCAGGTGGGCCTGATCCTCGCCGAGATCGGCTTCGGCTTTCGGCAGCTTGCAGTTGCCCATATCGTGGGGCACGCCCTGATCCGCGCCCTGCAGCTGCTCCGCGCTCCCTCTGCGCTCCGCGATCGGAACCAGCTAGAGGCGGCGGTGGGCGGGCACCTGAACCCCACCGGAGCCTGGTATTCACGCATTCTTCCTGCCTCTCTGCGAAGCTGGCTCTACCGGCTGGCCCTGGAGCGGGGCTACCACGATGCGCTCTTGGAGCTGATCGTGGTGGGGCCGGTGCTGGCCCTGCTGCGGTCGGCGGATCGGCTGGAGCAGCAGTGGATCGCCTGGCTGGCAGGTAGCGAGGAGCAGCGATGATTCCGCTGCTTCTCGGCCTATGTCTGCTGCTGCCGCTGGTGGCGGGGCTGTGGCTCTCTCAGAGCCGGGAGGAGCAGTTTGCGCGGCGTCTGGCTGCTTCTGTAGCAGGGATTACACTTTTTTCGGCAACCGGGCTGGGCTGGAGCTGGGGGCGGGCGGCGGTGCCGGTGGATCTGGGGCCGGTGGTGGCCGGAGAGGCCTTGTTTCATGTGGACGCGCTCTCCGCTACCCTGCTGCCCTACGGGGCGCTGTTGAGCCTGGGTGTGCTGCTGGTGGCGCCTCGGCAGGTGGGTCGGCCGCAGCTCTACGGGCGGGTGCTCCTGGCCGAGGCGCTGACCCTGGGCATCTTTTCCACGCCGCATCCGCTGCTCTTCGGGCTGTTGTGGGTGCTCTCGGTGCTGCTGCCGCTGATCGACCTGCGGGGGCGACCGGCGGGACGACAGACGGTGCGGGTGGTGGGCCTGTATATGGCGCTTTCGGCCTTGAGTCTGGTAGGCGGGCTGGTGCTGCTGCGGCTGGATCCGTCGGCACGCACCACCAATGTGGCGACGCTCTTGCTGTTGGTGGCGGTGATGAGCCGGAAGGGGATCATGCCGCTACACTCCTGGTTTCCCGAGGTTTATCGTCGGGGATCGCTGGGAGGGGTGCTGATGCTCACAATGCCCCAGGTGGGTGCCTATGGGGTGCTGCGCTTCCTGGTACCGTTGATGCGCGGCGGAGATCCACGGGAATTGCAGATTCTGTCGGTGCTGTCGCTGGTGACCGCGGCTTATGGTGCCGCGGTGGGATTGGTACAAAAAGAAGTACGGCCCATGCTGGGCTATCTGGCGATGAGCCACTCGGCGCTGACCCTGGCGGGTCTGACCGGCACCACGCCGTTACACCTCGTCGGGGGGCTGACGGTGTGGATCTCCTCGGGGTTGGCATTAACGGGGATGGGGCTGACGGTGTGGGCCTTGGAGGCCAGGGCGGGCACCTTGTCGCTCACGACGGCATCGGGGCGCTACCGGGAGGCACCGCTGCTGGCGGGCTCCTTCCTCTTCTTCGGGCTCGCCTCCATCGGTTTTCCGGGAACCCTGGGCTTTGTGGCGGAGGATCTGGTGGCCTCTGCCGCGTTGGGCTCCCGGCTGGGCACCAACCTCTTGATCATCCTCTCCTCCGCCTTCAACGGCATCGTCGTGCTGCGCGCCTGGTTTATGATTTTTGGAGGTCCGCCGCCGCAGGATGCACAGCCGCACGACCTGCTACTTCGGGAGAAGACCGCGCTCTACGTATTGGCCGGAAGCCTGCTTTTCCTCGGCATCTACCCGGATGTTCTGGTGGGAATGTGGGAGCAGGCCGCCGCTGAGCTGGTGCATGGGGGCAGGTAGCGGACGAGAGGCCACAAACGGCTTATAGAGCGGCTCCCGAGGACCCCATGACCCAGCCCTTCGAGCTTGACGTCATCTACGACTGGAACACCTGCGAGCCGGCCGCGCCGGTGCAGGCCGTGCGCTATGTGGACGAGACCCTGCGGGATGGCATCCAGTGCCCGTCGGTGACCGACCCCAGCACCGAAGAAAAGCGGCAGATCCTGCGGCTGTTGGACCAGATCGGGGTCCACCACACCAACATCGGGCTGCCCGGAGCTGGTCCGCGTGCCGTCGCCGATGTCACCCTGCTCGCCGAGCAAATCCGGGACGAAAAACTCGCCATCCAGGCCACCTGTGCGGCAAGGACCATCGAAGCCGATGTACGGCCCATCATCGAGATCGCCGAAAAGACCGGGGTGGCCATCGAAGCCATGACCTTTTTGGGGGCCTCGCCCATCCGGCTCTACACCGAAGGATGGGACGAAGATCTTCTGGAAAAGCGCACACGTGTTGCGGTGCGGATGGCCAAACAGGCGGGGCTGCCCTGCACCTTTGTAACCGAGGATACCGTTCGTTCCCACCCCACCACGCTGCGGCGGCTGTTTACGGCGGCCATTGAGGAGGGGGCGGATGGGCTGTGCCTGTGCGACACCGTGGGGCATGTCAATCCCGCAGGTGTGTCCGCATTGATCCGCTTCACCCGCGAGCTTTTGCGCGGGCATGGTCGGAAAGTACGGATTGACTGGCACGGGCACAACGACCGGGGACTGGGGCTGTACAACGCGATGGCCGCCATTGAAGCCGGGGCCGACCGGGTCCACGGCTGTGTGCTGGGAATCGGGGAGAGGGTGGGCAACACCTCGCTGGATCAGCTCTTGGTGAACGAGAAATTGCGGGGGGCGATCCCCGGAGATCTGTCGGGTCTGGCCGAGCTGGTGGAGCTGGTGTCGAAGGCCTGCAACGTGCCCATTCCCGTAGGCTACCCTGTCTTCGGTCGCGACGCCTTCCGCACCGGAACCGGGGTACATGCTGCGGCAATCATCAAGGCCATCAACAAGGGGAACGACTGGCTGGCCGATCGGGTCTACTCCGGGGTGCCTGCGGGCTGGTTTGGGAGGCAGCAGGAGATCGAGATCGGGCACCAGGCCGGTGACTCCAACATCCTGTTCTGGTTGAAGCGGCGGAATATCGAAGCCACCCCTGCGAGGGTCGCCGCCATCCGGGAGAGGGCCAAAGCCGGCAATCGGATGCTGGAGGAGGCCGAGATCCTGGAGCTGATCGCGGCGGCATCGTAGCGGATGCTTTTTCTATTGCTTGCCTGTACGGGAGTTTTAACCAGCAAAGATCAGGTGCCGGCGCGGCTGGAGCTGAAGGTGCCTGAGGGTCCGATCTACGACCAGGCGCCCTTTGATCTGGAGCCGGTGGTGTTGAACCCCTACAACGAGCCGCTGTCGGTAGTGCCGGAGTACACGCTGAGTGTACCGGCGCCGCTGGAGAGGGTGGGGCCGACCTCGCTGGCCTGCCGGGGTGCGGGCACTGCTGCGGTGCGGGTATCGGTAGAAAAGGTAGAACGAATCGTACATATCTACTGCCGACCACTAGGTGCTATCGCCGGGCCGGATGCGATGAGCCTGAAGGTGGGGCAGAGGGAGGTGGTGCGGCTGCGCGCCAGTGATCCGCAGGGAGCGCCGATGCCAGAGGTGACCCCCAAGCTGAGGGTGGTGGACGCCAACATTGCCGAGGTGGTCCCTGGCCTTCCGCCGGAGGTGGAGGGTCGGGCGGAGGGAAGCACCACGCTCGTTGTAACAGTGGGCGATCAAGTAGTGGAGATTCCGGTTACTGTAGAGGCCGGCGCTGTGTCGGTGGATGCCGAGCTGCCCTTTACGCTGTCGGAAGGCACCGGGCAATCGTGGGCTTTGGGGGCTGGAAGTTGGAAGGTGGGGGTACGAGTGGACAGCGGGCCCCCGGTGGTGGTCAGCGGCGGCGGCTGTGGGGACGGAAGTGCAAAAAACAGCCATCGCCTCCAGTGTACCGGCAGCATCCACCTGCAGAATACGGGCGCAGCCACCAGCCGGGGCACCGTGGTGGTGGTGCGGAGGTAGGGGAAGGTCCTCACCCGGCATACCGGCCGCAGGCAACACTGAATGAGGCTTCATTCAGAAGAAGTTTGGGTAATAAGCGGAGTATTCTCTGTATCCTGCAAGGCGCGTGCGGCCAGAGCGCCGCAGGCGCCTTTGGGGGCTATGGGGGCAGTTTGCAACGTGTTAGCGGCGCAGCATACCTTGAGGAGCGATCGGACTGCACACACGCGCCCTGCGGGGTGTAGAGAATGCTCCCACCTCCAGAGCGGAACGGGATAGGAACCAGCAGGTGTAGGAGCGGAAGACCTGTGAGCCAGATTACAATCCGTGCCGAGAACTTCCGCGTCTTGGAACGCCTGGACTGGAGTCCCAGCGGGGTGTGTCTGCTGGCGGGGGCAAATGGTGTGGGGAAAACCAGCGTATGTAAAGTACTGGAATTCCTCCAGAATCTGTACCGGCGCAGTATGACAAACGCCATCTTTAATGTGGGTGGTCCATCCCTTCTCCGGAATCGTGCGGCACCGCAGGACGCGATGGTTAAGGTAGAGCTGGAAGTGGGGGATGTCCGGTGGAGTATTGAGATCCCCGTGGAAGGCCGGGGGGTAGCTGTCTACTATGGGGAGCGCCTATGGCATGCTGGGGCTGAGGTTCTACATGCCCACGCACTACAGTCTGAGTATGACCTTCCAATACGAAAAAATGAGGAAAAACCTGAACGACGTGGTCGCGGTGACAAGACGGTCTTGGACACCTTCGGTACACGGGACGAGCCCGCATGGCTCAAACCGCTCGACGAATTCCTCATGAATTTCCGGTTCTATTCCGTATACAACCTGATAGAAGTCAGCCGACCTCATCCGGCGGATGAGCAAGACGCCCGCCTTCACCCTGGAGGCCGGAACCTGGGCACGGTGCTTCAGAACTGGCAAAAGTCCCCCCGAATCTACGGAAACCAGTTTCGCTGGGTGATCGACAGGTTGAGGATCGCTTTTCCAGACTTGGTGGATGATCTGGAGTTTGAACCGGACGGAAGCCCTTCCGTCTTCCCTCCGGATTCTCGCGGACCACACGACCGGATCCCCCTTCACCTGATGGCCGACGGGTTGATCACCGGTCTGCTCCACCTCACTGCGGTTGCCGGTGCGCCTGCCAATTCGATGCTCGCCATCGACGAGATGGAAAACCAACTCCATCCTCATGCAATCCGCAGCATCCTTCGTGCGATGCGGGAGCGTGCCGCCGAGCGCAACCTGACCATTGTGTTGACCACACACTCGCCGGTGTTAATGAATGAATTTGGAGATTGTCCTGGTCAAATTTTTGTACTTGACTATAGAAATGGCTCCACGCCCACGAAGCTGGATGAGATTAAGAGCGCGGAGTGGTTGTCTTTATTCTCCTTGGGAGATCTGTATGACCGCATGAAATTCGCGGCGCCGGCAATTTCTATTGGGTCTGCGGAAGAGGTATAGTGCGGGTCGCGCTGGTCACCACAGGGAAGATGGAGTTGCTGGGCCTGCCGAGTGCCTTGAAGCTGCTCTTTCCCGAACACACGTTTCTTTCGGAGGAGTCCAGACCAGGAGAGCCATTTCCCGGCTTCACTTCCAAACGGGTGGTACTTCCGCAGGAAGATGGCGGCGTTGGCCATGCAGGCAAGCTCGTGGAGGCTGCACTGGGCACAATCGTGGAGGGGGCTGACCGGGCGATTATCCTGGAAGATCTGGAGCTGATTAACCAAGGTAACGAGCAGGCCGTTGTGGATCACCTCCGAGCAGAGATTGGCCGCTTTCTTCAGAAGCCGGCACTGCCCGCCACCGCAGCAGAGCGGCTTCGGGCGCAGGTTTCGTTCCACTTAGCAGTTCCGATGGTGGAGAGCTGGCTTTTTGGTGATCCGCAAGGGCCGATCCATGCTGGGGTGCCCACGTCACGTCTTCCGCCTCGTTTGGTACCCGGTCGGGATCCGGAGTGTTTTTTGACGGAAGATCCAGCCTATTGTGTGGATGATGGCGACGGATGTGAAGCTTGGCAGCGGGCTGGCCGACCTCCTCACAACGAGCCGAAGTGGCTGAAAACCCGACGCCGAGTTGAACATCCCAAAGCCTACCTGAGCTGGCTTGCTCGCCACCCCAGCCAGGGCGACTGCTCTGGCTACCACGAAGCCAAGCAGGGGAAACGTGCATTGCAGAAGCTTAACTGGAATTCGGTCCTTCAGAACCCGGACTGGTTCAAGTATCTGCGTTCGATGGTCAGGGATCTGGAACTTTCGCTTGGATCAGCCACGGTTTCCACGGGCGGGCAGCTTGCCAGGCTTACCGATCCAACCCTCAGCCGCCCGGCCCCCCTCCTCCGAAATCTCTGAAATCATAATTATTCCACTGGCGCCTGCGGCGCTTTGGCCGCACGCGCCTTACGTGGTGTGGACAATACTCCCCTTATTTCCATTCTTTCTTCTGAATGAATGTTCATTCAGGTGAAGGTGGAGCACCGGACAGAGTTGTTGTCGGCCCTAGACTTCGACTCCCAGCGCCCGCAGACGGGCGGCCAGGGCTTCGGCCCGTGTGCGCTCCTGTGCGGCCTCGGCCAAGGCTTCTTGTGCCGTTACTTCCGCAAGATCGGCCCGCTGCCGTGCTTCTTCTGCCCGCTGCCGTGCTTCTTCGGCCCCCTTCTGCGCTTCTTTGGCCTGCTGCCGATGTGTCTCTTCGGACTCGGCCAGCTCCTGGAAGGTGAGAAAGGGGCGTCCGTCGCGGTGGATCAGCCTCAGTTCCTCGCTCATCTCAAAGCGGATTCCCAAGAGCGGGCTTTGCCATCCGTTCATGTTCCGGATGGCGACCAGCCGCTCTCCCTCCCTCTGCCATCCCTGTACCCAGCCTTCTTTGGGATCTACCTGGTAGAACTCCTTTACTCCGTATTCGTCGTAGAACATCAGCTTATTGTGCAGCTCCCGCGCCGTGTTGCTGGGCGAAAGGACCTCCCACACCACCTGCGGCACGACGTTGTCCTCCAGCCATTGTAGGTAGGAGCTTCGGTGGCCTTTGGGGCGTCCCAGCGCGACCAGTACGTCGGGGCCGATCCGGATTTTTGGCTGTCCTTCCACCGGATACCACAAAATATTTCCGGCGACAAAGTCAGGAAGCTCGCGGTCCAGCCCCCCCTGGATCGTTACAATCCACTGGTACTGTAGCGTGTTGTCGGACATCGGTTCGCCATCGCTGCAGGGGTAGTCCACCGGCGCGTTTGGGTAAACATGCGGCTTGAGTGCGTGCATGGTTTGATTGTAACACGGCTTCGCCCGGTGCCGCCCAGCTCAGATATGGTTGTGAATCCACCACCCCAGGGCCAGCCCGGCCAAGGTCCCAAAAAACAGCCCGGCCAGGATCGGCTGCAGGATGGGCTCCCGTGCGGGCAACCTTGCGGGGATCACCGGCGGGTTGCGCTTCAGCTTGGTCCGTAGCTGTTGCTCCAACTCCACAGAAAGTACAGGGGTGGTCTGTGCACCGGCGATTAACAAGATCACCGTGATATTGTCATAGCCTCCGGCCTCCAAGGCGGCCTGCACCATCGCCTCCGTGGCCTCCGCCGTGCTTCGACCGGAAGAAGTTACGATCAACCCCGCCTCCGGCACCAGATCGTGCAGCCCGTCTGTACACAGGATCAGCAGGTCCCCTTGCTGTAGTTCTACAGCTTCTTCGGTGATTCCCGGCTCAAAAGACTGCTGCGCGGCTGGGCCTCCGCCCAGAGCCTGCATCAAAATATGACCCTCTGGGTGGCCCTGTGCCTCTTCCTCGGTCAACATCCCCAGGTCCACCATCACCTGAACACGGGTATGATCCTTGGTTCCTCCAATCCGTATCCCCTCGCGGATGTGGAAAAGCCGGCTGTCCCCCACCCAGGCATACCACAACTTCAGCCCGTCCACCCACGCGACCACCGCGGTGGTGCCCATGTCCCGGCCCCCGGCGGGGGTCGCGGCGGCGAGCACGGCGGCATTGGCCTGGTATAATGCGTCGCGAAGATGTAGTGGAGGGTTGACACCTTCGGAAGCTTCCAACTCGGCTTTCAGGGTCTCGCAGGCCACCCGACTGGCGATCTCCCCGCCCTCATGGCCCCCCATCCCGTCGCACACAATGAGCACCCATACGCCATCGGAGCGCCGGAAGCTGCAATGGTTGTCCTCATTGCCCTCCCGCTCTCGGCCGATGTCTGTGCGTGCGCCAACCGCGTGTTCCATCGTGGCCCATGTTAACCGATCTCCGCCTTCTGGGCAGGCACCTGTGGAGCTTCCGGGGTTATATTCTCTTTCTGGGCTGTGGGGATCTTCAATGCGTATCCTGATGGTGGCGCGCCGCTATCCGCCCGATGTTCGGAGTGGTACGGAGACGGTTTTTGAAAATCTGGTTGCTCAAGCTCGGAAACAGCATGATGTACACCTTCTTGTGGGCTGGCGGAATTCCGAAGTGGGCCTTCCGCCCGAGGCCAGCCGCGTACAGCTTCGGGGGGCGGCGGCCTGGCCTACACTCGCGGCCGCGGCCGTCCGCGAGGCGGCCCTTTTTCGGCCCGATCTGGTGCTCTCGAACTCGATTGAGGTGTGGGTACCCGGTTTTTTGAACGCCGTGATTGTCCACGACCTGAATTTTGGGGGAGGAGGCGGCGGTGGTCTGGCGTCGGGGATGGGTGCACGGGCGCGTGAGGCTTTTTATCGCTTGCGAGGCAGGCAAACGGCGATCCTGGCAGTAAGCGAGGCGACCCGTCAGCGACTTTTGGGCATTGGAATACCAGAAAAGAACCTGCACTTGGTCCGGAATGGGGTGGATCTGGCGCGTTTCCGGCCCACACCTCCGCCAGGAGGGGAGCCGGTACGTCTGGTCTATCCTTCCCGAATTTTGCCGGGTAAAGCACAACACCTTGCCATTGATGCCGTGGGGCGTTTGCGACCCGAGCAGCGCCGCCGGGTGCACCTGAGTATTGTCGGCGCCCTGGCCGACCACATCTATGCGGACCGCCTCCGCCTTCAGTCCTTCAAGCAACCTGTAGATTTTTCCTTTGATGTCCCTGATATGGTTCCATTTTACCAGAAGGCCGATATTGTGCTCTTTCCGACCTTGATGGAGGAGGGTTTTGGCTATACCGCCGTGGAAGCGATGGCCTGCGCCCGTCCGGTGATCTGGTCGGAACAACCTGCCATTCGTGAGGCTACCGGGGGCATCGGTCTTGCGGTCCCGCCGGACGACGCGGATGCGTTGCGCCATACGATCTGGAAGCTGGTGGAGGACCCTTCTCTTCGTCTTCGGATTGGAGAGGAGGGACGCCGTTTTGTCGAGGCCCACTATGCTTGGGAGTCAGTCTGGGCGCGCTACGAGGAGATTTTTGCCCGGCTTCGGGGCCGCTGAGGTTAGGCTGTGCGGGTGTTGAGCTACTCCTCCAGTCGCGGTCGGGTGGATGTCCGGGCCGCCAAAACAACGGTGGAAATCCATCAAACGGTGGAGTCGCTGCTGGCGATCTGGGAGCATCGCCTGCCGTCTTCGCGCGATGCCCGCGTGGTGATCAAGCCCAACCTGAACAACGATCTGGTGGCTTTGACCGGCAATTCGGCGGATCTACGGGTGCTGGATGCCCTGCTTGTGGGCTTAAGGCGCCGGGGCTACCGCAACCTGACGGTGGCAGATGGCTCAAATGTAGGGGTAGAACGCCGGAATATCGACAGCTTCAAGCGTCTTCGTGTGCGTGCGCTCTGCGCCCGCTATGGGGTGGCGGTGGTGGATCTGAACCGGGATGAGGGTCGGGAAGTCAACCTGGAGGGAGGCGCAAAACCCCTGGTTGCCCGGACCATTTTGGACTGCGACTACCTGATCTCGGTGCCCAAGATCAAGACCCATGCGGAAGCGGGGCTTTCTTGTGCGATGAAAAACTGGGTGGGTATCACCGTAGGGCAGGATAAACGCCAGATGCACTACGATCTGGGTCGCAATATCTTTGTGTTGAACCGGGTGGTGCGCCCTGATCTGATCCTGGTGGATGGGGTGATCGGGATGGAGGGCAATGGTCCGGGGGATGGGGACCCGGTGGGCATCGGAGTTTTGTTGATGTCGGACGACGCCATCTTAAATGATCGGGTGGTCTGCCGCTTGATGGACATGCCCTTGGCGGCGGTGCCCTACCTTCTCCATGCCCGGGAGGCGGGGCTTTTGGGAGGGGAGGAGGAGGAAGCGGAGCTGGAAGGTCAGGTTCCGGTGTTGCGGAAGCTGCGGCTGGCGCCACCGCGCAGCCGACTCGCGGTGCTCTCTGAGGCCCGGCAGCTCCTGTGGTTGAAGCATGCGGTGCGTCCGATTGTGGCGCAGCCGAAGGTGACAGAAGCTGCCTATAAGCTGAAGATTATTCAGGATGTGTACAGTCTGGAAGACGACAGTCTACGTCTGGTGGGTCGCGACGCGACGGCATGCGGCGACTGCCATCGCTGTGCGGAGGCCTGCCCGACCCTGGTTCCGCTGCCGGAGATCGGGGTGGAGTTTAAGGACTGTGTGCAGTGTCTTTATTGTTGGTGGGTCTGCCCGCGGGATGCCCTCAAGCTGGAGGGGGAGGTCGGACACTTGAGTCGGCAGGTGGAGAGGTACAAGGGGTCGATCGAGGCACTATAGGCATTCCGATGGATGGAAAGGTGGATTTTGAGCTACAGTATCGCCATGCCAACGGTGCTCTCTACCAGGGCGATAGTGTGGCTTGGCTGGCCTCTCTGGCCCCGGAGTCCGTGGACCTTATTTTTGCCGATCCTCCCTACAACATCAAAAAGGCAGACTGGGATACCTTTGAGAGCCAGGAGCACTACATCGCCTGGTCACTGCGCTGGATTGCTCCAGCCGCGCGTGCTTTGAAGCCCACCGGATCGCTGTATATCTGTGGTTTTTCGGAGATCCTTGCCGATCTCAAACATCCCGCCAGTCGCTACTTTCATTCATGCAGGTGGCTGGTGTGGCACTATAAAAACAAGGCAAACCTGGGGAGTGACTGGGGGCGTTCCCATGAGAGTATTCTTCACTTCCGGCGATCTGCGGCCTTCAAGCTGAACGTGGATGGGATCCGTATTCCCTACGGCGCCCATACCCTGAAGTACCCCTCCCACCCGCAAGCCTTGACGAGTCAATACGGGAAAGGGCAGGGTCCACGGGACAATTGGACCCCAAATCCCTTGGGTGCAAAGCCAAAAGATGTGATCGAGCTGCCGACGACCTGCAACGGAATGGGCGAGAAGACGCCGCATCCCACCCAAAAACCGGAGGTGCTGCTGCGCAAGCTGGTGTTGGCGGCCTCTGAGGAGGGCGGGCTGGTGGTGGATCCCTTTTCGGGCTCGGGAACCACGATCACCGTGGCGGAGCAGCTCGGCCGACGTTGGGCGGGCTGTGATTTGAGTGCCGAGTACAATAGCTGGGCCGTCAGGCGGGTGGAGGGGGTGCCACGCCGGACGGTGGCGGAGTGGATGGAGCTGGATCGCCGGACGGCGGGGCGGCGGGAGGGGATTCGGAGGTGAAGAGTGGGGGAGGCATGGGCCCGTCCGCCAACCCCTCCCCCTCAGCCCCCCACCACCTCAAAACTCCGCCGCTCTTCGTCAAAGGCCAGGACCTCCGCTTCGCCGATATCGAACCACCACGCGTGCAGGGCCAAGGTCCCGGCATCCACCCGCTCCCGCACCGGCGCGTAGCTGCGCAGGTGATCGAGCTGCCGCAGCACGTTGGCCTGGGAGAGCCGGTTCACCGGGGAGATTCCCTCTCGGAAGTGTAGCTCTCTCGCGACTTCTTCGAGTGGGCTCCGTCCGCTGCGCAGCCATGCTTGCAGGTGGGGGGCCCCGGCAGGCAATTGCCCCGAATGCAGCGCACTCATCGCGCCGCAGTCCGAGTGTCCGCAGATCACGATGTCCTTTACATTCAGGACCAGCACGGCAAATTCAATGGCGGCACCTTCACCGGTATCCACGCCGGGAATCCCCGAGGGGTCACAGAGGGGTATCAGATTCCCCACGTTGCGGACCACAAAAAGGTCGCCGGGATCAGTGGAAGCCACGATGTTGGGCACCACCCGACTGTCCGCGCAGCTCACAAAGAGGCAGTCCGGCGCTTGTCGCAGGGCCAAATGCGCAAACTTCTCTTTGTAGCCCGGACGTACCTTTTCCCGGAACTCCCGGATCCCCCGCACCAACTTCTGCATCCACCCTCCTCAGGCTGCCCGCCGCCGTCCTTCGACCTCGGCGATGACACCCCCCCATAGCGCGATCCGCGCCTCCAGGGCACGCCGGGCGGCACTTGCGGCCTCCTCCCACTTCCGCTGATCGTTGCCACACAGCACCATCAGCAGCCGCTCTCCCATGGGCGTATGATCGCCTCCATCCAGGTGGATATGCCGATCCAGGTACAGCCGCAGCGCCCGGTGCTGATCCACGGCCCGAAACCGCCGCCGCACCACCCCCACCACCCGGCTCCACCGATCCCCCCGCTCGTTCACCTCTCCCAAAATACGCCGGAACATCGCCGGGATCACCGACTCGCGGCCCAGTAGAAAGGCTGACGCGACACAGTGGGGCGCCTCCTGTGCCAACGCCAGTGTGGTCCGCGTAAAAGCTTTGGTCGTCTCTGGTACATCGGCCTGCCCGACCAGATCTTCAAAACGACGACCGGCACGAATGCCATCGACGATGTGCAAGATCGGCGCGGTGTCCGCCCCAATCTCCTTCATCGCATCCAGGTACAGCTCGAAGTGCGAGATGTAGAGGCCAGACTCCGGCTCGTCCGTCTCCTCTTCCAACACAATATCATTTATGAGGCGGGCACAGATACGATCCAGGGGCGGCACCCAGGGCAGCTCCACACAGGTGGTGGACCGCTGCAGCGACTTCAGCAGCGTCATGAAGTCCCATACCGCAAAAACATGAGATTTCATGAAGATACGCAGCGCATGTGTGTCGTCAATGCGATTGTACACGGGATGCGCGAGTAACGACGACCGTAGACCCTGCGTGGCCAGCCCCAGGTTGTTGAGGTGCAGTCGGATCCCGGGAGCGATACCTTCGTCGTACTTCATACGTCCATAATAAGCCTTCGCGCGTCCGGGATCACGCTCCAGATTCCAGCCGCCATCTGACGTGCGTCAATGGAGCGGATCTTGACAAGCTGACGCGCGATCAGCCTGGGGCGCATGTAGAAGCGGAAGGTGGCTTCGCGGAGCGACTGCAGGAGCTGGTCCGGCGACTGCACCTGGGAAGCCACCACAATCCGATTCTGGTCAGGATTGAAGGTGGTATAGTTTTCCCAGTCTTTACGTGTCAAGATGCCGGAAGCCACCTGCTCTCGGTAGAGTTCACTTCCCGGAAAAGGCACGGTGATCGCAAACTTCGCGAAGTCCAGCTCCAGCGAGCAGGCGTATTCGATGGTCTGCTGCGTCTGCTCCGGGGTCTCGTTGGGGAGCCCGATCATGAACAGCCCGACGGTGGTGATGCCCACTTCCCGGCACCACTGGATGGTCTGCCGGCTCCGATCCGCGGTATTCTGCTTTTTGACCGCTTTGAGCAGGGTATCTACCCCGGACTCAATGCCAAAAACCATCCGCCGGCAGCCACTCTTCTTCAGCCAGACCAGCGACTCCTTGTCCACCACGTCGGTGCGGCACTCCGCCAGCCAGACAATTTTGTCATTCAGGCCACGCCGAATCATTTCTTTGGAGAATTCAATGCCGTGCTTCGGCCCCATCGGAAAGATGGGATCCATGAAGCCATACTGTTTGATGCCCCAGGTGCGCACGCCGTACTCGATCTCGTCCACCACGTTCTTGATCGACCGCTTCCGGTAGATCTTCCCCTGGTTTTCGATGGAGCAGTAGGTGCAGCGGAAGGGACAGCCGCGACTCGCAGCGATGGCGACGATGGGTTTTTGTATGGTACCTAAAGGGAGGAGGCTGTAGCGGGAGTAGGGGAGCAGGCCCCAGTCGGGGAAAGGATAGGCGTCCAGGTTGGTGGGCAAGGCGCGCTTCGGGCCGGTGCGGAGCTGGTCGCCCACCCGCAGGGTAATCCCGGCGATGCCCTCCCCCGATCGGCCTTCTTCCCAGGCTTTTACCAGCTCTACCGATGCGTGTTCGCCCTCGCCGTGGACCACCGCGTCTGCTACATCCAGGAACTCTTCGGGGAAAAGATCCGCGTGGATGTTCCCCAAAAACATCTTGATGTCCGGCCAGCGATCTTTGATCTTCCGCAGCAGGGCCTTGATGTCGGTGGCCACCGGCGTCAGCACCGATGCCGCAAAAATATGGGGATTGAAGGTCTCCATCGCCGCCAGCACGCCTGCGGTACCACCACGCAGCGCAAAGTCGTCGTAGGCCAGCACCTCGTGCCCGGCTTTGGACAGGAAGGTGGCCACATAGGCCACTCCGATGCAGGGCATCGGCTCCAGCAGGGCCGCAAAACGACCAAACTGCTCATCACGGATCGAGGGGTTCAGGATGAAGATTCGCACCGACTGATAGTAGCGCCTCTGGCCCTTAAAGATCGAGGGCGGAGGCTACAGCGAGGGCCCTCTGGGCGGCGACTTCACTTCCTGGTAGTCCCTCCCACTTCTTGACCCCGTCGAAGCCGCCACTGATGCGGAGCGCGGCGTAGAGCGCGGCGATGCGATCGGCTGCCGATGGCCCTTCGTTGGCCATCTTCAAAAGCTCCGGCAGCCTCTTCTCGTCGCCCATCCGGCCCCACTCCAGGGCTACCAGTCCGGCCTCCCCCGGCCTTTCCAGAGCTTCCTCCGAAATTTCTTCGCCCCGCCGGATAGCGATGGCCAGCGCGCCCAGCGGCGCGATCGGATCCTTCAAGGTGCCCGTGCCGCGCGCGCCAACCTCCCCGGCGATGGCGATGGAGACGGGAAAGGGGGTGCGGGTGTAGGTCGCCAGCAGAGCCGGCTTGGGGGCACAGCTGCCGCAGGCATGGATGGCTCCCTGTCGTAGCCTCTCCTGGCCGGCCAGGGCCTCGATGGGGGTGGAGTTGCCCTCGACCGGCGCACCCAAGAGCGGTGCGGTACACGTCGCAAGCAGAAGCAGCTCAGAGGGGTACATCTCCATGGGATCCCGGCCCGCATACCAGGAGACGACGTAGCTGATGTTGGGGACGGGGAATTCGTCCCCCTTCCAGGTGGCGGCCATCTTTCGGCCAATCTCCCGCGAGGAAGGCGGAAAAAAGAGGGCAGCGGCACGCGCGTCGGCGCAGAGCTCCTTGTCCGACGGCAGGCCGGTGGTCGGGTCCTTACACCACTCCCAGGTGGCGCGGTTGGGCAGCCCGCCCAAAAGCCGCAGCTCCGGCTCCTCCTCCCCCTTCCAGCGGGCGGCCATCTTGACCATGCCCTCCACAAATTCCGTTGCGCGCAGCCGATAGGGCAGCTCCCGCTGTTTTTCCAGGTGCCGCGACCATACAGCCGCCCACAGGATCAACCCGATCCCGCCTGCCCTCAGCAACAGCCACCGCATCGTCATTTGGGGCAGTTAACCGGGCAGTGGGACCTGTGGCTGCCTAACTCGATCCTGTTACGACGTGACTCTGATCGGAGTCACGCCCTTTTCAGGGCCTTGTCGATGGCGGTGCGCAGCTCGGGATCGTCTGGCCGCACGGTCGGCGCAAAGTGCTGGATCAGTCTACCGTCTTTGCCAACGAGGTACTTGGTGAAGTTCCAGGAAGGGGCGGGTGCATCGGTGGTGAGGATCGTGTAGATCGGGCTCTGTCCGGGGCCCTTGACCTCTACTTTTTCGAACAGAGGAAAAGTCACGCCATAGTTGCGCGAACAGAAAGTCTGGATCTCCTCTGGGCTACCGGGCTCCTGCCCGCCGAACTGGTTGCAGGGAAAGCCCAGGACCACGAAGCCTTTGGGAGACAGCTCCTGAAAAAGTGCTTCGAGCCCCTGGTATTGCGGGGTCAGCCCGCAGAAGGAGGCAAGGTTGACCACCAGGGCCACTTTTCCCTGGTAGTCCGCGAGGGAGGTGGCTTTTCCGTCGAGGCTGTGGGTGGACTGCTCGTAGATACTTTCCGGCATCGGGTCTCCAAGAAGCGCCAAATCTGTGCACCAGGATCCTTCCCGGCGCGAAAAAAGGCGGCATCGGTGGGCAGTCTCACCAGCAGGGCTTAGAACGCCGCCATGGTCTACGATGTGGTGGTGGTGGGAGCGGGGCATGCGGGCTGCGAGGCGGCGGCGGCCGCGGCAGGTCTGGGGCGCCATACGGCACTTTTGACCTTTCACCGCGCGCAGATCGGGCGTCTTTCCTGCAATCCGGCCATGGGCGGACTGGCCAAGGGCTGCTTGGTGCGCGAGATCGATGCCCTGGGCGGGCTGATGGGGCGCGTCACCGATCAAGCAACAATCCAGTTTCGACGTCTGAATACCCGGAAGGGTCTTGCGGTGCAGGCCAGCCGGGCGCAGGTGGACGTGGATTTGTACCCGGGCCTGATGCGGGCGGCTCTGGAGTCTACCAAAAATCTGGAGATTGTGGAGGGAGAGGCGGCGGAGTTGCTGATTTCGGGCGGCCGTATCGTGGGCCTGCGTCTTGCGGATGGCCGGGAGCTGCGTACTACCAATGTGGTACTGACTACCGGCACTTTTCTGGGCGGCCTGCTGCACTGCGGCGAGCAGCAGACTGCCGGGGGACGCATCGGGGAAGAGGCGGCGCTGGCTCTCTCCGCCTGTATGCGCAGCCTGGGCATCCCGCTGAATCGTCTCAAAACCGGCACCACCCCACGTCTGGCGGCGGAGAGCATTCGCTGGGATCTTCTGGAAAAACAGCCGGATGATCCGGGTCATTTTTCTTTCGATCCGCCTGGAAAGCGTCCCGGCAGTCGCGATATGTACATCACCTGGACCAATGCCCAGACCCACCAGATCATTCGCGAGGCCCTGCACCGCTCGCCGATGTTCTCGGGGCAGATCCAGGGCCGGGGACCTCGCTATTGTCCCAGTATCGAGGACAAGATCGTCCGCTTTGCCGACAAGGACCGGCACCAGCTCTTTTTAGAGCCGGAGGGCCTTCAGACCAACCGGGTCTATGTGAATGGCACGTCCACGTCGTTGCCCAAGGATGTGCAGGAGCTGCTTATCCACTCGGTTTTTGGCTTGGAAGAGGCGGAGATTCTGCAATACGGCTATGCGGTGGAATACGACTGTATCGACGCAACGTCGCTGGGACACGATCTCCAGCTCCGCAGCCTGCCCGGTCTCTATTGTGCCGGGCAGATCAACGGTACCTCGGGCTACGAAGAAGCGGCCGCGCAGGGGCTGATTGCGGGGATCCATGCGGCAGGTGGGTCGCTACGTTTGGGGCGCGACGAAGCCTACATCGGGGTGATGATCGACGATCTGGTGAGTCGGGGGGTGGGAGGTGAGCCCTACCGCATGTTTCCGAGCCGTGCCGAACATCGGTTGTTGCTGAGGGAGGACAATGCCGATCGGCGCCTCTCCCCCAAAGCCCGTGCCCTGGGATTGCTGCCCGAGGAGCGTTGGTCTCGTTTTGCGGAAAAGGAACGGGAGATCCAACAACAAAAAAGCTGGATCAAGGCGCAAATACTGGTACCCGACGCAAGCACGCAGGAACGCCTGGCCTCCTCCTCCCTCCCCCCACTGCGGAAGGCCCAGAGCCTGGAAGAGTACTTGCGCCGCCCGGAAGTGGAGTGGATGGCACTGCGGCCGATGTTCCCGGAGCTGAGCGCGCAGCCCGAGGTGGGCGAGCAGGTGGAGATCGACGTAAAATATGCGGGCTATATCGTGCGGGAGGAGGGACGCCGGGCCGATGCTCAGCGTCTGGAGCAGTTCTCATTGGAGGGGGTGGACTTTATGCAGATTTCGGCCCTGTCTATGGAATGTCGGGAGCGCCTGAGTCGAGCTTTGCCGCCCACTCTGGGTGCAGCGGCTCGCCTGCCCGGTGTCACCCCCGCTGCGATCGATACCCTCGCCCTGGTCGTTGCACGCCGGGACGGTAAAGAAAGGTACCTGTAAGGGATATCCCCTATGCTGCCGGGCTGCCCATGGTGTAGCATCGGGAGACGGAGTGCAGATGGATCATTTTGAGCTGAGCGCAGAGTTTCCGATCCCCCCCGAGCGCCTGTACAACGCTTGGCTGGATGGGGATGGTCACGGGGACATGACGGGGGCGGGTGCGAGCTCGGATCCAAGGGTTGGCGGCCGTTTTACGGCATGGGATGGCTATATCTCTGGGACGCACTTGGAGCTGGAGCCACACCATCGTATCGTCCAGGCATGGCGTACGCTGGAGTTCGGCGAAGAAGTGCCTGATAGTCGGCTGGAGGTGCGGATCGAGGCGGTGCCCGGTGGCAGCCGCCTCAGCTTGCATCACTCGGAGATTCCGCGGGGTCAAGGCCAAGCATATCATCAGGGCTGGCAGGATCACTACTTTGCGCCCATGCGGGCCTGGCTGGGCGTGTAGCCAGGCTCCAGGGGGCCGAAGGCAGCCGCTCCAACAGAAAATCCTGAAAGGCCCGGACCCGTGCGGGAACGCCCTTACGATCCGGACGCAGCATCCAGAATGCAAAGGTGGGAAGCTCCCAATCGGGTAGCAGTTGTACCAGCCTCCCGGCGTTCAGATCCTCGTTGACCATCCACTCCGGCTGTAGAGCCACGCCGATACCGGCGAGGCATGCGGCCTGCACCGCAGTCGCGGCGTTGGCCATAAACACACTGCGCATTACGACGGATTCGCGCTCTTTGCCTTGCTGAAAGATCCAGATTCCAGGAGTAGAGCTGCCCTCGTATAGCACCGCCGGGTGGGCCTCCAGCTCCGATGGCGACTGCGGGGCGGGCAGCTGAGCCAGGTAGGAGGGGGCGGCCACCAGCAGGGTCTGGAAGGACCACAGCTTACGGGCCACCATATCGTCCTCGGTAACGGTGCCGCCGCGAATGGAGAGATCGTAGCCTTCACCTACCACATCCACCTTCCGATCATCGTAATGTGCGATGATTCGAAGCTGAGGGTGGAGGCGGGCGAAGTCCGCCATGGGCTTGGCGAGGTAGCGGAGTCCGAAGGCCGCGGGCAGGGAAATGCGCAGGGTGCCCGCCGGAGAGTGGCCTTCGTCGCGCACTTCCTGCTCAGCGGCGGAGATACCGGCGATCATCGGGGCGCAGCGCTCGTAGAAGAGCCGCCCCGAGCTGGTGGTCTGCACCTTGCGGGTGGTACGGAAAAGCAGGCGTAGTCCCAGACGTTCTTCCAGACTCGCTACCATACGGCTGGCGTGGCTCCGGGAGATGCCCAGGGCGTCGGCCGCCGCTGAAAAACTCGCCCGCTCCACGACCTGTACGAAGACCTCCACATCCGAGAGTCGATCCATTGTTGTCTCCCAGGCAACAGAGTGCTGCCTAACCCGAAAGGCCAGACTGCACCCAAAGGGAATACAATCTCAACACCACGGAGACCACCTTCATGAGGCACTTCCTGCGCCCGACCTCGCTATCCCCACCCTAGGGCTGGCGAAAGAGCAGCTTTCAAGATAGGCGAAGCTGTGCTCTTTACCCTGTTTGCATGCACCTTGCCCCTGCGAGAGAGCGGGCTCGACCCCACCGGTGACGGGTCCGATGTGCCATTTGGGGACACCGCGGTCGATTTGTTGCCGTTTTTTCCCAGGGGGCCGGCAGTCAGCCCCGATGGTGGGATGCTGCGCGGAATCTCCATCCTTCCGCATGTGGGGGCGCTCTCGGCCGATAGTGCGACGGTGTGGGTGCGCCTGATTCAGCCCGGCCGCTTTCGGGTGCTCTACCGCCCGGTTGGCGGTGTGCTGCAACAGAGCTCCTGGGTTTCTGTCGCAGCGGAGCAGGATTTTGCCGGTATTGCGACCCTTCGAAACCTGCGTCCTGCCACACGCTATGAATACGCAGTGGAGGTGGCGGGAGGCGGTTCCAGTCCTTTCCGCAGCTTCACCTCCCTGAATCTGCCGGGGCAGGGGACTGCCCGGGTGGGATTTATGGCCGATGGCCGCAGTGAGCTTCCGGCACCCGTCTACGGGCTCTTGGGCAGTGCGAACCTGGATATGGTTCTTCAGATCGGCGATTTTGACCACCGGGATCCCTACGATGTGGGGGGACTGGACCCTGAGGCTTGGTGGGACATGTACCGGGATCTTTTGGGTGGAGAAGCTTCCGGTGTGGACATCCAACAACTTCTGCTGCCGACGACGCCGCTGTGGATGATGTGGGACGACCACGACTATGGCAGCGACAATGGCTTCCGCGAGATGCCCTACCGCGACGTCGCTCGCGGGGCTTTTGCGGCCTACATGGGTCGCGAGCTGAACCAGTCCGGCGATTTCTGGACCCGGATCAGCGACGGCCCCTTGGATATTTTTTTGCTGGATTTGCGAAGTGATCGCGACTCCTTTGCCAAGCCCGACGGCCCTGACAAGACGATGATCGGCGCGTCGCAGTGGGCCTGGCTCCAGGCTCAGCTGTCGGCCAGTACTGCTCCGTTTAAGCTCATCGTGACGACAGTTCCCTTCAACCCCACCACCGAAAAGGTCGACGCCTGGTTTGCCTACGAAGACGAGCGCCAGCGCCTGTTGGGCTGGTTGGATCAGGAGCAGATCCAGAATGTGTTCTTCGTCAGCGCGGACATTCACACCGGCGGGGCGATTGACGACGGCACAAACGCCGGCCTTCCAGAACTGAACCTGCCCACCACCAACATGCATAGTGAACACTGCACGGCCCCCACCTGCGGCAGCTGGTCGGAGGGCGTCTACGAAGGCGACGACCGCGCCGGCTACGGGGTGGTGGATGTGCGCTATTCCGGTGGTGAAGGACGCTGGGTGTGCACCCTGTCCACCTTTGATGGGCAGGGGCGGCGGCGACACAGCTTGCGGTTGTTGGGGCCATCCTAGGCGACTCCCGCACCGTTGTTGCAGGTTTGTCACATACCTGGTGGGTCAGAGCGTGTACCATCGCTTCCCCCCAAACGCCGTGTCCATCGATCTCCTACCCGTCTCTGGTTTAGACCTTTCCGTCCTTGTGGCGGTGCTTCTGGGTACCTTGGTCCTCTTCTATCTTTCAGAGGCCTTCGGGTGGTCTTTTGGGGGTCTTGTTGTTCCCGGCTATCTTGCGTCGGTCCTGCTGGTCTCTCCGGCGGCCGGGGCGACGGTGGTGGCCGAGGCCTTCCTGACCCTTGCGGTGGTCGTCCTGATCTCCGATGGTCTGGCACTCACCGGTCTATGGTCGCGGTTCTTTGGTCGTGAGCGCTTTCTGCTGATTGTCGTGGTCAGTATTCTGGTGCGGCAATCTTCCGAAATCTGGCTTTGGCCCTCTATTCTGGCCGAACAGGAGCGATGGCTGGGTTTTACCCTGCTCCAGCCGGTAGAGGCGCACTCGGTGGGTCTGGTCTTGGTGCCCCTGACTGCCAACGCCTTGGGCAAAGGATCCCTTCGTACCGGGCTGATCCAGCTTGTGGTGCCCACCCTTCTTGCCTGGCTTTTGCTGCGCGACGTCCTGCTGCCGGGTACCAACCTGTCCTTCAGCGCCATGTCGCTGACCTATGAAGATGCCTCTCTGGACTTTTTGCAGAGCGCTCGCGCCTACTTTGTGCTCTTGTCGGGTGCCTTTTTGGCCACGCGCTTCAATGGTGCCTTCGCATGGAGCTCGGGGGGGATCCTGATCCCGGCGCTGCTGGGACTGGCCTGGTACGAGCCCGCCCGCGTGCTGACCACTTTTGCAGAAGCCATCGTGATCGCGCTGGTGTTCCAGGCGATTCGCCGTGTGCCGGTGGCGCGCCACTGGAACCTCGAAGGGGCGCGGAAGCTGGCCTTGCTCTTTCTGCTCTGCGCTGGCCTTCGCCTGGGGCTGGCCTGGGCACACGAGCTGGGGCTTCTTCTTCAGACCCGCGAATTTTCGGGCCTGGGCTACTTGATCTCAGCACTGGTGGCGCTCAAGATCCTCCAGAGTGGCTCGGTTCCCAAGGTGGTCCTTCCTGCCCTGGGCACCTCTCTGTTGGCCTTCGGGGGCGGGCTTACGGCGGCCTGGGGGATGGAGCAGGTTTTTCCTGCCGATCAGTCCTCGGGCAGCGTCGGGATCGAGCCGCCCACGGCGCGTCTTTTGCTGCGGCCGGAAGGGGTGGTGGAGTATGCGCGCGTGCGGACGCGCCTGGATCCCGAACGTTCCCCCTCGATCCACCTGCCCGCCTCCCGGCTGGCGGGCTGGCGGGAGCTGTGGCGTCAGGTGGAGGCGGGCCTCGGGGAGGGGGCAGCGGCACTGCCGACACCGCCAGGAGACTGGTTGGCGCTTCGGTCGGGAGCCGGCACTTTTGGCGGGCGCCGCTGGTATATTGTCCATGAGCCCACCGAGCGGCTGGACGAGGTAGCCGGTTGGGGCGTGGGTCTGGTGCGCCAGGGCGCCTTGGGTCCGGCACTGGTCGTCGAAAAACCCTGGGCGGATGCGGAGATTGCCCGCGGGGCCATCGCCCGTTGTATCGAGGTGGACTGCGCAATTCTCTACCTTTCCGGTATGGAGTTGCCCACCGGAACGGACGATGCACGGGCGGCCTGGGCGGCGGCGCTCCAGCGACCGGTGGAGACGCTGCACGCGGCCCCTCCCGTCGCGGCTGCGCTGGCGGTCGAAGCGCCCGCGTTGGGTCTGGGGGCGGCGGTGGAGGAAGCCCTCCGCCTGGCGCCGGAGAGCTGGGCTGCCTCCGCCTCGGAGCTGGAGTTTTTGACCAGCACGCTGGTGCCTGCCATGGCCAACTGGGCCTCGGGGGCGGGTACGCTGGCGGAGCTGCGCGACCTTGCAGGGGTTCTGGATTATTCTGTAATACAGACTACAGGTTGTGGGCCGCGACCCTGCCTCCTTGTTGCACCGCAACATGCGGGTCCGGTGGTGGTGGTGCGACAGGAGGGGCGGCCGGTGCTGGCGACCGCCAGTCATCCCCTTCGCGAGGTAGGAACCTTAAAGATAGCTTTGGGAGTTTTTGAAAGTACTTAGGCGGCGGTGCTGGTGTTGGATCCCTCCCTCTCCACCTCCCCACTGGCTCCCAGCCGGGATCCCATGCAGGCGCTGCACCTGGGATGGCGTCGGGTATATGCCGGGAGCGAAGGGGCGTTGTCGCTTTGGCTGCGGGGCATCGGGCCGGGGCGCCCGGAGCTACCCCACCCGGCGGAGGAGCTGTTGGTCGGGACCGGCCAGCCGCTTTTTGGCCCTCCCCCGCCGGCGCTGGCAGCCCTGATTTCCGGGGAAAAATTTGCGGGTATCTGGAATTATCGCTGGGCGGTCGCTGGCCCGGACGAGGCGGGCCTCGCCGGGAACCACCTCGCCGGTTTGCAGGTGGACCGCAGCTTTGGGGGCTTGACCCCCGCGGTTTTGTGGTATTCGGATGCCGCTCGCAGCCGTTGGCGCGCCGAGGATCGGCCCACCACCGCCCTGTGGGTGGCGGCGGCCGGGTTGGAGCTGGAGGATCGCTCAGGCACCGCAGCTCCTCTTTCTCCCCCCGTCGTTTCGGGAAAAATCAAGGGGAAAGAACACTTTGATGTGCTGGCTGATCTGGCCCGGCGGGCCGCACACCAGCACAACCTGAATCTGTTGCGCAAGCTGGTGGAGGCGGGCGACCGGAACACCACGATCCGTGCGGGCTGGGATCCGGCCCGCCTGTTGCCGTGGATCGAGGTGGAGCATCAAAACGGGAACGAGCTGTGGTTGCAGCGGGCCTGGATCCTACAGGGAGATGGCCGCGAAGTCCGGCTTTCGAACGGTGCAGATGAGGGCGCGATCCGGGCGGCGCTGGGTTGGATGTCTGCGGACCTGCGCCTGGAGCCACAGCCATGAGCCCGCTGCGTCTGCTGCTGTTGATGGTGATCCTCGCGGTCTTGGCCGGCGGAATGTTGTGGCAGACGGAGGTCTTTTCGGCGGCCACGGGGCTGAGTGGTGTGGATCGGGTGCGGGGCTATACGGTGGGGGCCGCCGCGGATCCCACCTTTCCTCTCCCCGGCGGGGACCGCCTGGTCCGGCTGGTCACCAATGCCCTGGTAGACCCCGCCCTGCTGGGCGAAGATGTGGCCTATGGCATTACTGTGGAGATTGTACGTCCCGACGGAAGTGTGGAGGAGCGCCCCCTCCACCTCAAGAGCCACCGTACCGGCCCGCGTGTCGGGATCCCCGATCCCTGCTTTGACTCCGAAGGCACCCCCATTGCCGACAGCCGCCATGTGGATCTCAGCCTCGATCCTCCCGCTCAGCCGGGTACCGGTGTTCGTATACGCGGCATGGGTGCAGGCCGGGTGATCGTGCGGGCGTGGAGCTGGCAGCCGCGGGAGGGAAGTGAGCGGGCACGGCGCCACCTCGCCCTGGATGCCGAACAACGGCGGCGCCTCGGCGACCCGCTGGGGCTGCTCTCCTGGGATCACATGACCCCCACCGAGCGGGATCTGTGGACCTCCGGGCATTTTGCGCGCCTCGCGGCACTGGGTACGGCGGGTCGGGACCACATCGCGCAGGACTTCTTTGTCCGGCAGGTGCAGGTGCCGGAGGAGGAAGAGCCGCTGCGTAAGGTGCTGCTGCAGAGCCCGCTGACCTGGCTGGTGTCCGGACCGGCCGAAGGGGAGCTGGCGCTGCGGCCGACCCCTCAGACGCTGCCGGCCCGTCTGGAGCTGGTGGCAGTTGCGACCACCGAGCAGCCGCTGGCCCAGTGGGACATCGGCCCGGACAGCGGGATCTTGGAGTGGAAGGGGACCCTTCCTGCAGGTCTGCAGACGCTGGTGCTGCGCAGCAGCAGCCCGACCGAGCTGGATCTGCGCATGGTGCTGCCGGGCACAGCCATGGTGCCTCCTCTTCCCGGGGTCGCCACGGCTCCTGCTGAGCCCTCCACCATCACCCTGCGTGCCACCCCGGTGGATGCCCAGACCGAGGCGGTGCTGGACGCTGAGCTGCCGGCGAATGGCGAAGTCCGCATGGTGGAGGTCGAGGTGTGGAGTCGGGGTCCGGTGGACCCGGAAGTCCGGGTCAGCGCGGTGGGCAGTCGGCAGCGCCGCGTGGACGCGCTCCGGCCGGTGTTCCCCCCCAACGCCTACGATGTCGCGGTGGACGCGCTGGGTGCGGAAAGTCCGCTGCGGGGACCGGTTCGGGTGAAGGTTCTGGTGCCTCGGGACGTACAGAGCCTTCGGGTGGCTGTGGATCAGCCGGCCCTGCTACGCTTTCGCCTGCCCTTCCATCCGTCGGAAACCGATCCGGGCCCGCCCCCGCTGGTGCGGCAGGTGGGGGTGGCCGATGGTCCGGCCGCCTGGTCCTGGGTGCGTGCGCAGAGCCCGGTGGAAGAGGTGGAGATCCACCTCAAAGGCCGCATTGAACCAGTTCCGCCTCCTCCTCCCCCTCCTCCCACCTGGCTGCCCCTAAGCCTGGATCCCGCGGGTTTGATCCAGCGCTTTGAGGCCCTGGAGCGTATCTCCGGCGAGCTGACCGGGCGGCTGCTCACCGAGATCAACGGGGTGGTGCGTCTGGCGGGGGGCGCCGGGCAGACCCGGGCACGCTGGAGTTTTGAGGTGCAGGACAGCAGCCTGCTGGGCACCTCCCTGCCTTATCTGCTGGATGGGGTGCCCACCGGCACCATCCGCACCGCCCTCTCCCGCGGGACGGTACGCCTTCCGCCGCTGACGCCCGGTGTACACAGTGTCGAGGCACATCCTCCGCCGGGAATCCGCCTCTTCGTCAACCTGCCTCCGGCCGCGGGGGAGACGGCGCCGGCCTGGCGGGCGCGCACCGTCTGGCATCTGACCCAGCCGGTGCAGCTCCGTGTGACCACGCAGGGCGACGGACCTCGGGCGGTGAACATTGTGGCCTACTTCCCCGCATCTGCGCCGCAGCCCTCCATCGAAGTGCAGGCCACGGTGGATGGGGGCCACCCCCGCCGTCGGGAGTCGGGGATCTATACCCGCAGTACACCCGCACGTCGTACCTGGACATTACCAGAGGCGGCCCACCCGGACCCTGCCGTATTGGTGGACGGAGATCGGGCGGCGATCGGCCTGCCGCGTACCCTCATCCTGCCGTTGGGGGACGATCTGGCGCCGGGCGTGCACAGCATCCAGATCCAGGCAAATCGTCCTCTCTATGTACGTTTTTTTGCCGTCACCCCACCGAACCTCACCGGCGAAGTTCCGATGTTGAGCTGGGAACCGGAGTCTCCCGATGAATAGCCTCTTGATCCTGTCGCTCCTCGTGGGCTGTCCACCGCGGCACCCGGTGGTGGCGGAGTCTCCCCGGGTCTCCATCGAAAGCCTGCCGTTGCGGCCGCTGACCGTGGAGGTGGCATCGGTGGAGCTGTGGCGCCCGGAGCTGCGCCCGCCCTGGCGTGGGCCCACCGAAGAGGAGAGCCGCACCGTGGCCGCGTTGGTCCCCGAGCTGCTGCGGGCGGCCCAGACCCTGGAGGTGCAGTCCGATGCGTGGACACGGGCTGCGGCGGTGGGAATGCGCCTGGAACGCTGGGAAGTGGCAGGGACGCAGCATCTGGTGCTCTCCGAGCTGCCCGATCAGCGCCGGGGGGCGGGTGCCTACCTCTTTTCGGTGGCCCATCCCATCCGCAGTGTGCCCTGGCTCTTGTGGGAGGCGCCCCACCCCTACTATGACCAGCGCACCGGGGATATTGCTGCGGACCTGTACTTCAACCCGCCCACCGGCTCCGCACCGGTGGCCTTCTTCACCAGCACCATGCATCGCTACACCCAGCCGGATGGCAAGCGGGACAAGAAGGCAAAAAATCCAGCCGATCCCTGCCACAACGAGGATCACCTCTTCAACGTCGCCACCCAGGCAGCGGCGGCGGTGGCGCCGCGGGCCACCGTGATCCAGCTCCACGGTTTTGCGGGTGGCATCGACGACGACGAGGGCAATCGCCCGCCGGTGGATGCCCAGGCGGTGATCAGCGCAGGCCGCGCCGATGGTCCTTCCGCGCTGTCCTCGGTCGTGGCCTCAGAGCTGGTCCGCCTTTTTGGGGCGCAGATGCTGCTGTATCCGCTCCAGGTGCAGGCGCTGGGCGGCACCACCAACGTGGAGCTGGCAGGGCTGCAGAGCCTGCCCGACGCCCGCTTCCTCCACATCGAAATGGCTTCCTCCTTCCGGGATCTTCTCTCCCAGGACCCCTCTCGGCGCGACGCCTTTGGTGCGGCGCTGTACCGCATCGCCACTGATCCGGCCATCCCCTAATACGGATACCCATGCTGCCCCTTTCCCCCCTTCTTGCTCTCTTTTTGCTCACACTGCCCACCACAGTGCATGCCAAGGTGCCTCCCACCGGCGTGGTCTGGGCACCCCAGTCGGTGGCCTATCCGGTGGATCCGGATCGGGTGCTGCCTGCTCCTCCTTTTGTGCCGGAAGGAACCGGGGAAACTGACCGCCCGGTGGAGGTAGGCCCGGGCAAAGGTGCCGCCTTTTTCCTGGACGGCCTTGAATTTGCGCGGATCCGCGTGCTAAGTGGCACGGGAACGCCCCGTTTCCAGCGGGTATTCGGTGGTTCGCGCTCCTCCGTACAAACCGGCTTGCGGGCGCTGATTGACACGGGCGCGCAGCGGGATGCCGATGGAAGCTGGCGGATTGCCGAGCCGGCAGGCGACGGCGACGTCTGGTGTGTGGACGCCGATGCGCCGCTGCGGATTGTCATCGAGCACCCGCGCACCATCCCCGCAAAACTCTCCTGGGAAGAGGCACGCGCCGGTGTATTGGCGGCGATCAGCCAGGGGAAGCCGCTGCCGCGCCTTCCCGGAGACGAGGGCTCGGCGGAGCTGGAGGCCACCCTGGCCGCTCACGAAGCCTTGGGGCAGGCCCTGGAGGCCACCGGTGGTGCCCAGCTTCGGCCCGCTATCCGCGCCTGGCGGACGGCGGCCGCCCTCCGCTTTCTCGACGGCATCCGTCCTTTTGCCTGGCCCTATTGGTCGGTAGACGACGTGGGCGCGGCATTGGGGAAGGAGACCGAGCGCATTTTGCGGGTGGACGGAGAGGTGGCCTCCTCGGCAGTGTGGCGTCGGGTCGCCGGCCAGGCCGCCCCGGCCGAGGTGGAGCTGGAGGGCCCCGGTATTCTCCGGGTGCAGGTGCGTGCCGTCCTTCCGGCGGGTTGGTTGGTCGCCCCAACCCCGACCACCACCCTGGTCTATCGCGACGGGGTGCTCGCACGGAAGCTCGTCTTCAGTGGCCGCCCCGCGCGGGTCACCGATGCGCCAGATGCCGCCTTTCCCCAACGCGAGTACCTGATCACCCGCTCGGGGGAGTGGGCAGGTAAGATCAACGAAGTCCGTATTCCTTTGGCGCCAGGCCGCCATCGCTATCGCATCGAAGTGGATCAGGTATCTTTGGTGCGTATCTCTCGTGCCCAGCGTAAATCATTTGCGGTGGAAGACATCGCAAGGCGCGCCAGTGCGGAAGACTGGGTGACCGTTGCCCGTCGCGAGCTGGAGGGGGCCAGCGGTCCCGAGGTGGATCTCCTGCGCGGCCTGATCGCCGATGTGGTGGGCGAGCCTCCCGTGGCGCAGGCGCCGGGCCTGCCGCCTGGTCTCCAAGTGGTTTCGGAGTATCTGGCTTCCGAATATGGAAAATTGGATGCGGGTAGCCGCGTGTCGGCGTGGACGACGGCGCTGGGAGGGCCGACGGCACCACCCTGGGCCTGGTGGCTGCGGGTGCGGATGGCCGAGATCCTGCCGGAAGGATCGGGTGTGCGCGGTCTCTTTGCGGCGGCCGTCGATCTTCCTCCTCCGGGCTTGGTTTCTGCCGCTGCAGCCCGCCTTGGTGCCCCGGGTCTCTACCAGGATCGACCCGACCGCAGCCTCGGGGCCCTGGAGCTGGCCTGGCGTCAGCTTCCCGGCGATCTGGGCATTCGCAGCACCTACCTGCGGGAATTTCTGGATGGGTCAAGCTGGAGCCGCCAGAGTCCGGTGGTGCTGGTCAACGGCGATGCGATCACGCCGCCGCCCATGACCTGGCTGGATACCGCCGCAGGTACCGGCGGTCCGGTGTCTCGTGCGGCCCGGGTCTTTTACCGGATTCCGGGGGGCGCCAGTCGCACCATTGCTGTGGATCCCTCGGCGGCCAACCCCAAGGCGCCCGCCATTTTTTCGCTGTTCCTTCGCAGCCCGCGGACGGCGGGGGTGGTGTCCCTTGCGGTGGATGACCGCAGCTTCCGGGTGCTGCCCGTGGCCGACATCGAGCGGCTGGACCTCGCAGTGCCCGCCGGAGAACATTCTGTAGTCCTCAATACGGGCGCAGGTACGGATGCCTGGGTCTCCGGCTACCCCACGCAGGAGCAGTGGCGCCAGGCGGGCGACATCGCCACCCTCCGGTCCTACTGGCCTTCCTCGATCCAGGGGAGCTTCCTCAACTTTGAGCTTCCTTCGCCGCAGGTACCGGTGCCGGTGCGTGTCGAGGTCCGTGTGCTCGATCCGCTGAACCACCCCGCGTCGGTGACCGGCCACCTCCGCAGCGACACCGGTGCGGACTGGCCGGTGCGCGTGGTGCCGGGCATTCCCGACCCCACCCTGCTGCCGGTGGGCGGCGAGGCGGAGCTCTCCGGTGTTGCCACCGTCACCGTGTATCCACCCCCTGGAACCCAGCGGCTATGGATGGATGTTCCTCCTGAATCGGGCTGGGTGGTGTCGATGTCGGTGCGTCGTACGGAGACCGCCGAGACCTTCACCACCTGGGATCAGCAGGGTCTCCCCGACCTGAGCGGGCTGGGCACGCTTAGCCGAAAGCTGGCCACAGAACCGGAAGATGCGGCGGCCTTGCTGCGACGTGCGGATGTGCTGGCCCAGCTTGGGGATCTGGACATGGCCCGCCAGGATCTCCGGCGCCTGATGCGCCTGGGGGTGCGCAGCCGCACCGTGGTCCCCGACGAAGCGGTGCTGGAAGTGTCCGACCGTATCGACGCGGCGGGCAGCTCGGGCTGGCTGGCGCCGACGCTGGCGCTGGGGCAGCTCACTGGGCCGGTGCCCCTGTCGGCTGAGCTGGTGATGGGGGAGGAGGCCGCACCCTCCCCAGAGCTGATCCGATGGGTGCAGGAAGCCCGCGTCAAAGGCCCCGCCGCGGCCCTGGCAATGCCCGCACCCACCAGC
>CAITDR010000076.1 GCA_903891165.1 uncultured Pseudomonadota bacterium
ACGACGGCCTCCACCACTTCCTGGGCTTGACCTTCCCAGCCCAGTCCGCGCAGGGTGACGGCGTAGGTCAGCGCCTCCTCCGCCTCCAGCTCCCCTTCGCAGAGCACCACCGCCGTGGGACGCATTCCCATCCGGCGCAGCTCTCCCAAGAAGGCAACTTCACCCTGGTGTTCCACAAAGTCCAGAAGGGCATCAAAGCGTAGACGGGCCATGGAAGCTCCTTTCGACCGACCATCCGGTATCTACCAATAGCCCTATTCCGACTGACCGTCCAGTCTCTCCTGCGAAATTCTCTACGCACCGACCGATGCCTTCAAAGTGGTATGATGTATTACGGTTTGGGCCGGCGGCTCCCAGGCGTCGGGGTTGTTGTGGTACAAAGCGGTCGCTTGGGTGACCCTTCGGGGTTGAAAAGGGAAGCTGGTGGAAATCCAGCGCGGTCCCGCCACCGTAAGCAGTCACGCCGCCCCGATACCACTGGATCCTCAAAAGTCCGGGAAGGGGGAGCGGATAATGGCTGTAAGTCGGGAGACCTGCCTTGGCGTCACGCCCACCCCGGGTCGGGGAGGAGGCGGTGTCGGGGTGGTCCCGGCGCCCCTCCATCCGCGCCGGGGGGCCACGAGGATGGACATGCAACGCCGACTTCTTTTCCCCCTCCCCCTTCTGCTGTTGATCGCCTGTACCGGCGAAAAATCCGACGACTCCAGCGACTCCCAAACGGATTCGCAAGAGGACTCCGAAGCCACCGACGACTCCCAGGTCACCGACGACTCGGCCAAGGACTCGGAAGACTCCCCGGACGACACCGCCCCGCCGGACGATTCCATCCCGACGGACGATACCGCTCCCGCCGGTCCCCTGGAGATTCAGGGCCGCTGGTTCGACGACTATGGGACGGCGCACGAGATCAACCAGGACGCCTGGCAGATGGGAAACTCCCGCTTCCTCGTCTCCTCCTGGGACAACGACGCGGACTACCTGATCGCGCAGAATGATAGTATCAACGCATATTTTCCTGGTCTCTGGAGTCGTTTTGACTGGACCATGAGCGGCTCCACCCTCTACTACTGCCAGATCGCCTACGATGCGGCCGACGCCTCCGCCGCCGAAGCTGCGAATGGTGCCGATTTCACCGATCTGATCGCTGGCTGTAACGGTTTTGCCTGGTCACGTTTGCGCCCCCAGTTGGAGATCCGCGGGAGCTGGGTAGACAATTGGGGAAGCAGCCACACGATCTCCGAGGATCTGTGGGCCATTGATAGCAGTTCCTTTCACATCAGCCAGTATGACAATTTCAGCCACTATGCCATCGCCCAGAACGACGCGACCAATGCCTGGTATCCGGCATTCTGGAGCCGCTTTGACTGGACCTGGAACGGCAGCAGCTACTACTACTGCCAGACCGCCTACGATGCGGCCACCGAAGCGGATGCACTGGCGACGGCGGCGGCCAACTCCAGTGATCTGCTCACCGGTTGTGGAGGATTTTCCTGGTCGAAGTTGAGTGCACCGCTGGCCATCATCGGCAGCTACACCGACAACTACGGCAGCAGCCACGACATCGCTCAGGACTCCTGGACCATGGGCAACTCGGTGTTCCACATCGAGCTGGTGGACAACAACGGGAATTTTCTGGTGGCTCAAAATGATGCGGCAAACAGCTACAATCCTGAGCTCTATAGCCGTTTTGACTGGACCTTTGACCAGGGAACCCTGTACTACTGCCAGATTGCGTACGACGCGGCTGACCTGGGCACCGCCCTTCAGAACACCACCGCAGCGCGCGCCGATCTGGCCGCTGGCTGCAACGGCTTCGCATGGACCACGCTGACGCCCCAATAAGCATGGAGCCCACCCGGCACATCGGATAAGCCCTTGCCGTGCGCCTGTATGGACGAACTTCGGATGAGCTGCGGAGGATGTACCTCGACTGGTACTTCCTCCCCATTTGCAGGCTTCTTTTTGCCGATCATCCTCACTACCAGAGTGTGAGCCTGGCCTTTGCTCTTGTGGATGACCGGCCAGGCCGCGTGGAGGACCTGATCCTCCCTTCAAAACTCTTCGATCCGCCCTGGCCTCCCCGGGCGGACGACCACTCTGAGGAGGCGGATCACCTGGAACGGGCGGAGAACGAACTTTTTGACGGAGGTCAATGGCCTCTGACCGGTGATCACGAGCTGGTGGTGGCCTTCGCCTCCTGTTGTGCGGATATCGATCTTCCCCGCAGTCATCCTCCTCAATTCAATCGCTATGCCATCGCGAGGCGGGAGGGAGACGACCTGAGCCTGGACATCCAGACCGAGCCCAACGGCACCTTCTGGGAGGACAATTTTAATGTCGGCCGGCGCCGTTTTCGAGCCACCCTGGCCACCGCCCGCAGCCCCGGGCCGCTGAAGGGGGTGCCCCCGGCTGCCCAAGAAGCCTGTCGGAATGCCCAATTCGCCTATGACTACGCGCGGGATTTGGCCAAGAACCTGCTCTGGTCGGCAGAGGCCCCCGACGAGGTCCACGATCTTGACCAGCTTCGCGGCTGGATCCGCGAAACCAGGGAGTGGCATCGTCGCATCCGTGTGCATACTTGATGCTCCGTTTTGTAGGGCAAACACCGGATCAGCTTCGGGAGATGGCGGTAGACTGGTACATCCGCCCGGTGGCAGCAGGGCTGTTGCGGAGAAATCCCGAGCTGGGCGTCGTCTTTTATGCCGTTCGAACCGACTATTCTGGCCAGTGTACCGGCGCCTTTTTTTCTGCGGAGTCGGTGGAAGCTCCTTTTTCCACCGAGTCTCCGCTGGAGGAGCAGGCCGACCGGATGCAGGCGCGCCTGTTCGGCGCCGAAGGCAGCCTGGACCCCTACTCCCGTGCCGTGGCCTTCCGCCCCTGTAGTCGCTGGGATGGCGATTGGTCACCGCTGGTGGCCTTGCGTCGACGCCGCGACGGCCTACGCCTGGAGGGGCTGGCCACCCTGCACCGCCGCGAAGAGGTCTGGGACGCCGGCCCTACCCTGCGTGGCCGCACCATCGACCAGAGCCTGGACGACCTGCAGCTGATCGACGCCACCGCGATGTTGCTGTGGCGGATGGAGCAGGTGGTGGAGGCCGTCGAAGCGACGCGGGTCCATCCGGCGGAGCGTGAAAGTCTCGCCTGGGCACTGCGCTATCTGGAGTGGACCCTGGGAATTGGAGAGTACACCGATCGGAGCGATATATAACGTTCCGATCTATTGGTCCGAACGGGGTCGGTCGAGGAAGGCAGTGGCACCGGGGCGGATGTCGGGCAGCGCCTCCAGACCCCGGAGAAATTCGCGCTGCAGCGCCAGCGGGAGGCTGGGTGCCGCGGCGAGGCTGCCTTCTATTAGCGACAGCCGATCCGCCCGCAGCGCCGCCTGGGGCAGGGCCGCGAGCTGCCGCGCCCAGGCCTCTGCCCGTCCGCGCGCCTGCCCGCGCGGCACCACCCGATTGACCAGGCCGATGGCTAGCGCCTCCGCAGCGGGCACCGGCCTGCCGGTCAGCACCAGATCCATCGCCCGGCCCAGCCCCACAATGGCCGGCAGCCGCAGGGTGCCGCCGTCAATCAGCGGCACCCCCCAGCGCCGGCAAAAGACGCCCAGCACGCCATCCTCCTCCACCACCCGCAGGTCACACCAGAGTGCCAGCTCCAGCCCACCTGCCACGGCATGGCCAGCGATGGCAGCAATCACCGGCTTGGAAAGCAGCATCCGCGATGGTCCCAGCGGAGCGCTGCCCTCGGGCTCCAGGCGGTTGGCCTGCCCCTGCGCGATGGCCTTCAGGTCTGCGCCCGCGCAGAAGTCCCCTCCCTCGCCCCAAAGCACAGCCACCCTGGCCTCTTCGTCCTGATCAAAGTCCTGAAATGCCTCGACCAACAGCTCTGCGCTTCGGAAGTCTACCGCATTTTTCACCTCAGGCCGGGCCAGGATCACCGTCGTGACAGGCCCCTCCCGCTCCACCCGGATCATGGAAGTGCAAGGCAGGGGAATTTGTCCTCTACCGGCGCAGAGCAGATCCGCCCCTCTACCGCGGGTGCCATCGGCGCTCCAGACAACGACGGCGCCATGGAGGTATAGACCAGGTTCTTCAGGTCACCCGGCGCGAATTCCTGACCACAGGCGGCCTTGGCGTCGGCCCCCTTCAGCTCCATACTCGGCAGGATCATGGTGTAGCCGTCCTGGCCGCCGGATGGATCCAGCAAGAAATCAGGGACTACCGCCAGAATTTTCTCATCCGATCCAACCTTATGGGGGGTAGAACCCAAGAGTGTGAGCCGGGTGGCCGTCGCGGCTTTGCTATCGTGCCACCAGGCAAAACCACTGATTTGCAGCCAATTTCCGTTGCCCGACCAGCCCTGAATGGCACGATCGATCACCTGCTGCAATACCGCACCGTTCATCTGCACCAGACGCAGGCCCATGGGGTAGGCAAACAGCGTCTCGATGTCCTTCCGCAGCACCGGGCCTGGAGGAATATCCCGGTTCAACCGAAGGGAACCCGAGTTAAGGAAGGCCACGTCCGCCTTGGGGCAGCTCGCCCTTGCCATATCGGCGATCCAGTTCCCGAAATTGGTCTCATAGCTGCGGATCTGCAGCTCCTCCGCCACCAGCTCCACACCGGTCTGGCCCACCGCCTCCGCCAGACATCCAGGGGCTTTGTCTACTTTTCCACAGACTGCCGCATCATCCTTCTCCAGCCAACCATTGACCGCTGCCTGCAATTCCGGATCGGGGACGATCTTCTGGTCCAACTGGATCAGCTCTGCATCCCGACGAAAGCCGGTGGCCTCGCGGGTCAGTGTGATTCTCCAGGCCGAACGGGCGTCGGCATCGGCCTTGTACACGGCGTGGCGCCCCACATCCGTCGTCATATGGACGTGTTCGTGTCCGCCTACAATAAAGTCCGGGCCTGCATCCCCCAGACTCTTCAACAACGCTTGATCCTCTCCAAAAGTCTGGTGGGTCAGGCCGATCACCACCTCGGCTCCCGCCTTCCGCAGGGCTTCGGTCTGGGCGCGGGCCATGCTGAGCGGCTCAAGAAAATCCGCCACATAGGCTGGTTTCTTCACATTGATAGTCAGGCCAAACACCCCTATCTTGACCCCCTGGCAGTCCACAAGGCGCCCGCCCACGAGGTTCGGAGCGGCCACAATGGCCTGGCCTTCCGCGGTCTTGCCCCAGACGATGGAGCTGTCCAGCCAGGTGAACTGGGATGCCTCGATACGTGTATCCAACTTCGGTCCATCCGCCTCTTTCGAAGCGTCGAACTCGTGGTTGCCAAACACCACGATCAAGCGCTCGTCCACTGCCTGCGCATCGCCGTCCAGACGATTGAGGCTGTCGATCATCTGATCGCCGCCAAAGGTACGGGAAGGTAAGGAAGGAGCAAGCATATCGCCCGCATGGAGCACCACCACCGGACCGACCTCTTTCTCTACCTGTTTGCGCAGTGTGCGCAATCGGGCAATTCCGCCGGTCTGATCGGGCAGACCTTCGATCTGGTAGGTGTCGTTCACCGTCAGAAGTGTGCAGGTCGCAGGCTTCATGGGGGCGGGGGTTGCGGGGCCGGGCCCTTTGGGCGCAGGTGAGGAGCAGGCAAGGAGGAGCAGCAGCATGGAGGCAGGTTAACCCACTATGGGGGCGAGGATGCTGCTGAACATCGATCTGGGAGAGCTGGAGGGGGAGGAGGAGGCCCTTTTTGAGCTGGCGGCCATCGCGGCGGTCTGCTGTGGTGCCCATGCCGGGGGGCCCGAGCTGATGCGCCGAACGTTGCGTCGTTGCCGACGGTCGGGGACGGTGGTGGCGGCTCATCCTTCCTACCCGGACCGCGCCAATTTTGGACGGAAGAAGATGGATATTCCCCTTCTGGAGCTGGAGCAGAGCCTGCGCGGTCAATTGCGGCTTCTTCGGGAGCTGGCGGAGGAGGAAGACGTACAAATTGCCGGTCTGAAGCCACACGGGGCGCTGTATCACGTGGCAGCAAAAGAACCGGCAGTGGCCAGATTACTCCTGGATGTAGCTCGGGAGTTACTGGGAGAGATCTGGGTGATCGGGCCACCAGGGGGAGCGATGGGGGAGCTGGGCACTCCCTACCGGGTGGAGGGCTTCGCCGATCGCGGCTATGCAGAGGATGGAAGCCTGCTTCCCCGAGGGACACCGGGCGCCCTGCTAAGCCCGCCGGAGGTGCTTCCCCAGCTCAGACGTCTGGTGGCCAGCGGCCGTTTTGACTGTGTGTGCGTGCACGGCGATGGTCCCCACGCCCTTGACGTGGCAAGACTGGTGTATCAAGAGCTGGGGGGAAGCACCGGAAGATCGACCACGACTGGGGGTTGGACCGGCTTGTAGTGCAGATCACAGCTTGCTGCATTCACAAAATGGGTTCCATCCAGGTGAAGCTGGCCGTAGGCCTCGTGGATATGCCCGAATACATGCAGGCGGGGCCGGATCCGCGGGAGCGCAGTACGGAGTTCCTCGCAACCCACCTCCTCGCCCCTGGACACCCGATCCAGGATCCCTTTGGGCGGCCCATGGGTCACCAGGATGTCGATTCCGCTTGGCACTTTTTCCCAGACCCGCCGTAGCGGCTCCCCGCGATCCAGGTTGAAGGCCCAGTCGAAAAAGCGGGGTTGCCAGGGGCTTCCCCAGATCCTCAGGCCACCGATCACCACCTCTTGGTCCTGGAGGTAGCGGGCATTCTTCAGAAGTGTATGGGGATTCTCGACCTTCTCGAAGAGAAAATCATGGTTCCCTGCAATCACCACCTTGTGCGGGTGGGGCAAGGTGCCCAGCCAGTCGTCAAAGGCCTGGATCTGGGAGCGGGTGCCATGACCCGAGAAATCCCCGGCATGGATAAGGATATCTCCTTTGGGGACCGCGATCTCAGCGTGACGACGATGGGTATCGGAGAGCAGGACGATGCGCATCCGATCCTTTACCCTATGCGCGCCTCAGCAGCCCGCGTCGTCGTAGCCTGCAGCCCGGCGGAGCAGGTAGGGGGTGCCGGACGATAGCCACAGGCTTGCGACACCGAGACGCGAAAAAATCAGGTCAGTACGGCCATCCTGGTCGAGATCACCGGCCCATACCAGGGAGACATCCGCCCCCAACTCCAGGCGCTGCCGACGTTCGCCGTCGGAAACGAGCACCCGCTCTCCTTCGCGAAGGATTTGGAGTTCTCCCACCTTCAAGCTTCCATTGATCGGATTCGCCGTCGCCCAGGTGCGCACGGGGCCGGCCACAAAGGGCTCTCCCCGTAACAGCACCACTACGTCGGCAGGCACCACCGTCAGAAAACCCTTCTCTACAGGTTGTAGGCTGACATGGATAGCCTCCAGTCGATCCCCGCGCAGCGCCAGCCAGCCGGGACCATCTACACCCTGCACCACCTCCGCCGGATAGCTCCCCGGCAGAAGCAGCTCGGCTGCCAACCCCATCGCGACCAGACTCAGCATAGGCTCTCCACCAACGCCGACTTTCTTATGCAAGAATCGTGCCGGGCAAAAAGCGGCCTTTTCACGTCAATGCCGGAGGGGGAAATATATGAATCGTAGAAAACAATCTATCGTATTCTGAATATATATGGATAAACCTATAGAATCGTAGAAAAATATTGACACGTCATCCGATGTCTGCCCGCCGGGCGGTCGCGTGCATCCTCCTGCAAAGTGGGATAGCACCGTGGTACGGAGTCCATATGCTGAAAATCCTGGTTCTTCTCACCCTTGCCTGCATACCGAAGAAAAAATACGACGCCCTGGAGGAGGAGCTGCGCGCAACGCAGGAGCAACTGACTCAGCGCACCACCGAGCGGGATGCCCAGGCTGCCCGCGCCCTTTCTGTGGAAGAAGCCCTTGCGGCAGAACAGAAACAAGTGGAGGAACTGAGCGCACGTATCAAGGCGCTGGAGACCGAGCTGGCTGGCCTCCAGGGGAACCTGGATGCGGCCAACAAAGAGAAGTCCTCCCTCCTCAAAGATCGCAGCTCTCTCCAGGCTTCTGTGGCCGACATGCAAGCAGCGCTCAAGGAGCTGGCCGAGCGCCGCGCCGCCGCAGAGGAGCGGGTTTCCCAGTTCAAAGACCTGCTCAGCCGCTTCAAAAAGCTGATTGATGCCGGGCAGCTGCGCGTGAAGATCGTGGATGGCCGAATGGTAGTGGTGCTGGCCACCGACATCCTTTTTGCATCCGGTAAAGCCGAACTTTCTGAGAGTGGTCGAGTGGCGCTGTTGGAAGTGGCCAAGATCCTGGCCACCATTCCCGACCGCCACTACCAGGTGGAGGGGCATACCGACAATGTGCCGATTCAAACGGAACGTTTCCCCTCCAACTGGGAGCTGGCCTCGGCGCGCGCTCTAGTGGTGGTGCGCACCCTGGAGGAGGGCGGCGTCGCATCCGGACGTCTGTCCGGTGCCAGCTATGGCGAATACCGGCCCGTGGCGGACAACAAGACGCTGGATGGGCGGGTATCCAACCGCCGTATCGAGATCGTGGTTGTGCCCGATCTCTCCGAATTGCCAGGCTTTGAAGAACTCAAGCAGGCATCGGGCGAGTAGCGCCGGCGCAGCAGCGGTAGGGCCAGCAGGCCGAGGAAGCCCGGGCCGTAAACTCCGGCCGCACAACCACAGGAGGGAGGAGGAAGCGGCTCTTCTTCCTCCTTTTTTTCGGTGTAGACCGACCATGCCCATGGCCAGGTCTCGCCCGCAAGCAGCGGCAGGGCGGCCTGGGCAGCCACCAGCCAGATCGCACGTTCCTCTCCACTGAGCTCCACGGAGATTTTTCCCGCTTCAATCGAAAAAACACGGGAGCCCCCCTCTTCCTCTATCACCAGTCGGGGCTGCCAGTCGGCGGGGCTGCCTTGGCTGCCCTGCGCCGCCAGATCCAGCTCCACGACCAGCACTCCTGCGGGCGGGTTGGAATAAGAAACCAGGTTGTAGCCCAGTCCTTCGGGGAGGCTATCCACCGGCGCCTGGACAAAACCGGCCGTGCCTCCTACCGGCACAAAGCCGACGGTGGGCTTTTTATCCCAGGTACCCTGGTCCAGGTGCACCCGGGCGGCGTACTCTTCACCCAGGGAGTAGTCCCATGCCGCATTGGCCGCCGCAAAATCCCCAAAAGTCTGGGGGAAGGACAATCCACGCGCCTCCAACTGCGTCTCCAGACCATCCAGGGCACTGCCGGTGCTCAGGGTCCAGACATCGGCAATAAGCTGTGGATCCAGCCCGTGTTCGGTCAGGTAGCGAGGATACAAGAAGGCGCCGTAGGCGTGGAGTTCTTCGAGGGTGCCATCACCGGGGCGGTCGTAGAGATCCAGGGAGCGGTGGGGCAGCAGCGCCAGACCCGGAACAAAGCGCACATGGTTCAAATTGCCTGGATGTACCTCGGTCTCAACCCAGACCGCCGTGGCCTCCCAGAACCAGTCCTCCAGATCATGGCCACTGCTGTACTGGAGTACATGCAGCAGCTCATGGGCGGTAACCGCTGGAGCCTGTTCGGGATCATCCAGGATAAAGGGGTGGAAGACCAGCATTGGCCAACCTTCTTCATCCAGGTTGAAGTAGCCCAGCGCGCCGTAGCTGGGCGGCCCGCCGCTGTCGCCGATGTAGACGTTCAGCTTGTACAGATCACTGCCGACGGGCGCTGGAAAACCCAGGGCCAGCTCCGTCGTGAGTGCGGTCTGAAGCAGCGTTGCCATTGCGGCTACTTCGCTCTCAGAGACCGCCGCCTCCTCCCCCCAGCGCAACACAAAGTCCGCGCTCTCATAGCTGTTGGACAGCCCATAGAGGTCCCGCCCCACGGCCGCGGGAGGCGCCACAAGTCTTGACGAATCAGCCATTGACCCGTCAAGACCACCCGCCAACCGAACGGGATCAAACAACAGAAGCAGGGTCAGGCACAAAGGTTCCCCTCAGGGGAGGAAGCTGAGCTCCGACACACACATGTCGTTAAACTCAGTTCCCTTGATCACAGTGGTGAAGGTAATCTTCACCTTGCTGGTGGTGTGGGGCGACGCCAGCTTCACCGCCTGCTCAAAGGGCAGATCGCTGAATTTGATGGTTTCGGTACTGCCGTCGGAGAAGCTGATCGTGGCGGTAGCGGCCCGGTTGGACTTCTTGAACAGCTCCGAGGAATAGGTGACGCCGTTACGGATCTTCAACTGAGAGATTGTGGTAGAAGCGGCAAAATCAACTTCGATCCACTCGTTGGTACCGTCGCCGGTCTTGCTTCCCTCGCACCACATGGAGTCCTGGATGTAGTCCGAGCCATTCCGGGCTTCGTAGTTGGCATCTCCGTCCGGCGCCAGGGTGGTGCTGGCGCGCACCGCGCTGACCGTGGCGCGATCGTCCGGGCTGCCATCTTTAAACATGACCTCGGAAATCGCCGTGTCCGAGAAGGCGTCGCCATTGTAGACCGACTTCACCTTGATCTTCACCGAGCTGGTCTTTTTGGAGCTGGAAAGAGGAATCTCCTGAGGAATGAACTCATCCTTCAGGGTGACCTCTTGCGTGCTGCCGTCGGAGAACTCCAGCACCACCACCTTGGGGCGAGAATAGTGCTTCCAATAGGCATTGTTGTACCAGCAACCCGCCCACAGGATGATCGAGGAGATACTCTTGTCTCCACCGAAGTCCGCCTTGACGAAGGATCCCAGACCACTACCCTCTTCCCCCTCGATCCAGGGGGTTGCCTGCTTAAAATCTCCCAGGTTCTTCTCGGCAGAAACGATACCATCGGCCTCGGGCGCCACCGAAGATGCGGTCCAGGTGACCCCCTTGAGCACCGCCGCCTCCGCCGAAGGAAGCAACAGGGTCGTCAACAGCAGGCTAAGAGACATACAGAAATCCTCCAGGCTCAGAACGTCGTATCGATCGAAAATTTGGCTCCCTCAAAACCAGGGAGATAGCGGCACTGCCCTCCGGCACAGTGTATACCGGAACGGTATGCCCCATAAAAGGCCTTCAGCGTGGTGGCAGGCTTGGGCTTCCACTGCAATTCCACCGCACCGTACAGATCATCATCCAGGTTCCCCGTGCTGTTAACCAACGGGTTGCTGGAATATTCCCCATAAAAGATCACCGCCAGCGGCTGGCCGATATGCACGGCAAGCGCATTTGCGCTCTCAAAAAAATCCTGCTGCTGAGGATAGTTTTTGCCCCAGCCGAAGGTCATCGCCGACACCGAAAGCGAGAGGCTCAACGGACCGACCACAGGCACCGTCACCTCGCCGTCGGCATGGCCCATCCGATCGGCCCCCTGAGAGACCCCGTCGATGGAGTCGCGGAGGTCGGCCCGGTAGCCCGCCCGGAGCTGGGCATCAAAGCCACCATTTACAAGGATAAAGCCAGCGATCGGGTGAATTACCGTCTCTGGGCTGCGGTTGAAGTGCAGCCCCTCCAGATCACTGTCCCGAAAGACCGCGGCACTCACAAAGGGGGCAAAATTGCCTGCGGCCAGAGGCACCCCGAAGTCGGCACGCAGCTTTGCTCCAATCAGGTCATTTGAGTTGACAGTGGCCGAGGAATCCTCGGTGATCACCCGCTCGTACTCCAGTGTGGGACCGGCGGCGATCTCGTAGCCGTAGCTGCCGGTAGGGGTGTTGATATATTCGGTGTTCCTGCTGTACTTTGCTTCGAGCAAGAGAGATGCCGCGCCCAGATAGGCCGAGCCGCTGGCGTAGACGGCCGCACCCCCGCTGACCGGAATCGCCGGGTCGTTGTAGGCGTAGCCATCGGATTCCAGGTAGAGCTCGTAGGCGGCCCCGGTCATGCCCACCGAACCGCCGCCAACGATGGCTCCCACTGGTTGATTCCAGGCCGCAAAAGCCTCCCCAGGGGTGTCGTTGTACTGCACCAATACCAAATGAGATGCGACGGTTGCCGGTCCCAGGCCATAGCGTTGGGCGCGGATGGCGTGGATGGCGTGGCCATCGTCCACAGCGAGGTTTTCGTTGGGATTTTCCAGCGTAATTTGCTGTGGGTTGGTGAAGGCGGTCAGCGCCGTCAGCTCCCAATTGCTGTCGCTGAAGCCCATCCGCAGGCCGCGCAGCGAAGTATCCAGGTCCACATCAGTATTTTTGACCAGGTTCAGCGCCATTCCCCGGCCGAAGGAGGACCAGGTATCCCCGACGGTAAAGCTGAAGGCCCCCGCCCGATACTCCAGACTGGCCTTCTCCAATACCAGGAGGGCGTCCGGAAAGATATCGACAACACCGTCCTGATAGAGATCACGTTCGTGCTGCAGCTCGCCGTCCAGGATGTACCGGTTGGAGAACAGCCCCACCGCATCGCCCTGTAAGGCGAGGTTCCAGCGTGCCCCGGTCGCGTTCACGCTGAAGCGATTGACCAGCTCCTGGTAGTCCAGCACATGCGTCGGGTCGCCCCCGCAGTAGCCTGGCGAGAACCAGGAGGAAGGGCAGCTTTCAAAGCGGATTCCATCCACACCTGCCAGAGTCTGGGGCACGGACCAGAACCGGAGACGTGCCGACTCGCTGCCATGTACGCCCCCTCCGGAAAGGGGGCCGGAAGCGGGCGGTGCCACCTCTGCCGCCAGAACCCAAGGTAGAAAGAGCGCGATCAAGGGGCCGCTACTGCCAGAAGCGCCACCAGCTTCTCCTTCAGCTTCACTTCATCGCCCGGCGTATAGCCCGCGTGTACCTCGGCCACCTTGCCGTCCCGTCCGATCACCACCGTATAGGGCAGGGTCTTCTGGGGATTGTAGAGCGCCACCACCTTGGTGTCGGTGTCCAGCAAAATCGGGTAGGTCAGCTTCTTGGAGGCAACGATGGGCCGCACACCGGAAGAGGTCTTGGCATCATCCGCAGAAATTCCGAGGATTACCAGACCTTTAGGCCCCAATTCCTGATACATCGCCTGAAGGTGGGGCATTTCCACCTGGCAGGGGCCACACCAGGTCGCCCAGAAGGACAGAACCACAACTTTGCCCTTGAACTCGTCCAGGGTACGGACCTGACCCGCGAGGTCACGGAGGCTGAAGGGGGCAGCCGGGCCACCAGAATCCACAGCTATTGCAGGTTGAACCAGACTGAGAGCGGCGAACAGAGCAAGTGAAGTCAGCAACCAGCGCATAGAGCCTCGGAGGTGGCGCAGGAATTTACCCTGTCGAGGGATGTTGCGCCGCCAAAAGCTCTACGTTGCCGACCCGCGATGCCTTCGGGAACTTCCGTCACAGCATGTCCCACGTTTTGGGGGGGTTCCTTTCGCGGGCGGATCGCGTTAGCGGCGCCCATGCCCAGCCTCAGCACCCTGTCCATGCCGCCAAACCTTTCGGCAGTCCACGCGGCAAATGTGGATGATGATCCCCAGGAAGAGCTGATTCTGGAGAGTCGGGAACCCGCCGGCGAAGCGCCCGACAAGGTACGCCTGAGTATCCTCCATTTTTCTACCGATGGACGCGTCACGACACGTGACGAGATATCCCTTGGGAATAAAGCACAGCTTTGGGATGCGGATGGGAGCATCGTCGTGCAAGATCGGGACGGGCTCCTCCGGTACACCGGCGCAACGCCCGTCCGTTTTGTCAGCCTCTCCACCCCCCTTTCCGCGCTGGGCCCCACCACCCCCGCCCACAGCCACCTGCTCCACGACCTGGATGGTGACAAGAAAGCGGAGATCACCCTCTATGCCAGCGGAAAACTCCACAACTTTCGAGCCGATGGCAGCTCGTTGGGTGCGGTCGCGGCGATGCCCGAGGGTTCGTTGGGCACCTCCTGGAAAAATGGAGGAGAAAGTATCGGAATGACCGTTCATGCTCCCGCGCTGAGCGTCGCCGACGTGGATGGGGACGGCTGGCAGGACTTGCTCCACCCTTCCCACAGCCACCTGCAGGTCTGGTTCGGCGGCCCGGCGATCGGCTCCCGTACCGCACTTTTGAACCTGCCCTTTGACCTGGAACCGCGCGATGTTCCTCCCAAAGAGGGAGAAGTACGACGGGAAATTACCGGCGTTTGGTTCAAGGACATCGACGGCGACAAGCGGGTGGATCTCGCTGTGCAGCGCCTGGTGATCGATGGCAGCTTTTTTGGCGCCACCTCCGAGCTGCTCTTCTGCAAGGGCAACGGCAGCGGATTTGCCGCTCCAGTCGTGCTTTCTACCGCCTCAGCAGCCTTCGGTGTGGCCCTGGAGGACTTTGACGGGGACGGAGATCAGGACTGGATCGTGCCGGAGGTGGACGTGGGCTTCGGAAATCTGGCGCGTGCCCTGGTTTCTCGCGTGGTACGTGTGAACCTGCGTCTGTATCGCTACACCAACGGATTTCAGTCAGGTATCAGCTTAAGGGAGCTATCCTATCCCCTTGGCACTTCAGGGAAATTTCAGGCCACCTATGATGGCGACGTGAACGGCGACGGTCGTCGGGACCTGGTCACCAACGAGGGCGAAGATCGGGTGCGGGTTTTTGCCGGTACCGCGGAGGGTCTGGGTAGCAGCCCGCTGATCGATCAGGAGCTGCGGGTTCCCGTCGGCGACGACACCATCTTTGTCCACGACTTGACCGGCGATAAAGCTGCAGAGATTCTTGTTTGGGGACCCAACGAAGCCACCGCCACCCTGATCCGGCTGCCCTAGATGCGCCTGTTGCGTGGACTCTGGCTGCTTGGAGCGGTGATCCTCCTGGGGAGCCTTCCCTTTTTTGAGCGGATGGAGCGGCCGGAGCCCTGGGAAGCAGAGCTGGAGAGGGAGGGGAGCTTTTATGCCACCCAGGGCGGATTTGCCCTCCCGGGGCTGGCGTCCGCAGTCTTCGCCCTGGCTCCACCCACCCCCGAAGGGCCGGTACTTCTCGATCGTCGGCACAGCAATGAGCGACGCGACCAGGACCGGCTGGGTCTGGTGGGAAAGTCCGATGATTTCAAAGGGATGGCACGCGCTTTCTCTATGCTACCTGAACTTCGCGACTACGGCCTCGCGCTGTCGCCGGTGATGTTGGCGGGTACCTCTGCGGTGGTTCTGAACCTCCCTTCCGGTCACCGGCCAGGCTTCAGCTACACGGAGGTACTGGCTCTCGTGGATTATGTACGGGCAGGAGGGGGGCTCCTTCTGATCACCGAGAGCAGCAACCAGGATCTGCACGCTGAGCTGCTACAGCCGCTGGGGCTACGCTTTGGTTTCGCCCTCCCGCCGGTGACGGTGGCAGAAGACCGGGAGGAGCTCCTTTTTTCTCACCTTCGACCTGCGATGTTCCGTGCGGAGCCGCTGGCGGGCCACCCAATCACTGCCGGGGTGCACCATGTGGTTGTACAGGCGGCCGGGGAGCTGCGGGGGCCGGAAGGTTGGCGGCCCCAGGTGGAGGCTCCCCTGGGACCGGAGTGGCAAGTCCTGCTGCGTGGAGGCCGCTGGGCGGACCGCTGGGATCCCAAGGATGCCGGCAATTTTCAAGGAGATCTGAAGCCAGGGGCCAAGGAGCTGACCGGGGCCCGGGTCCTGGCGGCGGCGCGGCTGTTTGGGAAGGGGCGGGTGGTGGTGGTAAGCGATCAGAGTGCCTGGACGGATGCGATGATCGGGATGGAGGACAACGCGCGCTTCTTTTCGCAGCTTTTGGACTGGGTTGTTGGAAAAGAGATAAAGGAACGCGGGCTTCCGATACTTCGTACCGCCAGTCCGTCGGGAGCGGGGGGCTGTGGGGATCCGAGCCCACAGGGTTTCCGTTCTCTGCAGGCGCTGGTCCAGCGTGTGGCTGCCCATCGCGACTGGACGGAAAGCTGCGGTCCGGGGGAGGCCCGCATTCACCTCCCCGGAAGCAGCTCCCCTTTTCCCCAAGATGGCCGGATCCTGCTGTTCCAGGACACACAGGCGACCGTAGCGCCCCGCCCGGACGAAAGTCCCGTTGAACATCGCTCTTCCCTTCCTCACCCCCTCCTGCGGAAGTTTGGCGCACCGCCGGTTCAGGTATGGCGCTCCGAGCAACTTCTGGATGGAGATCTGCCCTTTCTTCCGGATCGCAGCCTGGATGTCGTCCTCCTTCCGGCCGAGGATTTTCGCAATCGTAACCTGGGCTCCGAGCGTGAGGAGCCCACCCGCGGCCTGCCCACCCGACAAGAGGCCTGGCGCACCGCGCTAGCTGCCCTGGCCTGGCTGACCGAGGAGTAGCCAATCATATTACGGTGACATACATTGTTAGAAGGAGGAAACATGGCGGAAGTTCAAATCAACTACTGCGTTCGCTGAGGTTACCTCCCGCGCGCCATCCGTGCGATGGATCGACTGTGGGAGGAGCTGGGAGTACGGGCAACCTTGGCGAAAGGGCACGACGGCATCTTCACGGTTTCGGTGAACGGACTTGTTGTTGCCGAGAAAGGGATGGCTGGCTACCTGTCGGGATTTCCGGACGAAGAAGAAATTGTGCGGGCAGTAGAGATTGCCCTTCGAGCCAGCGAATACGGATAAGAATTTCAATGAGATAGCTGCGCAAATTTCATAGTGTACCTGAGCTCTGAAATCCTTCAGGTGATTTCGAGCTATTGCCCCGCAGCGATACTGAGCTGGTAGAGTTCCCACCACGGCAGCAGCGCAAAGGGCAGGCAGGCCAACATCGTGAACGACCATCGCTTGGTCGCCAGGAAGGGCACCGGCAGCAGCCCCAGGATCAGCGCAACGCCCAGGGGCCAGTGGACTTCTGGGTGGCGCGGTTCGGTATTGCCCAGGTACATCTGGACACCCATGCCGAGCGGGGGGCCCAGGACCTCCACCACCAGAATTCCCAGCAGTCCGGAGACATAGATGGAAGCAGCCGTCAGGATCTGCCCACCCGCGGCCACTTTTTTCAGTAAATTTGAGCCTTTGGGGGCCGGATTCTCAGTCATTTGGATTAAGCTAACCTGGGAGTGGGCTATGGACTGGTCGGAAGTAACGGGGCGGGTGGTGGTGGCCGCGATCGAGGCGCACCCCTTGGATCAGGTGGTGGATCTGGGATGCGGAAAAGGGGAGCTACTTCGACAACTTTCTCCTTCGATTCGCTCGGGATTGGGCGTGGATCGTGACCTCTCCGTGCTAGAGGAGGCTCGTTCCGGCGCACCGGCCAACCTGAAGTTTGTGGCGGCGGATCTGCGCTCCTTTCCCCTCCCCGCTGGCACCTCCGTGGTGCTGCTTCACGACAGCCTTCGCTACCTAAGCCCACTTGAGCAGCAGCAACTTCTGATCCGCCTCGGGCGTGCGCTCCCCGAGCGTGGGCTGTTGGTGATTGGCGACGTGGTCTGGTCCTGGCCTCGGGCCGAGCTGGACGAGCCGGAGCAGTATGGACCGATGCAGGATGCCGCACCTACCGCCGAAGCCCTGGAGGGAATGGTCCGCACTGCCGGCTTTCTTCCTGATCTTCACCGCTTCGGACCAGGGAGAGCGGTGATGATCGCGCTGCGAGCATCCCCCTCGCCGATGGGTTAGGGGCGCCCCATGAAAATGCTGGTCACCGGTGCTTCCTCCTTTGTCGGAGCCCACTTCTGCTCGTTGGCCGCCCGCCGGCGGATGGACGTAATCGGGCTGTGGCGCTCGACGCCGTTGGCCCTGGCCGGGGTACGCTCGCTGCAGGGCGATCTGAGCCTGATCTCCCCTCCCCCCGGCCTGGAATTGGTGGTGCACCTCGCCGCCAAGGTGATGGCCGATGATGCCCCAGCTCAGAACCGCCGGATGATGGACAACATTTTGTCCTGGGGAAAGCCGGTGATCTACGGATCCTCCACCGTGGTGCACTGGCCCCGGCAGAATGCCTATGCGAAGTCGCGCATCGAAGACGAGGAGCGCCTGCGTAAATCTGGGCTACCTTATTTGATTGTTAGGCCCTGCGCCCCCTACGGTCCCTGGCATCCGGAGCACAGCCCCACCCACCGGGAATCTATGCAGACCCTGGCCGCGATGGTCACGCACCTGCCGGTGGTTCCGCTCATCGGAAGCGGCGCCTGCCGCCGCCAGCCGGTGCATGTGGAGGATTTCTCCGCAGCGATCCTGGCGCTGATCGACAAGAAAGTGTGGAATCGGGACTTTGATGCAGGAGGATCGGAGTCCTTCAGCCTGAAGGAAATTGTGCACCTCCTGGCGGGGCACGCGGGCAAAAAGGTACGGACCCTGTCAGTACCCATCCCAGTGGCCAAGCGGATGATGGCGGTACTTCCAGGCTTTCACCCGGACGTTGTTTCCACCTTTGATACCGATGACGTGGTGGACCCTGCACCGCTGGCTGCGGCTTCCGGCATCCAACCCCGTTCTTTCCGCAGCGGATCCTACCAGATCCTCTGGGGACCGGGCTGATCTGGAGCGCTCCGCCCTTGACAGAGGAGGATTTTCTGATAGACGCCGCCTCTCCGGAGGCGCCCATGCGTCCCAATGTCTTCCTGATCCTTTTTCTGGTCGCGGCCGCAGCTGGTGTCTTCTTCACCGGTTTTTCGACCTACGACTTTGTTCAGCACCTGGACCGTCAGGTGCACGGCATCCACTGCTCCTTTATCCCCGGCATCACCGGTACCGATGCCAGCGGGTCGAGCGGCTGTCATGTCACGATGATGAGTCCCTATTCCTCGGTCTTGCGCGCCACGATCTGGGGGGGGCTGCCCATCTCCCTGCCGGGTCTCGCCGTCTTCGCCTACCTGCTCTTTCGCGGCCTGGATCTGTTGTTGAACCGGCGCGAACAGGAGACCGGCACCACCGGCTTCCTGCTGGCGGCGGCGACCCTGCCGCTGTTGACATCGGTGGTCATGGGCTACATCTCTCTGGTTGAGCTGGGGGCAGCCTGCAAGCTGTGTATCGGCACCTACAGCTCCAGCCTCGGCGTCTTTGTAAGCGCGCTGATTCTGTGGCGCCAGGCCAGTGGCCACCCCGAAGCGGAGCTGGGCCAGGAGCTGTCCGGTCATATCGCCTCCGTGGCCATGGGCATCGCCTTTGTGGCACTGCCCGCTGTCGCCTATGTCGGCATTATGCCGGACTATTCCAAGTACGTCGGAAGCTGCGGTGACCTGCCCAAGCCGGAGGACACCAACGGGGTGATGATCGCCCTGGACCAGAACCCCTCGGGCGCACCCACCGTGGAGGTCTTTGACCCGCTCTGTCCGGCCTGCAAAGGTTTTGAGAAGCGCCTGGACGCCTCCGGTCTCGCCGACAAGCTGAACCGCAAGGCCGTTCTCTTCCCCCTGGACAATAGCTGCAACTGGATGGTCGGTACCACCCTGCACGCGGGGGCCTGCACCGTGAGCGAGGCGATCCTCTGCGCCGGAGATGCCAAGGGGCAGGTCGTGATCGACTGGGCCTTTGAACACCAGGACGAGATCCGGGCGGCGGCGGAAAAGGACCCCAAGGCCGCCGAGACCATGGTTGTCGGTGCCTTCCCCGAGTTGAAGTCCTGCCTGGGCTCCAGCAAGGTCAAGCAGAAGTTGAACCAGTCTCTACGCTGGGCAGTGGCCAACCAGATCCCGGTCTTGACGCCGCAAGTCTATGTGCGCAACCAGAAGCTCTGCGACGAGGATACGGACCTGGGCATGGACTACGCCCTTTCCCGTCTGATCAGCAAGCAGGAGGGTTCCAAATGAACGCCACTCACTACGGCATCGCCGCGGCCTGCCTCCTCTTCCCCACCGCCCTGACCGGACTGTGGGTGGGACAGGCGGAGGGTCGCCTTCGTGAAGCCGAAGCCACCGCCGCGGCCTCGGAAGTTCCGCTCGCAGCCGCCGCCAATGAAGGCTATTGCAACGGGGATTTGAAGAAAATCCTGCGGCGTGTTCTGCAGTCCTGTGGGCTCTTGGGCAGCGGCGAAGTGCGTGGCTGTCAGCCCATGGAGGCCAAGCAAGTGGCCACCATGTCCGGCGGCGACTTCAACAGCTTCTTCATGCCGATGGCGGATCGGGCCGGGATCATCCAGTTCGACCAGGACAGCGACATCCTCGACCCGAATGACACTGCCCTTCTGGATCGGGTCTTTGCCGATCAGCGTGGGGCTTCCTACTTCTTTGTGGTGTCCCGCTCCTCTCCTGAGGGCTCAGCGGTATACAACCGGGACCTGTCCCAACGGCGTGGCAAGGCGGTGTTGACGCACCTGAAGCAGACCTTCAACGACCCGGATCTCGACAAGGAAGTGGGCCTTCTGTGGCTGGGCGAGGAAGTCGCTCAGCTCGATCAGGAGTTCTGCAAGTGGCAACGTAGTGGTCCTTCCGACGCCTGCCAGACCCAGGATCTAAACCGGAGCGCCTTTATCGCATGGATCGACTGCTCCCTCTGATTGCCGTTCTGGGACTTGTCGCCTGCGATGGTGGCGCCCCCAGCACCCCTCCCCCCTCCCGCGTAGACGCGGTGAAAGCCACTCCGGCGCAAAAGCAGGCGGTGGTGGAGAACTTTTGCGAGGAACATCCGGCCGCAGATCAAGCTCCCACCTATTCCTGGCCCGAGCTGGATAGCCCTCCTCCGGCCACACAAAGTGGCTGGCGCTGGGTCAACATCTGGGCGACCTGGTGTGGACCCTGCGTGGAAGAGATGCCGCTGATCAAGAAGTGGCAGCAGCAGCTGGCGACCGAGGGCCTCCCCGTGGATGTTGCCTTCCTGTCCGTGGACGCCAAAGTGGACGATGTACGCCGCTTTCAGGAAAAGCACGCCGAAGCGAAAGACAGCCTTCGGGTGAAGGACTTTGCACTGGTGGCGCCCTGGTTCACGCAGGTCAAGATCGACGCGAACTCGGCGATCCCCATCCATCTTTTCGTAGATAAGAACCAGAAAATCCGCTGCTCGCGCATGGGCTCTGTGGGCACCAGCGACTACGCCGCGATCAAAAAGCTGCTCAGCGAAGGCTGAGCAGCGTCGGGACCGGCTACACTCCGCGCCATGCTGCTGTTCCTGCTGGCCTGCACCGCCCCCGCTGACAAGGACTCCGACCCCGGTGGCGAGCCGGTGGCTCCATTGCCGGAGGACTGCTCGGCCCTCCCCGCACCCAGTGGCGGCATCATCTTGAGCCCCGGCGACGACATCGCCGCCGCACTGGCCGATGCCTCTCCCCACAGCACCTTGATCCTGGAGGCAGGGAGCTACACCCTCACCTCCAGTCTGTTGCTGGACAAGGAGGGGCTTACGCTCCGTTCGCGGTCCGGGGATCCGTCCACCGTGATCCTGGATGGTTTCTATTCCAGCCCTTCGCTGATTACGATTCTCGCTTCCGACGTGACTCTGATTGGAGTCACGCTTACCCGCTCCTATGGCCCGACGGTTATTGTTCAGGGGGGAGACGGGAAAAATACGGATGGAACCAGGCTCTATGCCCTGAACATCCTGGATGCTGGGGAGGAGGCGCTGCGCATCGAGCCTGGGAGGGAGAGCTGGGCAGACGGCGGGATCCTGGGATGTTCGGAGCTTTCGCGCAGTCGCGACGGGCGGGAGAATGCGTCGGTAAGCTGCTTGGGGGGAATTGACGCCATCGGCGCCCGTAATTGGCGGGTCTATAGCAACAACATCCATGGCTTCTGGTGCGACGACTGGCCCTGGGCCATCCGCTTCCGGGACGGCAGCGGTGGCACCATCATCGAGCGCAATTCCATCACCGACTCCAGCCGTCTGGTGGCCTTCGGAGACGACGAGGGACCGCTCTCCTCCGCCCGCAATCCCACCGACACCAGCTGCCCGGATGAGGTGGAAATCGAGCATGACGGCGGTTTTTTGCGCAACAACTTCCTGGGCCTGCCCTCGCCCGAGCTGGCCACCGACATGCGCACCGGCATCGGCATCTACAACAGCTGTCAGATCTCCGTACTCCACAACAGCTACTGGTCGATCCCGGCACCTCCGACAGTACTGGAGACCTTTGGGCAGCAGAGCTCTGGTAGGTTCATCAATGGTTTCTGGCCGAGCGACGTGTACCCGACGGTCGGAACCTTCAGCCTCTCCCACAACATCATTCCCCAAAGCAGCGATTTTGTGGGCGAGGAGGACCTGCACCTGAGCGCGCAGAGCCCGGCCAACGACCAGGGCGCAGTGATCGAAGAGGGTGCTTGCGACGAGGATATTGACGGTGATCCGCGCTCGGACGTGCCCGATGTGGGGGCCGATGAGCGCTAGCCTGATCCCGCTGCTCTGGGCGTGCAGCTCCGAGCCGAGCCCTGCGCCGAAGCCGGAGCCTATCCAGGAACAGGCTCCACTTTCGCCAAGTAACGACGGCGTGGCTTCGGCGATCCTGCCCTCCGGCCCCCGCCTGGAGTTGAACCTGCCGGTGCACTGGAAGCCCGGCGAGCCACCGACGGGCACGCTGGATTTTGTGCTGGATGCCCCCAGCCCGGCACGCCTGTTTATGGACGGGCTCTGGTGGGGTGTGGATATCCTCATCGACGGGACAGCACTTCCCCGAACCTTTATGGGACACGCCCCCCAAGAGATCGATCTTCCGCCGCTTGCTGCCGGTGCCCATCATCTGGAGCTGCGGCTGTTTATGCCGACGGTGGAGCCCAAGGGCCTGACCATGGCCAACCGCAACTGGCGGGTGCGCGCCGGTCTGGTGGAGCTGCGTCTGGTGGGAAGCTCTCGAATCGGTACGATAGCCCTGGACTATCGCGATGGGGCCGTCCTCCCAAAGGTGGAGGTGGTCCGTGCGCCCGAAGGCTCCACGCTGGAGCTGGCCATTCAGCAGGACGACCGCCTGATCCAGCGCTGGGATCCTCTCCAGGCGGGTCAGAGCTTCGAATCAAAAAAATGGAAGGGAACACTCTGGGGTATCGGAGAGGCGGCGCTGTATCAGGCCACCGCCACCTTGCGGGATGCCGCAGGCGCCATCCTCGATCGGCGTAGCCAGCGAGTCGGCGTACGACAGACAGAAATACGCGATGGAGCCTTCTTTCTCAACGGACAAAATAGTCCTTTGATGGCATTGAGGGTCAACCCGTTGGAGTCCCCCACCTTCCTGGTGGATGCCCTGCCCGAAGTGGAGGCCAATGCGGTAGAAGTGCACGGCGAAGTTGCCGACAGCCAGTGGCTGGCCAGCTTCGACGAGTGGGGGGTTCCCGTGGTGCATATGCCGCGTTGTGACGGAGGAATCTGGGAGGGGCGCCCCGATTACGGGGCGATGTGGCGCGGCATCGCCCCGATGGCCGCGGAGCAGGACCAGCGACTCCTGGCCATTTCGGCTGCCAGACCCTCGGTATTGGCCTGGATCTGTGAGGGATCGCCCAATTATCGGATGGACGCCTGTGGAAGGCTCCGGGAGGACCCCCTGCACCGGCCGGTGCTCGGGATCGACGGGGGCGCGGTGTCCATTGCGGGGGTAGAAACCCGTAATTTCAACCTCCGCGCCTGGGTGATCGAGATTGGGTCGGCGGAACACTTTTTGAGCTTTGCCACTTCGGGACAGGCTTTTTTGCAGGCCACCGGCAAAGGAGGACCCGGCGGGGTCTTCTTTCCGCCGCCGCCCCGCGACCGTGCCGCCTGGGTACCCGCCTGGAAAGCGGTTTCCGAGGAGCTCGGCACCCGCTCCTGGACCGCTGCGAGCCGCCGGGCCACCTCAGTCTTGAAAGTTCACGGCCTTGCTCCTGGATCCATGGTATGGCTGGAGCTGCCGGGGATGAGCAGCCGCGGCGCCGTCGCCGATGATCGGGGACTGGCGCGGATCGAGCTTTGGTATGCGGGAGAAGCGACGTTGAAGGTGGGAAAGGATAGCCGCACCGTCACCCTGGTTCCCGATAGCTGGGAGGGCACCCGACGTGTGGAGCATACGGTAACCGTGGAGCTGGGGCCGGCGGAATGACGGTGGGTCGGCTCGCGCCCACCCCCTCGGGTGCGCTGCACCTGGGCAATGCCCTGGCCTTCGGTGCAGCCTGGATTTCGGTGCGAAATGCCGGAGGCAAGCTGCTTCTTCGGATGGAGGATCTCGATCGGGGCCGGGCGCGGGAGGCGGTGGCACAGGGGCAGCGCGAGGACCTGCGCTGGCTGGGTCTGCAGTGGGACGAAGAAGTTCTTTGCCAGTCCCAACGCTCCTATTCCCTGGAAGGTATCCCCACCTGGCGCTGCGCCTGCAGCCGCGCCCAGCGCCTCTCCGGGGCCTGTCGCTGCAAAGAGCACCCCCCGGAGCACGGCAATTGGCGCTTTGATCCTCCGCCGGGCGAAGTGGTTTTTGAGGATCGGGCCTGGGGTACCCAGAGGGTGCTCCCCCCCGAGGGTCCCATCCTCCAACGTGCCGACGGGGAGGCCGCCTACCCCCTGGCAGTGGTGGTGGACGACCACCTCGACGGGGTCACCGAGGTGGTGCGCGGTGCCGACCTTTTAGAGGCGACGGCGCTGCAGATCCTCCTCCACCGGACGCTGCGGCAGCCACCCCCAAGCTGGCTCCACGTGCCACTCCTGCTGGGTCCGGATGGAAAAAAGCTCTCCAAAAGTGAAGGAAGTATGGGGATCCGTCAGCTTCGCGAAGCCGGTTGGTCGCCCGACCGGGTCTGGGCCCTTTTGCTGCCGCTGATCGGCTGCGAGCCCCCCCTGGAGCGGGCACGGATGGAGCCGGGGCCTCATTGGCACCGGATCTGGCGGGTGGAGGAGGGGGCCAACGGGCCTCTCCTCCATCCTTTCGGGCCGATATTCGGATTGGATCGCAAAACCTCTTTGCCGCAACCCCCTCCAACCGATAGTATTGTGCGGTTCTAAAGGCCGGGCTGATGAGATCGGGTGACGTCGTTCGGGATGGGCAGGGAAATACCTACCAGGTCGGTCAGCTTCTGGGCCGCGGCCTCTGGGGCAGCTCGTTTCTGGTGCGTCGGGAGAGCTCGGACAGCCTCCACGTACTGAAATGTCCGCTTGGACCCGAGGATTTCCGTTCGGAGGTCCCAGGATCTGAAGCTCTTTTTGCCGCCACCAAGGAGGCGGTGCTGGAGCAGGCCCGGCTGTATGAGCAGGGGAACTTTGCCTTCCTTCCAAGGATGGAGGCACGTTTTACCCTGGCGGATGGCCAGCCTGCTTACATCCTTCCCCGCTTTGCGGACTCTCTGGAGCGTCGCCTCGCCGACGGGATGACCTTGGGCAACCTGATGGCCACCCTGTTGAGCATCGGGCAGGCGGCCCGGCAGCTCTCTTCGGGGCCAGGACTGCACGGAAACCTGCGTCCCTCCAATATCTTTTTCAACGAACGCGGCGAAGTCTTCCTCACCGACGTCGTCACGCCCGCCACCCGCAAAGCCATCGTCAAGATGCTTGCGGTGCAGAGCAGCGCGCGTATCCTTCCGCCGGAAATAGCCGAATCTACGGGAGATATTCCCTGGGGACCCGGCATTGACAGCTACGGTCTGGCGGCGCTTTTGCTCCAGGGTCTATGTACCGGAGAGCCCATGCCGCCGTTGGCGCGCGAGGGCATCAGCAAGCAGGTGGCCATCCACCTGAAGAACCGGATCACCGAAAAGCTGAAGCAGGAAGAGTCGAATCCGCGCTTCCACCAGCGTATGGCCGACCGGACGGTGGCCTTCCTTTCGCGGGCCCTCTCGCGCGAGTTCACCCCCTCTCCTCCTTACCGCTTCAACCGGCTGGAAGAGCTGCTCAATCGTATGGAAGAGCTGGGATCGCTGATCCGCCCGCGTATCCATACCCTGGGCAAGGTGATGCTGGATCGGGGTCCAAACCAGGCTTTTTTCACCACCGACGAGGCGGTCTCCTTCTCCTGCACCGTGGGCTGCAGCCCGGGTGTAGAGGGGCAGGAGGAGATCGGCGTCGGGATGGCGGTCTACGACCTGGACCGCGACGAACGGGTCAAAGATGCAGAGCTGACCTACCGGATCGACAAGCACCCCTCGGGCCGCTTCCGCTTCCAATTCGGGATCACCGGCTTGAGCCCTGGGCGATTCCGCACCCGGCTGGGCTTCACCATTCGGGATGCGGGCGAGCCCCCCAGCTCCACCGAGGTGGACTATCTGGTGCGCCCAGCCGCAGGCTGGTCCCCCCCGGCTCAGCCGCCCAGCGAGCCCGGCCCCCTTCCCTTTCCGGAGGTGGTGCCCGATGGCAAAAATGATGCGGAGATCCCGACTACTGGCGGTACCGTTGTCCCCCTCCTCCCGACGACACCTACCCGGACAGAGCCGAGTCGTACAGATACGCGTGCCGACAATCGGCAGGATCCCCCGAGCCGCACCGACGCGGGCCAACCCCGTCCCCCCGAGCCCATTCCGGCCCGGCAGGACCCTCCCCGGGTAGAGCCCCGCGCCGAGCAAAAAGTGGAGCCTGCCCGCGTGGAAGTCCCTCGTGCGGACCACCGCGAGCCTCCCCGTGCCGAAGCCCCCCGGATGGAACAACGGCCGGAGCGCGCCGAGCCCCCACGGGCAGACCAACGCCCCGAAATTCCGACGATTCGTCTGGATTTGACCGCTGCCAAGGCTGAGCCTCCGCGCCAACGTCCCCCTGAACCTTCCCGCGTGGAGGGTGAGCAAAGCCGCCGCCCGGAGGCCCAGCCCCCCTACCGGCCTGAGCCGGTGCGTGCCGAGCCCCCCCGCGCGGAGCAGCGCCAGGATCAGCGGCCGGACCCACGCGGTCGCCCCGACCCTACCCGGAGCTCACGCCCTCCTCAGAAGGCGCCTCTTCGGGAGGATACCCCTGCCCTTCCCAAACGTTCCTGGACCCAGGAGCCGCTGCCCCCCGCCCGCAACGACCGGGTCCCTGACAGCTTCGACGACGAGACCACCGCCCACGGCGGGGAGGACGAGGAGGAGGAGCGGCAGGGTGGTCTGCTGGATCGGGTGATGCACGTGTTCCGCAATGACCCCGTTACCATGCTGATGACCGTCCTTGCGGGCCTGATCGCCGTGCTCCTGGTCATCCTTCTCATCATTCGGAAATAAGCCACCATGATCTTCTCGTTTTCTGCCGCTGATCTCTCCACCGTTTCTGCTGACCTCCTGGTGCTGGCCGTTCCTGCGGGCGCGGTGGCTGCGGCCGTGGCGCCGCTGGATGGCCCCGGCTCCTTTTCCGGCACCCTCGCCACGCTGACCCGTGACGAAGAGTTCACCGGCAAGGCCGGTTCTTCCCTTCCCACCCCTTCACTGGGTCACATCCGCGCCCGCCGCCTCCTTCTGGTAGGCACCGGCGGTGGCAGCCCCGCTGATCTGCGCCATGCAGCAGGAATCGCCGGCTTCCAGGCCCGTGTTCGTGGTGCCAAGACCCTGGCGATCGCCTTCCATGGGGCCACGCCAAACCCCGGTGTACTCCGCACGATCATGGAGAGCGTCGCAGAAGGAAACTACCGCTTTGACCGCTACAAGTCTGAGGGTAGCCGTAAGGCTCCGCTGGAGTCCGTGACCCTGGTCGGTGTGACGGAGAACCAGGCCGCAGTGGATCAGGCCCTGGCTTCGATCGCTGGCCAGAACCTCTGCCGCGACCTGGTGAACGAGCCCGCTGCAGAGATCTATCCTGCGTCGCTGGCCCGGATCTGTCAGGAACTGGCAGGCGAAAACATCACCGTGGACGTGTGGGACGAGGACAAGATCCGCGAAAAGGGCATGGGCGGTATCGCCGGGGTGGGCCAGGGCTCCACACGTGGCGCCCGCTTCATCCACATCTCCTACAACCCGCCCGAGGCCAAGGGACACTTGGCCCTGGTGGGCAAAGGAGTCACCTTCGACTCCGGCGGTCTGTCGCTGAAGAGCAACGACAACATGCTCACCATGAAGTGCGACATGGCTGGCGCCGCATCCGTGGTCGGGGTGATGAAGGCGGTCAAGGCGCTACGCCCCAACGTGCGTGTAGATGGCATCATCGGTGCCGTTGAAAATATGCCCGCCGGTAATGCCTATAAATTGGGGGACGTGCTGCGCTTCTATAACGGCAAGCGCGCCGAGATCCACAATACCGACGCCGAAGGTCGTCTGGTGCTGGCTGACTGCCTCGCCTACGCCTCCGAGCTGAAGCCCCAAGCCATCGTGGATCTGGCGACGCTGACCGGCGCCGCGGTCATTGCGCTGGGTGACTGGTACACCGCACTCTACACCCGCTCGGACGACCTCTCCGCCGCCCTGGTCGGGCACGCGGCCGAGGCCGGCGACGGCGTGTGGCGGATGCCGCTGGTAGACCTGTACCGCGACAAGCTGAAGTCCGAAGTGGCGGATCTGAAGAACGTGGGTGGCCGCGCCGGTGGGTCGATCACCGCAGCGCTCTTCCTCTCCGAATTTGTCACCTGTGACAAGTGGGCACATCTGGATATCGCCGGTCCGGCCTTCCTGGAGTCGCCCCTGCTGCACTACACTCCGGGCGGTACCGGCACCATGGTCCGCAGCCTGATCCGCTGGATTGAGGCGGCGGGACGGTAGTTTTTGAGGGTTGTAGTCTGGACTACAAGGCACCTTTTGCTGCTTTGTAGTCGGGATTACCGAGGAGGAGGAAGCGCTTGGG
>CAITDR010000077.1 GCA_903891165.1 uncultured Pseudomonadota bacterium
GATCCTTCGACAGCTCCGGCGAAACGCTGTGTGCCGCAGCGGGTGGGTTGGTTGGTGGGGGACTGATCCTCTGAAGAAGTGCTTTCTTGTGCGGGCTGTTCGGGATGGGGGAGCTTGTAGGCGGTGGATGAGTGGATCGTGTGATTTTGCAAGCTACTCTTTAGACAGTCTATAAAGTTGATTTCTCTGCCTCTCTCTGTGCCCCTGTGCCTCTGTGTGAGACCTGCCTTTCCTCAGAAAATAGGAGGAAGGAGAAGGATCGTGGAACTCAACGACGAGCAGGCTGTACGCCCGCCCGCAGCTCCGCGAGCACCTGGTCGGCGGGCACGGTCGCCACGGTCCCACCCTCGACGCCGTCCAGGCGCGCGTCGAGCTCGGCCGCCCACGAGCGGTCCCAGGTGTCGCTGTCGAGGGCATCACCGGTCTCGCCGTCGTGGAGGTTGTCGAGCAGCTCCGCGAGCAGGTGCTCCCGCTCGCGATAGGGGAGAGCGAGGACCTTCTGGGCGAGCGGGGAGGTGGTCATGCCCGGATCTATAGCTGCGAGCGGCGCGATTGTCCCCCGTCCACGGCCGGGTTCCCTCCGACGGCCCCCAACTCCCTCCAGATTCCACCGTTTTTATCATCTGGTGCACGTCTCCCACCGAACCCGCGTCGCTACGCCATCCGGTCTTCGCGGACACGCCCCCTTACGGCGGCCCTGTCGCCTTGTGCTTCCCTTCAGAATCTTCGATACACTTGCCGAACTCTCGATGATGCATCGCAACTCCAGGCGTCCTCCGCACAGCGGGCACTGAAATCCGTCCACCCCAAACACCCGTTGCAGCAGTGCCGAAAAATCCCATCGCCCGGTACGAGGCTTTTACCTGTAGCCACTGCGCAGCGGAAGTGCCACGGGGAGGAAAAAGGCCGTGAGATCATTGCCCTTTTTGCCTGCACTCTCAACATGTGGGCATCGTGCCGAGGGACAGGGCCAGCGACTGCGGCGGGCTTCTGCGGCCTACCGGGGCGACGCAGCATGAGGGAGAGGATCAGGAATTCGAACGGGGGCTGGCCTTGGGAAAATGTGAGCATGAGCCTCCAGCCTCAGTTTGCGGCCTCTTCGCAGGGGCGGTCCACTGCACCGTAGCTGTACCCATTGTTGTAGAAATCTAAATTCTTCAACACAAGCCGCCCCTCCGCTCAGCCTTCCGCCGCAGCCCGCGCCCGCGCGATGGCCTCGTGCAGTCTTCGAGCCAGCAGCTCGGGCGGGGGTAACTGAGTGAGATACTGCGCGACCCGGATGCTGCCGTCGGCCAGCTCCAACAGCTCAACCCGCTCATGATCCGCCTCGGAGCAGAGGATCAGCCCGAGCGGTGACTCCTCTCCTGGCAGTCGCTCATAGCGATCCAGCCAGCGGAGGTACAGCATCATCTGCCCCACATCGGCGGGCATGAACCTCCCCAATTTCAGCTCAATGGCCACCAGTCGCCGCAGCCTTCGGTGAAAGAACAGGAGATCCAGGTAGAAGTCGTCATTCCCCACACTCATCCGTTTCTGCCGCGCCACGAAGCAGAAGCCATCACCCAGCTCCTCCAGGAAGGCTTCCAGCTCCCGCAGGATCGCCGCCTCCAGGTCACTCTCCGAGAAAGCTGCGGGCATCCCCAAAAAATCCAAGAAGTAGGGATCCCGGAACACCAGGTCCGGCGTCATCCGATCTTCATCTCGCAGCGCGGCGAGCTGCCGGTCAATGACCACCTCCGGCTTTGCCGACAGCGCTACCCGCTCGTAAAACATCCCGTCGATCTCAGAGCTCATCCTCCGGGTGCTCCAGCCCTGCACCCGCGCCATCTCGAGGTAGAACCTCTGCTTACGCGGGTCATCCATCCCCAACACCATCCGTACCTGACTCCACGAAGATTGTGCACACAGCGTGTGCACAATCTTCTCGTCGGGAAAGACCTCCGCAAAACGCACCATATAGTGCAGGTTTCTCTTGCTAAAACCACGACCGTACTCAGCGTTCAGGGCCTCCGCGAGCCCACTGAGCACCGCCTCCCCATATTCCGCCCGGCTATCGGATAGCACCTCGGCCCGGATCAGCCGCCCCAGCTCCCAGTGCAGCCGCAGCAACTCCGCGCTGACTACGCTGGCCACCCGTCCCCGTCCCTTCTCCACAAGTGTGCGGGCGGAGGTCAGGAACTCGGGGCGAAGTGTAAGTTCATTAGACAAATTGGCCTCTTGGTTTATTATTTAAGTAATTCTTTCACATATAGATAACTTCTTAATTCGTCTGGTTTCGTCCCACCGACGGTCTGCGATACCGGGCGACTCGGGAATTCAGGAGAGCTATAGTCGATGTAGGTATCGTGGACCCCGGTAACACCAACGATGATTCTTCCGACTGTAGCCTGAAGTACTCGAAAAAGAAGCAAAGTTTTTTCGTCACCAATCAGTGAGGGATTATCGGCATGGGCACACTTGTTGGAGAAATTCCATGCCGCCTGCTCGAAGTCGCCAAACTCTATGTCTTTCGCCGCGAACAAGGCAGGAAGATTGGCAATGTCCGATCTATCATTAATCTGCGCGAGTTTGGTATAGAGCCGCTCCATGTCTTTGGAGTTAATACTACTCTTCTTGCGCCACGAATCCATTGCAGATTGCAAATCAGTTAAAAGTGTGTCAAAAAAATATTTTTCAATTATCTTACGCGAGATGCCGGAAGTACCTGCTTTGACAATCGTCTCGATCGCTGCACGCAAGGCCGCTCCGCAGCGGTCGATAGGCCCCGAACGTCCATGAGATGCAAGCCAGGAAACCCGGTCGAGAGCGAAGGCTTCGCGTTGTGACAGGTATGCTCTCAGCGCTCTTGAAAGCTCCTTTGCACCGATCATGTGGGGTCGGCCTTGCTCTACGAACGCGGAAACTGGCCAAGACGGCGTCAACGGAGCCGGCGAGTACCCGGAGTGCATTTGCCAAGAACAAATCTGCCCATTGGCGTCCCGAGTCAACCACATCAACATGCACGGGGCCAGGCCGAACAGCAACCCTATGCCTCGAATCAGGCCATGGACAATATCGACGTTTGGTGTCGGCACCGGGTGTCCCGAAAAAACAAGGAAACCCGGACGTGGAATGGTGGTCGCCGCCCCCTTGAACGATCCGAGCAGGACTGCTCCAGCGTAGTACTCAGCAAGGTTCAGGACTACGTGATCGCGCACCGGGTACCGCCCGCCCCGCGCATCCATCTGGATCGGTTCCCTTTCAATCGCTTCGTATCCGTCGTCTATGTGGGTACTGGGATCAGTTAGGGGACACGGAAAATGTCCCCTTTCAATCGCTTCGCGTCTTTCGTCTATGTAGGTGCTCCATGATGGCCAGAATTCGTGAACGCCCTCCGTCTCGGGTGCGCCGCCGAGCACCGCACAGGCCCACCGCTCGCCTACCGTGGCGACACGGCAACACCGTACCTCACGCACGCCGAGGTGGAAGCTCAGGCGGGTCGGCTCGTTTGCCTTCGCGAGTGGGGTAGCCTGCTCACTGCCATCAAGTACGATTTCCACTGGCCCCCACTCCAATGTGGTAACACACATCGTTCCAGGGCAGGGGATTTTTCCCGCTTCATCGCGCGGAAGTAATTGGCGCACCCGAGACATTTCTCGGGCGCCTTCGACGATCAGCGAGAGTGCCAGACCGGATCGCAGCACACGAAGTTGAGTAAGGCGCGGAAGGCCACAGGCATCCTCACTCAGCGTCAGCACCACACCTTCCGACATTCCAGAGCTGGTGATCCGAAGCGGATCAGGGATCGTGCTACTCATTCGATACCCGGACATTCTTGCGGTTGGGGCGCACCACGGAAACGCAAGCGCCTTTTAGCATCAGACCCATTTCCACCTCAACGTCCGTCTATCCGGTTGGGGCCAGGATTGCTCGGCCATGCCCCCCAAGAGGCGCCTGGGCCTCTGGCCCACGCGCCCTGCGTGGTACTGAAAAATCCGCTCCTCAAGCCAATCTCTGCTGAATGAATATTCATTCACCAGCGCGATGCCCGCCGTTGGCGGGGGCCTGGCAGGATACCTGCGGTTGGCCCCTCACTGCGGTTTTTGGGCTGCGGCAAAGGTTAGAGGTAGTACTACCTCTCCCGATTCCAGACCTCCTGACATCCCCCCTCTGTCATGTGGCAGCGGGGCCGCCGGAGGGGGTGCCTTCGACCGCGTAGATGAGGCGCAGGTTCGTTCCGGGGAAA
>CAITDR010000078.1 GCA_903891165.1 uncultured Pseudomonadota bacterium
CCCGGGGGCGGCACAGAGCTGCGGGCGGATAGCGCGGCAGGCCACTCCAGGATGGCCAGCGGGTTCCAGGTGTCGGTCTTTTTGGGCCAGGTGGGCAGGTTCACCCACCAAACACTTTCGGTCGCGGCCGTAAGCAGCTCGCGTACAAAAGGCGGCGCCTTGTCGGGGGGACCTGCAGGTCCACCGGCGAGATAGTCTTCGGAGAAGACCATCCAGAAGCCCGCGACGGAGAGTTTTTTGTTCTCCTCGTGGATGATAACATAGAGTCCGGGCTTGGAGCGGGCCTCCGACACCGGGCGACGGGGCGCCTTCCGCCAGCCCTCCAGGGCTGCACGTCCACTCCAAGACACCGCCCCCAGATCCAGGGCAAAAGGACCGGCCAGCGTGAGGTTCATCCCTGCTTCTTCCTTCGGGCGACCACCGACGCCAACAGCAGGATGCCCAGGCCCGCGGCCGCACCTTCGGGGCCGGCAGCGGGGCTGGCCGAGCAGTTGCCGCCGGCACAGGGCGAACCTTCCGCCGCGCAGCCACTGCCCTGGCCCACAAAGCAGACCGCACAGCTGGGATCCAGGCAGTCGGTCTGGCCGTCACAGTTGTTGTCGATGGCATCCAGACAGCGACCGCAGTCCGGCTCTTCGGGGTAGTCCACCACCGAGGAGTAGTAACGCCACAGCAAGTCCTCCGGTCCTTCCGGCAGGTCGCGGCTGGCCTTTGCGGTGCCATCGGCACAGTCGCCACCCACTGCCGTAGAGCGCTCCCCGGCATCCTGCCGGGCCTCTCCCCAGCACCAGCCCAGGGTGCCGCCCAGGTACAGGGTGGGGCTGAAGCGTCCCATCTCCTTCCACCAGCGCTGGTCGTCGGACAGCGCCTCTTCATGAGAGGGGATGGCCTCATAGCGGCGCGGAATATGCCGCATGGCCGAAGGTTTCACCTCGGAACAGGCCTTGCCGTACACCTCTGCACACTGTGCTTCGACCACGAGGTTCCGGGCTTCGAGGATACGCTCACTGGACCAGACGGTGCGGGCGATGGCCTGCTCCGGGTGCTCCAGGCAGGAGGGGGAGACGGCTTCGTCGGGGGCCTCTAACAGCCCGGCATCCACGTCGGCCGCGAGGGTGATGCGGACGATGCGGCAGCTTTCGCCCTGGCCCATATCGCAGACATCGGCCAGCCAGATCTGCTGGAGGGCCTCGGCAGCCGTCTGGGGAGGGGGGAAGCCCGCAGGCGGCGGCTCGGCAAGGCAGGCCTCGATGTCGACGGCGGCCCCGTAGGCCTGGGCGTCCAGACAGACCCGCGCGTGGTCCGGGTAGCGGTAGGGGAGCTGGGCCAAGCCCCCCCACAGGGGCAGATCGCACTCGGGAGCGTTTGCCCGTGGGAGGAGGAGAGGAACATAGGAGCGAATGACACCATCGTCGCTCTCAGTCGGGCTGTCGGCGCTGTCGCTGCTGCCCTCGACGATGGGCGGGAACCAGGAGAGGACGTAGATGTCTTCGGGCAGCTCGTCGCCGCCGGGAACCGAGCCGGTGCCGCAGGTACGGTGGCCGTCGCCATCGTCGTCGGTGCCTTCGGGGGGGCCATCGCAGAGGTTGGTGAAGCCGTCACAGCGCTCTTCGCCGACCGGGCTGGAGAGGCCGCAGGCGTTGTTGCAGTCGATCTGGGTGGTGGGGTCCAGAACCGCCTCGGCACAGCTGGCGCTGGTATAAACCACCTCGGGGTCATTCAAGGAGTAGCTGTTACAGGAGAGGAAGCCATCCAGGTCGAAGTCCACCTCGGCGAGACGGACCGCCCCCTCCACCTCGGCTTCGCTGTCCATGGAGGAGGGGAGGAACTCAGAAGAGGTGGCCGCGGTGCCCACGCAGTCGTTGTCCACCCCGTCGCAGACCTCCGTGCGGCCTTCACAACGCATGGGGCACTGGTCGTCACAGTCGCCCGCAAAGCCCCGGGTACAGGTGGAGCCTGTGGTGTAGATACGGCGTCCTTCCTGGAACCTTCCGCCGAAGCCGTCGGTGGAGAGTGCCCGATCCAGCGCCCACAGGCCGGTCTCCTGATCACAGACGGCGCTGACCGCCAAACCCCAGCAGGTGAAGGGCCGCGACAGGTTCTCGGGGTCCTGGTTGTCCTTGCAGTTCGGCATCCCGACGAGATCGGAGTCGATCTTGGGCTTGTCGACAGAACCCAGGCCGCCCGGTAGCAGCGCAAAGGACCCGTCGTCGTCGCAGTCCAGCTCGATCACCGGCACCAGACCGTCGCAGTCGGAGTCGTGACCGTCCAGCACTTCCTGGTTGGCATCTTCGGGGGTCAGCGGGTGGACATTGCCGTTGTAGTCGTCGCAGTCGCCCGCCACATCCACATAGCCGTCGTCGCCATCGGGGCAGAGGCAGGTCTCAGTGGCGGCGTTGCCGTAGCCATCCCCGTCCAGATCCAGGTAGCGGATGTCGCAGCCGAAAGGATTTTCGCCGACCTGGGTTTCGTCAGTCTGCAGATCGCAGTCGTCGTCGACGCCGTTGCACTGCTCGGGGGCATCGGGGTTGATGGAGAAGTCAGCGTCGTTGCAGTCGCCGGGGACGGCGGTGAAGCCGTTGCCGGCCACGCACACAAATTCGGGAGGGCTGTTCAGATCGCCGTAGGCATCGTTGTCGTCGTCGTGGTAGAGCTGGCGGCCGCCGTCGCTCACCGGCTGCTCACCCTGGGTATTGGGGTTGCCGTCGCAGTCGTTGTCGATCTGGACTTCGTCTTCGGCTTCGCAGGTTTCCAGCGCGCCGATGTTCACATCAGGACGGGTATCGTCGCAGTCCTGGCCGGTGGGCTGGAGGGTGCCGGTGGCGCCGTCGTAGCTGTAGGCCGGGTAGCCGTCGCTGTCGTTGTCCACTTCGCAGTCGCCGCCGCCCAGGGAGTCGGGCACGATATTGGCGTCGTTGTCGTCGCAGTCCAGGTCGCCGGAGACCCCGCCGATGCCCTCCCAGGGGTTGTTGGGATCGGTGCCGAAGGAGCCGGTCAGGCTGTCGTCACACTCCACATAGCCGTCGCCATCGTTGTCGGTTTCGGCCAGCGGTGCGGGCAGGTTGTTGATGTCGGGATCGGTACAGTCGTTGAACTTGCCGTCACAGGCTTCGCTGGCGCCGGGGAACGTATCCAGGCCCAGGTAGGACTCGTAGACACCGTCGCCGTTCACGTCGGCGGCCGGGGTGTCGTTGCAGTCGTTGCCGCCGAGGATGATCACACTGTTGACGGTGGTTCCCGCCGCGCCCACCCAACTAACACAGCTTACAAACTGGTCGCCGTCCAGGTTGGCTTCGTCGGGAGGCAGGACCGTGTCACAATTGTTGTCGATGCCGTCGCATACCTCAACCGCAACAGGGTTGACTTTATTGCTGGTATCGTCACAGTCGCCGCTCTGGAGGCCGGCGGCACCCGACCAGCCGGAACACTCCACATAGGTGTCGTTGTCGTTGTCGATCTCCAGCGGATCGATGGGGGTGGAGCTGTCGCAGTCGTTGTCGATGCCGTCGCAGACCACCGAGTAGGGGTGGATGGTGACGTCGTTGTCGTTGCAGTCGTAGTCGTCGTCCTGGGGGCCGGGCTGGGAGTTGGCCTCGGGGACATAGCCCGGAGGGGCGGTGCAGGTGATCTGGAAGAAGCTGCGGTTGCCGTAGCCGTCGGAGTCGGAGTCTACGTACCAGGTGGTGGCGTCCACCGAGTTTTCGTCCAGGATTCCGTTGCAATTGTCGTCGTTCAGGTTGCAGGTTTCCGGCGCCATGGGGTGGACGGTGGCGCTGCTGTCGTTGCAATCTGTATTGTCGGCTACATAGCTGGCCGGCGGCCGGCAGGAGATGTGGGCGAGGGCTGGATCCCCGTAGAGATCGCTGTCGCTGTCGAGGTACCAGGTCAGCGCGTTGGCGGCGGAGTCCTCGTCCAGCTGGCCATCACAGTCGTTGTCGATGGTGTCGCAGACCTCGGTGGCGCTGGGATTGACGGCGGGGGCAGCATCGTCACAGTCCAGGCTGTTGCTGACGTAGCCCACCGGTTGCGAGCAGTCCGGGGTTGGATGCGCCAGATCACCGAAGCCGTCGCCATCCAGATCCAGGTACCAGGTGGCCGCGTCCCCTGCCGACGTCTCGTCGATGAAGCCGTCGCAGTTATTGTCAATCCCGTCGCAGACTTCAGGAATGTCTGGATTGACGTTGAGATCGGTGTCGTCGCAGTCGGAGCCGGGATCGAAGATGCCGGTGCCATCGTCTCCCCAGCCGTCGCCGTCGTTGTCGCGGCTGCAGATCAGGGGATCTTCAAAAGAGGCGGCGGCCGGACCTGTGTTTATGCCGGTGCTGACACTGTCGTCACAATCGGAGAGGCCAAAGCTATCCGGGCAGGTGGTGGAGCCGTCGCCGTCTTCGTCGTCGAAATTCTGGGTGGGGTCGGTGTCGTCGCAGTCGGTGCCTGCGGTCCAGACGCCGGTACCCGGGTCGCCCCAGCCGTCGTCGTCGGTGTCCTTGGAGCAGGTGGTGACGGTCAGCTCGTCCTGGGCGGCCCCTGGGAAGATGGCGCGGGTACCGTCGTCACAGTCGGCCTGACAAGTGGAGTAGCCATCCTGGTCCACGTCGGCGGGCTCCAGAGCGGCGTTGTTGTCGTTGCAGTCCCCTTCACAGCCGGTGAAGCCGTCGGCATCGCGGTCGGAGCCGTCTTGCAGCGAGTCGGTGTCGTCACAGTCGTTGCCGGGATCGATACCGGAGCCGCCGGTGCGGGCTCCCCACTCGTCGCCGTCGGCATCGGCCATACAGCATGCTGCGTTGTCGGCATAGCCATCGCCGTCGGTGTCGATATCCACCGTACCGTCGTTGTTGCTGTCGATGTTGCAGTCCACCCCCGCGATGCCGTCCAGGTTGATGTTCACGTCCAGCGACGCAATGCCGACGTGGCTATCGGTGTCGTCGCAGTCGCCACCACAGGGGGATGCACCGTCGCCGTCGTTATCCTCGGGGTTGATCACGGCGTCGGAATCGTCACAGTCGCCGCCCGCGTCGATGGCCACGGTGCCGGGGCTGCGATCTCCCCAGCCGTCCTGGTCGTTATCGCGGGTGCAGAGGCTGATGGCGTCGAAGTCGGCCGAACCCATGAAGGTGAGCGCACCGGTCAAGACGTCGTCGTCGCAGTCGGTGCCGGCGATCCAGGGCCCGGAGCCCTCGTCGCCATAGCCGTCGCCATCGGCATCTTTGCGGCAGGAGGTGGTGCTCTCCAACTGAGCGGCGCCCGGGAAGGTGTCGGCCCCGCTGTCGTCACAGTCGGAGAGGTTCTGGGCGTTGGGGCAGGTGGCAAAAGTGTCGCCGTCTACATCGTCCTGGTTCAAAAGTGCGATGCTGTCGTTGCAGTCGGTGCCCGCGCTGCCGCCGGCGGGGGCGGTGCTGCTGCCCCAGCCGTCGTTGTCGAGGTCTGCCATACACAGGATGGTGGAGTTGGCGGGGGCTGCACCGGGGAAGGTGGTGATCACGGCGTCGTCGCAGTCTGTACCTGCACTGCCGCCGGCCGGGGCGGTGGTGGAGCCGTAGCCATCGCCATCCGAATCCGTTCGGCAGGCCGATTGATTCGAGGCTTCGTTGGTACCCGCGAAGGGATGTGTGCGCGGGTCGTTGTCGTCGCAGTCTTCGTTGGCGATCACCGCATTGGCGCAGATAACGTAGCTATCCCCGTCCACGTCGGGGGCGACGGTGACCGCGATATCACCGTCGTCACAGTCGGCGCCCACGGTGACGCCCGAGGGCGGGCTGATATCGCCGTAGCCATCGTTGTCATCGTCGTTCATACAACTGGTGCTGCTCTGGTTCTGGGCCGCACCGGGGAAGGTGTCGAGGTCGGTGTCGTCGCAGTCGCCGCCCTGGCGGGTGCTGGCACCTACCCAGGGGGTACACTCCACAAAAAGGTCGCCATCGTTGTCTACTTCCGTCGCAACCAACGTACCACCACAGGCGTTGATCAGGCCGTCGCAGAGGGTGGGCGCACCGGGGTATATCGTGGCGTTGTTGTCGTTGCAGTCGCTGTCGGCGAGTGGCGTGTAGCCGTCGCCGTCCACATCGAAGCCCTCGTCGATCAGCAGATCGCAGTCGTTGTCGATGTTGTCGTCGATCTCGGTGGCGGAAGGGCTGATGGCGGCGTCACCGTCGTTGCAGTCGGTACGCGAGATCGTGCGGGCGGCCTCGCCGGGATCGGTGCAGTCGTCGTCGGCAGAGGTGATGGTGATGCCCGTGGAGTTGGCATAGCCGTCGCCATCGCTGTCTACGTAGCAGGTCTCGGTACCGTTGCAGTCCTGGTCCACGCCGTCGGCGATGGTTTCTGTCACCGTGGGGTAGATCAGCGGGTTGGCGTCGTTACAGTCGCCCTCACACTCGTCGTAGGTGTCGCCGTCGTTGTCTACGTCAAAGTTGATGCCGGTGACGGGGGTGTCGTTGCAGTCCCCGTCGCAGGTGGCATAGCCATCGCCGTCCTGATCGCCGACCAGGGTACCGTTGTTGTCGTTGCAGTCGGTGCCTACCGCCGCGCCCGCCACCGGAGTGCGGGAGCCCCAGCCATCGTTGTCGATGTCCTGCATACAGGCGGTGGCCGACTCGGTCTGGGCGGCGCCGGGGAAGGTAGAGAGGTTCCCGTCGTTGCAGTCCCCGGCCACGGTCGCGTAGCCGACGGGCTCATCACAAAAAAGGGTCGCCGTGCCATTTGTGCCGAAGTTGTCATTGTCGGCATCGACATAGAAGACAGACTTGGTGGAGGCGTCGGTGCTGGAGTCGTTGTTGTCGGACTGGTTGTCGCAGTCCTCGTCCACGCCCACGTTGCTGGTGTCGCAGACTTCCGTGGCATGGGTGCTGATGTGGGGGTTGGCATCGTTGCAGTCATCGCGGTTGATGCTGCGGGCTTCGCCCGCGTCGATGCAGTCCAGGTCGGCGCTGACCACCGTGGCGGTGACGCTGCCGTCCCCGTCGCGGTCCAGGTCTTCCACACAGAGGTCACCGCCGGAGCAGTTCTGGTCCACGCCGTCGTCCAGGACCTCGGTCCCGGTGGGGTTGATGGACTGGAGGCTGTCGTTGCAGTCAGAGCCATCGGAACGACCGGCGGCGAGGGTGTCGTCGCCATAGCCATCGGCATCGTTGTCCAACATGCAGCAGGCCAGCATGTTGGAGGCGTTCAGGGTGCCGGCGCTGGCCGAAGAGCACAGGATGGTGCCAGCGCTCAGGGTCTCATTTTCTCCGGAGCCGGGGAAGGTGTTGACACTGTTGTCGTCGCAGTCGTTGCCGGCGGTCTGGCCACCGGTGCTGGTAGACTCTCCCCAGTTATCGTTATCGGAGTCCGACATACAGCAAGCAGTCATAAGGGGGCTGGAGGAGGATCCAGTCACGGTACTGCAGAGCACCCCCGAGCCATTCCGTTCCAGGCCGGCGATTCCCGGAAAGACGGTGTTGTCGGTGTCGTTGCAGTCGTTGCCTGCGGTCTGCCCGCCCGTGGTTCCGCTCTCCCCCCAGCCATCGCTGTCGTTGTCGTCCATACAGCACTGGCTGAGCAGGGTGGCGTTGGAGGCACCGGTTAACGACGTACAGGCCACCGTTTTGGCGCTATTGTACTCCAGCTCCGCTGAGCCTGGAAAGGCCGAGCTGTCGCTATCGTTGCAGTCGTTGCCCTCGCTGCGGGTGGCCGAGACGACGGAATTGCCCCAGCCGTCGTTATCGTCATCCGCCATACAGCAGAAGGTGAGGAGGACAGAGCTGGTGGAGGTGGTGGCGGTGCTGCAGAGGGCACCGCCGCTCATCTCAGACTCGGCCACACCCGGCTTGACGGCGGCATTTGTATCATCGCAGTCAAAACCCGAAGAACGCCCGGCGACGACGGTGCTGTCACCCCAACCGTCGGAATCGTTGTCCGCCATACAGCAGGCCGTAAGGAAGGGGGAGCTGGTCGAGGTGCTCACCGTGCTGCAGAGGGTGCCGCCACTACGTTCCAGCTCGGCGGCACCCGGCAGGATGGTGATGTCGCTGTCGTTGCAGTCATTGCCCGCGGTGCTGTTGGTCGGCGGGGAAGAATCCCCCCAGCCGTCGAGGTCGTCGTCCTCCATACAACAGGCCAGGAGGAAGGGGGCGGTCGAGGTGGCGGAGACCGTAGAACAGAGTACCCCGCCACTGCGCTGGAACTCCGCAACGCCCGGATACACGGAGTTATCGCTGTCGATGCAGTCGCCCGTGCGGGCTACGTAGCCGGAGGGCTGGCTGCACTGTGTCTGGCTGGTCGTTCCGCCCCAGGTGTCGGTGTCGGTGTCGATGTACCAAGTGGTCTTGCTGGCCACCGAGACGTTGGGGTCCAGGTCGTCTACGAGGCCGTCACAGTCTTCGTCGATAGTGCCGTCGCAGACCTCCGTGGCCCCCGGGTTCACCGCGGCGTTCGTGTCCGCGCAGTCGTCCCCCACCTGGATGTTACCCGAGATGGTGTAGCCAATCAGACTGGTGGAGGTGGAGGAGCCCGAAGCGGCATGGAAACAACACTGTGGCGCAGCGGCGGCCGCATACTCGTCCAGATCGGAGTCGCGGGTGGCGATGACATCCGAGCCGCGGGTGCAGGCGGCCACACTGGTGGAACCGCTGATGGTGCCCCCACCTCCACCAAAGGTGACGGTGCTACCTGTACAATCGGCAGTCGCATCTCCGGTTCCGGGGGCAGCCTGCGCAATCCCCGTCCCGAGAACCAGCGCTATCAAAAGTCCGCGCATGCTACCTCCCGGTGTCCACCAGCACCAGAGCCTGCTGGCGGAGGAGTTGAATCTGCTCCCACTCGAACCACATCCATTCTGCCACGGAATCGCCCGCTGAGCGCATGGGATGACCCTGATCGTCCACCACCACCTCGCCACTATCGGTCAAAGGAACCCGTACAAAGTCCAGACTCCCGGCGCGGGGTATCTTTTCCTTGGCCGGATCCGGCAGCTCCATCGGCGGGGATGGAGGAGCAGGCTTCGGCTCGGGGACACGCACATGGGCGGCCAGGATGTTGGGGTCCGTGCTCTCGGGCAGGTCCACCGAACCCGGGCCTTCCTGGGCCGGGGCTTCGGGCTGAGGCGGTTCCAGATAGGGGAAATAGGCGATCGGAACCGAGGTTCCCCGTGCCGAATCCGCGCGAAGACGCTCCGTACCGATCCAGGTACGCAGGGCCTCGCCCTCCATCCGGTCCACCCACAGCCCCGCCGGAGATTTGGCGGGAGCCACCGGAACCCAGACAATATATTTGCTGTTTTGCGCGCGGACATTCCCATTCATGTCCACCATGCGGAATGCCGTGCGCAGCTCCAGGGGAAGAAGTCCTACATCAAGCTGCAACACCACCTGATCCGCACTCTCCGGCACCAGATCGCGCAGACGCATCGGTCCGACCGCAAAACGGACGTCGGTGGTCGGGCGGGCATCGGTGAGCTGCTGCGTCACGCGGCCAAACCACAGCCAGGCACAGATGCGGCTGCCACGTTTCGCCGCGATCGTCGCGGCTTTCCGCACACGGGGGTCGCTGGCACCACCCCACTCCCCGAGGCGCTCGTGCACCAGCGCCAGCACCTGGGAGATGGGCATCACATCCGGCAAGGTCACCGCGCCCAGAACCGCCCAGCGCTCCTCTCCGGAAATCCGAGGATCCGGGTCCTTCCGACGACCACGGTCCCAAGAGGTCGTATCCAGGCGCTCTAAACCATTGAGGACATCAATGTCCGTTGATGTCAGGCTCACCACGGTGAGGGTGATGTCGCGTTCGTTGCGGCGGTAGATCTGCTGGCAACGGATGCACCACTCTCCAGGAGAAAACTCCTTTTCGCCGTTGTAGAGCTGACCACAGGGCTCTCCCCACAAGGTCGGGTTCCCGCAGGCCTGGACCGAGCCATTCCGACCCACGCCTTCCACGGCCGAAGTGGAGCCCGCGCCGGGCGCAAGACGCAGCTTTTCGTAGAGAGACTCTGCCAATTTCGACGGGCGGAGACGCACATCCCGGAAGGCCAGGGCGCCAAGAAAATTGCAGGCAAAAAGCCAGAAGCCCAGGGAGAAGGTGATGTCTCCGTTCCAGGCGGGCAGAATCAGGGTGCCCGGAAGGTAGGCGTTGCCGGGCACGGCGGTGATCTGGCAGGCCTTCAGCTCCTCCGGCTCCTCACCGAAGCCGGAGATTTTGACGATGGAACCTTTCAGCGTCCCGGAGCAGGTTTTTGAAAAACCGCTGGTCACCCCCCGCTGCACACCGGTCACCGCCAGAAAGCCGATGAAGATCGGCAGGAAGAGCACACCGTTGTGACGACGACGCCCCAAAAGAGATGCCTGCCGGGCCACAGCCCAGCCGGTGACCGCTGCGCAGGTGCCCAAAAGGGCGGCCAGTTCCAGACCGGTATAGGGGCGGGCATAGGCCGGCGCCCCCAACATCGAGTAGGTCAAAAACCAGCATGCAGCCGCCGCCCCCAGGGGAACGGCCGACTCCACCATGTTCTCGGAGACCGCCCAGCGGCCGACGAGGGTAAGGGGGTCGAGCGCCATCCTACTTCCCCGTGGGCAGGACCCTGCGCCAGGGCCCCGGCAGGTCGGAAGGACCGCAGAGCTGCACCACACGGTTGGCCGCGGAGGGAACGGTCTCCTCCAGCTTCCGACGCAGAGAGGCCAGGGTGCGCACCCGTCCCACGGTGCTCATGGCCTGGGTGTCCAAGACCATCCGACCTGCCTGAAGGGCCGCCGAAGCGATGGTCTGGTAGCGCACCCAGCTGCGGCCGATCACGCTCTTCTCCCACACCGCACCTTCCGGTTCGGCTTCCCAGACAGCCCGTTCGATCCCTTCGATATCCCGTACTAATTTTTGTAGGACCGGATGCTCTGGCGGGAGAATACGCCGCAGATCCGTGGCCCAGTCCAGCCCATTGCCGGTGGCGACGGCCAACGGAAGGCGGTCCGTACGATCAAACACCTCCAAGCGCTCGACCCGGAGTGCCGGCTCCACCTCTTCGCGGGCCACCGACAGACCGCCCGGACCGGCGGCGAGGTTGACCTGCACGCCGATGGAGAGCACCCCGCGCACGGCCACACCAGCGGCGGTGGGCCAGGGCACCAGGGTGCGCTCCGCCACACGAACCAGCCGCCGAACACCCGTGGCGTCGGTTACGATGGCCGAGCCTGGAGAAACATAAAACCCGGGAGCGGCACCGTCGGGACGCACGGTTCCCGGCGGGCCGGTGGCCGTCCAGTCCCCGGTCAGCTCCAGACCTTCCAGAACCAGACCGGAAGCCCCGGGCGCATGGACGGTGAGCAGGGCATCCAGGAGGTGGTGCGGCACCTCGGCCAGCGCTTGAAGGGCTTCAAGGTCCAGGAGGGCCCCGTCGCGAGGGTGGAAGGCGCGCTGCGTCATGATGCGGACTCCGGAGCGGGCAGGGGAACAATACGAAGGCAGGTACCAGGCGAAAGCAGGCGGAGCAGCGGACGATCCAAGGATCCAGAGGGCTCCAGGCTCACCAGCACATCTTCAGGGGAAAGGGGAAAAGTCTGGCCTTCTTGCGGCTGAAAGCGCAACCAGCCCGCGGTGATGCGCAGCTGGGTGCCCGTTTCCGTCTGGCGTTGACGCCACCAGGAGGCCGAGCGGCAGGCAAAAACCTCCTCGCGAAGCGGTGGATCTTCGGGGCGGTCGCCCACGGTGCTCGCAGACTCGTAGCGGGCGTGGAGGGGCTCGCCGGTGGACTCCGACCAGAGCTGCAGGCTGCGATCCAGTTGACCACGCTGCGGAAACCAAGCGGGAAGGCGGGCAACGAGGCGAGCGAGGCGCTCGGGATCGCCCTGGTGGACCTCCTTGTCGATGCCATAGGCGTCGGCGAGGGTACCCAGAAGACCCACATCCCAGCCCTGCGCCGACCAGAGCGAGGCGCGGCTCTGCACTGACCAGTCCGACCAGGCGAAGAGGTAGTGAAGGGCCTCCACCAGGGTGGGCAGGCCCGCCTGCTGGGCACTCTGGGCCTCAGTAACCAGGGGAGGAGGAAGAAGTCGCTCCCAGTTTCCCCCGCGAAAGGTAGGCTTTTTGATACTACCGCGCAATTGGTAGGGGCGCTGCTCCGGATCCAGGTTGCCGTCCACCCAGGTCAATTTGTGGGGACCGGCGTCCCCACGGGCCGCCGCGACCCGCCACTCCACCGTTGGGGTGCGTGCCCTCATACCGCGGCTCCCAGCTGGCGACGCTTGGGCAGGACCTGCACCACCGCCGCATTCAACAGAAGAGCCCCGGGAAGCTGCACTTCACGCCCCTGAGGATCCTCGGCCATACCGGGGAGAAGGTGGCCGTCAAAGCAGGGAAGCAGCTCCTCCACCGTGCCGTCGGTGCGCAGGGTCAGCGGCCAGAAGCGGGTGACAATGGCATCGCGGATGGCCGGAAAGCGGCGTCGCACCTGCTGAACCAGGGCGGAGATCGCGTGGCGGGCCCAGGTCAGCTCCGCCTCCACCAAAAGCGCCTGATCGGGGCCCAGGGCCACCAGGATACAGTCCGGTCCAGCGGTTTGAAGCTGCGCTTCCAGCTCCAAGGCGTCCTCGTCGGCGTCCGGAAGGGGCCAGAGGGCATGGGGCACCAGGGTGCGCTCCGCATGGGTCCACACCCGCACCACCCAGCCTCCGGCACGGGCACCGAGGTGCTGGCGGATGGCGTGCTCCCAGTCCGCGGCCAGTACCGGCACGGCCGAGCCGCGGGTGAAGAGGCGCTCCATACACTGCTGCTCGGTCTCGCGATCCTGCCCGTAGAAGGCACCGACCGGGTTGGTCACCGCCACCAGGGCCGGGCTCACCCGAGGAGGATGCTCCACATAGGCCACCGCACCGGACTCCACATCGGCGATCACCCCCTGGGTGCGCCGATACCAGTGGACCGTCACGCTATCCCCAGGCTGGATATTGTGCAGCTCACCCGAAGGATCCGGGGCGTTCAGTGTAAGCTCGCCAAGCGACGCATCCACCGCGAGGCCCTTGTAGTCTTTAATACGCTCCCCGGTGCTTTCCAAGGTGAAGTGGGCAAGGGGGAGGCGCTTCAAAAGCTGACGCACCCCCGGGCTCAGGGGCTGACCCGAGAGCTGCTCCACCACCTCGGGCGACACCAGATCCTGGAACAGGAGGCTGACCGGCTCGGGCACCGAGCTGCGCACCGCGACACTCCGGCCGTCGGTAACCACCGGTGCATTTGCCACCAGGAAGCTGTTGAGCCAGATACCGCGGATGTCGCCTTCAATCGCCAGAACCACCCCGCGTGCATCGGGAGGCACATTCACATCGAGGGCGTGGATCAGCTCCAGACGTGGGGGGGTAGCCCCATCCGGCAGGGAAATCGACCAAGCCGACTCCACCTGCTGGGCGGCCGCCAGAAGCACCCCTGCGGCATCGATGGCGTAGGCGCGCACCGGCGGCGGCTTGGACATGGCGGGGAGGACCAGCGCAACGCGAAGGCGACCGGTTCCCGTATCCTCAAGGCGGACCTGCACAAAAGTGGTGCGATCGCGCTGAACAAGGGTGTTCCAAGAGCCCCCGCGAAGGGCCGCAACCGGCCAGGAAGGCTCACCGTCCGGCACATCCACTGAGCGGCTGGCGCGAACGCTCAGGCGCGACAGATCTCCGTCGATGGCGGCCACGGTCTTCCAGATCGCCTCGGCCGCATGGCCGGGCATCGGGGCAGCCACCCGGGTCAAAAGCCCTTCGATCGAGAGCTTTGCGGGGAGGTTGGGAATGCGCAGGGTGCCTTCAGAGCGGCCAGCCATCGGCTGCTGGCCCCGCCACTCGGAAGGAAGGTCCGGGCGGTCGGCCACGCGCACGGGCGGCACCCAGGTGCTCTCGTCCACCGGGGCCCACTCGAACTCCACATCGCCGCCGGGGGTCAGGCCATCGGGAATGGCGTTTCGAAGGGCCTGATCGGGCTCAATCCAGGCGGTCAGGCGGATGCGGTTTTCGTCGCGCTCCGGCTCCAGGTGCAGCCAGTCCACCTTGCGGGCGTGGATCTCCTTCACCGCCGCTTCCAGGCGTTTGAAGGTGTCTTCGGGGGTGGTGGAAACCCCGGTGAACTCAATGCGCTCCCGGTCGAAGACGGCGGCCCGCTCCGGCGCTGATGGCGACGCAGTCAGTGCCGCAATCCCCTCCTCAGTGGGCCCCCCCAGCTTCCAAAGCTCGCCGTTCTTCCACAGACAGAGGTTTTCGATATGGGCGGCGCGCAGCGAAACCGATGGCTCCACCGGACAGAACTCGACCAGATCGCGTACTTCCGTCTGCCCCGCAAAAAAGCGCCAGGGAGCCGGACGATCCGGGGGCAGCGTCATCGTGCCCGAGTGCCCCGGCTGGGTCACCAACACGGTGAGAGAGGGGTGCGCCGGCCGAAGCTGGCCCCCCATCAAGTGGAGGAGCTGGCGAAGGGCGGCAAAGGGCCAGGCGTCCAGACGGAGGGAGAGGGTTTCGGCAATCCAGGCGGATTCTTCAAGAATCAGCCAGCCCGGATCGGTGGGATCGGGCTCCACATTGCCACCGGGGAGACGGCGACTGAGGCGCTCGCGCACCTCCTGCAGCAGAGCCGCCCGGTCCAGCTTCAAGGAAGGGGGAGGGGAGAGGCGCAAGCGGAGCTCAGGTCGGAAGGTTGAGGTCAAGGACGAGAGGACCGTCCGGTCCGCGCAGCTCCAGCTCGATGTCGAGGGTGCCCTGAGCGGAAAAAGGAAGGAGAGACGCCTCCGCGATGGGGAGGTTCTGATCGCGGGATCCACCAGGAACCACATGATCCATACGCAAACGAACGTCGCAACGCACCACCTGCACTTCGGGCACCCAGCGGCCGATGGCCGAAGTGACCAGCTCGGAAGCGCGCTCCACCGCCGCCTCGGTCATCGGCTCACCGGCGAGGCGATCCAGGGCGCAGCCCAGCTCGGGGAGCCAGGGCATGTGGCCCGGAGGGGTCTCCAGGACCAGACGTACCCGGGCAACCAGCTCTTCGTTGGTAGCGGGGCGACGCAGGGGCCGGGAGAGGGCAGTGGAGAGGGAGGAGGAGTAGCGCATGCTCAGGTGGTCGGGGGAAGGGAGTCGGACATCACATCCAACGTGGTGCGCAGCTCCATACCTTTGTTCATACTCCAGGTGACCCCGGAGATAAAGAAAGGTCCCTTCAGCGGCCAGGGAGCATTCTTCAACGTAACCTTGGTTGCGACGGAGGCTTCGACGCCCTTGCAGACGATGCTGCCGGACAAAAAGGTCTCGGCGCGGCGTTGCAGCTCTGCTTTGGCCCGGTCGGTGGCCATGCTGGTACTGTGGTGGCGACCCTGGTGGTCGATGATCATATCCAGCGCCCCGATATTTTTGTTTCGGAGCGCAATTGCCGTGTTGGTGCCTGACAGTTTTTTCAGGTCGGCTGCCGCGGACTTGTACTTGAAGGGGGCCTGATCCTTCATGTAGTCCCGACCGATCACCGTGACCGAGGTGGCCACTTCGGTGAGATCGGTGCGGATCCGGGTCGAAATTACCTCCAGATCGTAGTCTACCGTACAGGCTTTGCCGGATCCGGCCACGTCACGGGGGGCGAATTTCAGGGAGGTGCCATCGAGGAAGATGGCATAGTTGGCGGCATCGGCGAGGCGCTTGATCCACGCCAGGCCGGTATCATCCAACAGCACCGAGTCGCGCAGCGGCGCGGTGAGCGCCGTGGCCGTCAGGGTGGCACCGTGTTTCGAGCCGATGGAGCCCGCGATTTTGTCCGGTGCGGTCTTGGCGACCTCGAAGAGAGGCTGGTTGCGCAGGCGGTGCAGCTTTTCAAGGCCGTGAATGTAGAGCCGAAGAACACCGTCTTTGCCACTTTCCCAGGTCACGCCCACCACGTCACCGGAAAAGTTCTTGGTTCCCACCTTCAGGGCCCAGGTGACACCCGGCTGACAAAGCTTGATCACCTTGTCGCGGGTACCAAGATCCTCGGAGCTCACTTCCACCGTCAACGCATCGATCATGTCCAGGGAGGTGGAAAACTCCCAGGAGATAATATCGTTGGTGAGGGTGGTGGAGTCCCCGTTGATGGTGAGGGTCCATTCAAGATCAGCCATTCACAGCTCCACTTCGGTATCTGGCGTCTCCGTGGTCTTTTCCGTGCCGGTCTTGGTGGCCTTTTCGGGCACGAACATCTTGCTGGGATTGCTGACCTTCCAGACGTTGCCGTCCTTGCCTTCGTAGCGACCAGACATTTCAATCTTCAGCTCGGCGCGGCGGGGTTTGCCCTTGTCATCCCAGAGCAGGATCTTGGTGTCCAGCTTGGTAATGACGCCTACAAAGTTGAGCTCGCCCCACTTGAAGCGCAGCACCGGCTGGAGGATCTTTTTTGCAGAACTCGTGGCTGCAGTGGCCTCGTAGGGCTCGGCCAGCTTGGCCAGCTTGTCCAGAGGCTCCAGGATGGACTTGTCGTTTTTGGGCAGAAGTGCCTGCATCAGGGCGTTGCCCCCCGCCAGACTGGCCAGGGCCATCGCGGTGGAGGCCGCCGTGAGTGCTGCCAGGCCCGCTGCATCCTCGTCCGCCAGATACTCTGATTCATCCAGGAGAGTATCGAACTCCAGGGAGTCCGTCTTGGGCTCTCCCCAGGTCAGACCTGCACGGGCAGCGTTGTGGGTGTTGGTGGCGTCCGACCAGGGCCGCTCCAGGGTCAGGCTCAACTCAGAAGGGTTGAACTGGAACTTCCACTTGGTAAGGCCGGAGGGGCCGTCCAGAGCACGAAGGGAGGCTTTTTTGACCGACGAAGTGACAAGTCCCATCACACCCCCAGGAGGTCAAGGCGGGTAAGCATCTGGTTGAAGTGGTCATACTCGATCTCGACTTCTTCCATCGACCATTCGGAAGAGCCGGTGTCCAGTGGTGCACCACTCCAGCTGACCGGCATACAGTTATGGAACTGCATGATCCGGGTGGGAGCACTTCCAGAACGGTTGAGCTGAATGATAAACAGCTCGCGGCGGAAGGACTTGCCCACCTGCACATCATCCATCCAGTCATACAAAGAAGACCAGAGCACCGTGCCCCACTTCAACTTCATGCGGCCGCGTTTGCCGGGCTCTTTGAAGGCGCGGGTGACAGCGCCATGGTTGCGGCCACCCTCATTGTATGTATACGGCTCAATGGTATACGAGACTTCCTCTACACTTTTGAAGTCGCCGAAGGGCAACAGGCCCATGAGTACCAGGAAGTTGTAGGAAACTTCGGGCACCACCGCATTGGGGAAGGCGGCTTTCATCACCGAGGTGACGGAAGGAATGATCATGGGGCCTCCGTAGAGAGGGTGACAGCAGAAGAGGCTCCGGCGTGGACTTCCACACGGAGCTGAACCGAATGACACCAGGGTCGAAGCTGGGCCGAAACCGTTGCCAGCAGCCCAGGAGCCGCCGGGTCTTTTATCATATCGTGGCCCACGCGGGGCTGCCCCCTCCCATCGGGACCCACAACCACTCCCGCACGCGCAAAAGGCTGGAGGACATGGCTGATAGCCAGCCCCAAAGCGATTGCATTTGCTTCATGGACGGGCCGGAAGGTGAAGATGTCCGCCGCCATGACCAGACGGCGGTGCAGGGACTTCACGGTACGAAGGGCGGGAAGAGGCCAAGCCAGGGTGGGCGCACGGAGGGAACATTCCCCCAGGATGGTCGCATGGTCACGACGGGGGTCGATGTCCAGCTCTAAAAAGTAGGTGGAGGGAGGAGGCGGAACATACTGCTCCTTCATCCCCAACTCCAGGCGTCGATCGCGGAGAATCTGACGACCGGGAGGCAGCTGCATCGAGCGGCCGTCCACCCGGCGTACCACCAGTCCGCCCTCGGCGACCAGCATGCCAGCAACGGCTGCAGCCGCGGAGCGCCAGCCATGGCGGGACAGGCCGTCCTCCTCTCCCCGCCAGCGGCAGAGAGACACATCCCCCGCGAGCGCCACCGGAGGCACGGGACCAGCTTCAGGAGCATCTAAGAGCGCAATCTGATAGCGATCTTCCCAGCCGCTATGGTGCTGCTGCACAAATCGGGCGATCCGCTGCCAGGCACGTTCCGGCGGCTCGACCGGGCTGGGACCGAGGCGGGGCGGGCCCGCAGAATCGGGCACCACCAGCATGGTCTCGTGAAGCCCCTCCAAAAAGGGCGTCAGCAGTTCCACCAGCTCGGGTCGGTCAATCTCCCAGGGGAGAGCGCCCGGAATCCGAATATAGATCAGGTCTACAGCCTCCGCGCCCCCCGCAAATGCCAGACGTATGGCATCGCGGAGGCGGGAGGGCGTCCGGGAGTTGAGGCCCGGAATGGTAGAAGGGTCAAAGCCCGCAGAGAGACGGATCTGCTCTGCGGTAATGCCATTGGTTTCGTCGCGGACGGCCTTCATGACGGCATCGGGGTGGAGCGGAGCCAATGGCTCTCCGCGTGTGTCCCCCAGCGCCAGCATCGCCAGCAGAGGGGGCAGGCGCGCGGGAGGGGGAGGTCGGACCACCCCCATCTGCACCTTCACCCTGCGATGGGCTGGCAGCGTCGTCACTTTTCACTCTCCAGGATCCGCTTGTTGATTCCGCTCACCTGACCCACCCAGGCCACCCGCTCCTTGTGGGAGAGGTCCAGGATCTCGGAAAGGCTCCAGTGCAGATGGTAGGCGATAAACGCCGCTTCTGACCGGACCTTATCCAGGGGATAGGCCAGGCTTATGCCCCCGGGTTATCGTCGCCCTCGTCCGGTACCGCCTCTTTTCCGTAGGTGATCCGGTAGATAGCATACTCCAGAGCCCGTACATCCCGCACATGAAGTTTGTGGATGTCGGTCACAGAGAGTGCTGTACGGTCCCCCAGCCGCGTCACACAACGTGCAAGCAGCAGGGTTTTGTACACCAGATCGTTCGGACTGCGGTTGTACTCGGGAGACATACCGATGGCAAACTCATCTCCCCCGGTCACGGAGCGCACTTCTGCGTCCTTGGTCAGGGTGCCAGCGGCATCCAGGAAGCCCACCGGGAGATCGACCCTCTCCCGATGGGATGGTAGCTTGGACTCGGCCACGGGGCCTCCTCTACTCGTTGGTGACCTTCTCGACGGAGAGGGTGATCACCTCAGACGCCGGGCTGGTGGAAGAGGAGTCCATTTCCGGGAGCTGCCACTTGGAGGGCCAGGCGGAGCGGCAGATCATCGTACGGATGACGTCGCCGTTGGCCTTCATCATCTCGATCTTGATGTCTTTACGGGTCAAGTTCCCCGCTTCGATCTCAAGACGCCAGGTGTAGAAGCCGTCGTTGCCGTTGTAGATACGCTCCAACGCCAGGTCTTCGTACTTGGTACGACCGACGGTCTTGCGGATGTAGGGGTCGGTACCGTGCTTGAACTCCATGGGCTCGGTCTCGGAGACCACCCCGGAGACCTTGGTGAAGGTCTGGTTGATGTCGCCGGCCACGTCCGGGATGCTCACCCGGAAGTAGTATGAGCCATAGTAGTTGTCGCTGCCAAGTTCAAGACCAAGGGGCATTTCATCCTCCACAGGGGAAGAGGGGTGGAATTAAATCTTCTCTTCAAAAACTTCGGTCGCCGCCAGCTCAAAGCTCTCGATGGCGGGACTGCTGGTATTCGAATCCAGATCCGGCATGTTCCAGGAGATCGGCCAGGCTTTCACCAGGACCATCTTGCGGATATCTTTGCCGGTACTGTCCTTGAGGTAGACGGTGACGTCGCGGCGGGAGTCGTTGTCAAACACCCCGCTTTCAATCGCGCGACGCCATTTGTACAGGTCGTCCACCCCGTTATAGATCCGCTCAAAGGTGACGTTGTCAAAGGTAGGACGGCCGGGAGCGCGCTGCACGAACTGATCCCCGCCATGCATATATTCAAGCCCCTCAGAGGTGGACTTCGACCCCGAAACCTTCGTAAAGGTCTGGAAGACACCATCCACCCCGTCGATGAAGACTTCAAAGTAGAAGCCTCCACGGACGAGGTTGAGAGGAACATCGATGGTAGCAGCTTCGGCCATGGGCGCGCTCCCTCCTCCTTATGACTACTCGGGCACTTCCATCGGGGCCTGACGGAAGCGGATACGGACGAACTCTGCGGGGTAGAGCGGCTTGAACTGCACGTCTACCGTCAGCATGCCCGAGCGTACATCGACGTCCGGGTTGTTCTCTTTATCACACTTGACGTTGTAGGCTTCCGAGTGGCTGGCGCCATCCAGCATCCCCTGGTTCCAGAGGGAGTACAGGAAGGAGCGGATGGTGGTGGCCAGATCCCGGCGGGTGCGTTCCGAGTTGGGGAGGAACACGGCCCAGTTCACCGCAGTACGCACGGAGCGTTCCACGAAGAGGAAGAGGCGACGCACGTTGATGTAGCGCCAGAGAGCGTCCGCGCCGGTGGTGCGTGCACCCCAGACCCGGATACCCCCACCCGGACGGTGGCGGATGATGTTGATACCCTTCACGTTCAGGGCACCCTGCTCACGATCGGATACTTCGGTGATCACGTTGGATACGCCGGCCATCTGCTCGTTGGCGGGGGCCTTGTGTACACCACCACCGGCCTTCAGGTCGGTGAAGGCGATGACACCGGCGGCGAAGCCGGAGGGAGGGGACACCACGTAGCGGTCGTGGGGACCGGTGGACAGGGGGTTCTCCACCACCAGCCAGGGACCGTAGGCACCGCCGTAGCCATTGTCGTCACGCGGAACCGTCTGGTCCAGCAGAGTATCATTGGCAAAGCCCAGGAAGCGAAGCTCGGAGGGCTCGTTGGTGGGCAGGGTCTCCAGGACGTCCACTTCGTAGGGAGCGGAGCCCTTGACCCAGCGTACCGAGTCCAGATCCACGCCACGGGGGGGCTTGGTGAGGAGGTAGCGGGGGGTATCCAGCACCGCGAACATGTCGCCACGGCCCTTGGGACCGGCGTAGCCGAGGATCTCGTCCTGCCAGCCCTTCTCCAGACCGGGAGCGCAGATCATCGCAACGTCGCCCAGACCGTCCAGGGACTGCTGCAGAAGCTCGCGCTTGTTGGGACCGGCGGCGCCGGCGGCCTGGATCGACACCACGGGGTAGGCGGTTGCGCCCCCGTTGGTGAAGAAGCCCTGCATCGCCAATTCCAGACGGAACATACCGGGGTGTGCACGGAGCCAGCGCTCCCAGGCCAGACGGGCAGAGGCGTTCAGGCCTTCCCAGATGTTCGCAGCCTTCGCCTCGGTGACCGAGGGGTTGGCGGACATCAGGATTTCCTTGAAGAGGCGCTCAGCCAGCTCGTAGCGCCACTGGGCGAAGGCAGCCTGACCCCGGATACCGGGGGAAGGACCGACCATACGCTCGTGGATCTGGGCAATGTCCAGCGTCACGGTGGTGGCGGCGTCCACACAGTTCAGGTTGCCGGAGTGGGCAACACCGTTCAGGAGTGCGTAGCCGGAGATGCTCTCCACCAGCTTGGTCTCGTCAGCCTGGAAGGACAGGTCCCACTCGGCCTTCTTGGTCTTGTCGTCCACCTTCACCGATAGCATGGTGCGGTTGGCGGGCATACGGATGGACTCGCCCTTCTCAGAGGTGAGCACCACCACAGAGTCGCCGGTGGGAGCCGCCACCGACCAACGGCCGGGGAGGATGTCGTTGACCAGCTGGGAGAAGCGGTTGCCACCTTCCGGGGCCTTCGGGGCCGCAGCGGTAGGAGCAATCTCGCCCTTCTCGCCCTTTTTGGGAGCGGGAGCCTCGGGCGCTGCGGCCGGAGGGGTGGCTGCCCCGCCGCCGTCCGTCAAAAGAGGGCGGAAGGAGCGGGCGCGGTTCCATCCCAACAGCAGGCTCTGGTCCTGACCGGGGAGAAACATACCTGCTGCCATGCCCTTTCCTGCCTGGAAAGAGGTCGGAAGGGTAAGCACCGCTACAAAAGCGGTATCGGTGGTAGAGGAGGGCTGAACCGGACGGGGACCGCCGGAGAGCTCTTCAATGTAGACGCCTGGGGTGCGATACTCTGGCATTCAGGAACCTCGGGGAGCCTTGTCCTTAGACGGGAGTGGTGGTTGGATCGCCTTAAAACCGGCGAACGGTGTATCTACATAGTAGCCGCCACCCACCACACGCTGTGCGAGGGCATGACGGACACTTCCCAGCTCGCTCTGTGTAGTCAGAGCGGCAAGAGGGTACATAATTCGATGCGCACGCCCGAACAGGAGGCGGCGATGTTCGTACTCGTCGGGCGAATCTGCCGGACGTGCCAATGCGGTTGCCAACTTGTGGCATCCGTTGAGTGGAGACTGGCGGCGAAAGAGGTTCAATTGATGTTGACCGTCGCGCCTTTCAGCGTCAAAGGAGCCCCGGCTTCCACTTTTACCGTGGAATCACCCTTGATCTCCACCTGACCACCCTGGATCGCCACCTTCGAGTTGCCTTTGATGGTGACATTGGTAGCGGCTTTGATATCCACATTGTTCGATGCCTTGATCTCGACATCTTTGGCATCCACGATGGCTTTTTCGGTCACCTTCACGGTGACTTTTTTATCGCCGGTGATGGTGATCTCGCCGGTCTTTTTGTCGAAGACCATCGACAACTTCTTATCACCGGTCTGGATGGTGATCTTTTCGTTGCCCGACTTGTCGTCGATGGTGATCTCGTTGCCGGTGCGGGTCAGGATCTGCTTCAGGTTGTTCTTCCCGTCCGCATCCGGATTTTTCGGCTTGTTCTTCCCGCTGTAGACCGCACCGATCACCACCATCCCATCCGCGTGGTTGCCCATTCCGCGAAGAACGGCAACTTCATCGCCCACTTCAGGCAGCCAGAAGTAGCCGGACTGTTTGGATGCGATGGGCTGGAGCACACGAATCCAGGGGAGATCCAGCGAGGCATCGTGCGTCGCCAGGGTGACCTGGATCCGGCCAAGGGAGTCAGGATCTTTGGTGTCCTTCACCGTCGCGAACAACACCAGTGGCGCGTCTTGCATCATGCCCAGCGAGTGTACCCCGGAGCCATTTGGGAAACAAGCTATCCGCCCCCCTATAAGTCCTCTTTTTTTCCTGCAGGCCGCAAGGGAGGGAGGAGGCAGCGGATCGTGGAGTACCCTTGACCCGTCCAGTGCAGTGGGGGAGGGGTTGTCGGGACGGAGCTGGCGCGTACCGGGCGAGGGGAGCCGAAGCGGGCTAAGAGGCGGACGATGCGCGCACCCGAAATCCTTGCCCCCGCCGGAGATATGGCCTCGCTGAATGCTGCGCTGCAGGCGGGAGCGGATGCCGTTTATTTCGGGCTGGACGAAGGGCTGAATGCCAGGGCACGGGCGCGGAATTTCCCGGTGGCCGAGCTGGGAGAGACCTGCGACCACATCCACCGGGCCGGCGCACGGGCCTACCTGACGCTCAATACCCTCGTTTTTGAGGAGGAGCTGCCGCTGTTGGAGCGCCTGCTACGGCAGGCGGCGGCCGCCGGGATCGACGCCTTGATCGTACAGGATCCCGCCGTGGCGCTGCTGGCGCGGGCCATCGCTCCCACCCTGGAGCTGCACGCATCCACGCAGATGACCATCTCCAGCCCTGAAGCCGCACTTTTTGCCGAGAAACTGGGTATTTCCCGGGTGGTGGTGCCACGGGAGCTGTCGGTCAAGGAGATCAAGACCTTCGCTGAAAATTGCCCACTGGAGTTGGAGGTTTTTGTCCACGGTGCACTGTGTATGAGCTGGTCCGGGCAGTGCCTGACCTCGGAGGCCTGGGGAGGGCGTTCGGCGAACCGCGGGGCCTGCGCGCAGTCCTGTAGGCTACCGTACCAACTGGTGCTGGACGGGGAAGTAAGAGAGCTGGGGGAGGTGGAATATCTGCTTTCTCCGCTGGATCTGGCCGCGGTGCGGGCCATTCCCCAGCTTGTGGAGATCGGCGTCCACGGGCTCAAGATCGAAGGTCGCCTGAAGGGGCCAGCCTACGTCAAAAGTACCGTGGAAGGCTATAAACGGTGGGTAGAAGCCGCGCATCGCAAACAGATCGATGCGGCTGTCCCGCAGCTTCGAAAGGACCTGGGGAAGATGGCGATTGCCTATTCCCGAGGGTTTTCGGATGGTTTTTTAGGGGGCTCCGACCATCAGGAGCTGGTGGAGGGTCGGTTTCCCAAGCACCGGGGGCTGTTGGTGGGGGAGGTGGTGGAGGTGGCCGCGGGGCGGGTACGGGTGCGGAGGAGCGAGCGGGAGAGCACCGGCGGCCTGGCAATTCCAGAGAAAAACCCTGGAGAAAGAGCCGCCGCATCGACCATGCTACCGACCTTCGGCGGGAATTCCGGCGGTGCGGGGTTGGCCATTGAGCTGCCAGAGCTGAGGGCGGGAATGGGGGTGGGCTTTGACGACGGGAAGCCCGAGGAAAAGGAAGAAGGAGGACCCGTTTTTGCGGTCGATCCGGCACCGGGCGGCTGGTGGCTCTCCTTCGGGCGGCCGGGACCGGATCTGAGGAAGGTGAGCGCCGGGCAGCGGGTATGGCTCTCCTCGGATCCGGGCGGGACTTTTACGGAAGAGGAGCCCGAAGGCCGGATTCCCGTGGCACTCCTGTTGTGGGGAGCGGAAGGCCAGGTGTTGAGGGGCCGTCTGAGGGCACGGGGACCGGTCGGAAGGGATGTGGAGGTAGAAGCTGCCACAACGCAGGTCTTGTCGAGGGCCGAGGGGCGAGGGCTCGCCCTGGAAATACTGAAGGAAAAAGTAGGAGCGATGGGCGGGAGCCCCTTCCGGCTTCAGGATCTGGAGGTGGAGCTGGGCGAAAAGCCGCTGCATCTGCCGGTTTCCGCGCTGAAGACCCTACGGAGGGAGCTGGTGGCGGCGCTGTTGCCCCGGGTGCTGGAGCGCGCCCGGCATCGCCTCTGGGAGGGGGCGGCCGCGGAAAAAGTGGTGGCGGAAGCCAGGGCAGAGTGGGAAGTGGAGGCAAAGGTCGGCAAAGGCCGGACTTCCGAGGGCGCACAGATCGTGCCGCTATGCAGGAACGAAGCCCAGTTGGAGGCCGTGATCGCCGCAAAACTGCCCGAAGTGGAGCTGGACTGGATGGAGCTGGTGGGGCTGCGGCAGGCGGTAGAGCGGGCGAGGGGAGCCGGCCTGCGAGTAGGTATTGCGACGGTTCGTGTGCAGAAACCGGGAGAGGACGGCTATGATCGGCGGATTGCCGCCCTGCAGCCCGACTCGGTGATAGTGCGGCACTGGGGCGGGCTGGTCCATTTTGCCGGGCTGCCCGCTGGGCAACGCCCCGTCGTCCACGGAGACTTCTCGTTGAACGTCACCAACTCGGTGACTGCCCATCGGCTACTGGCCATGGGGGCCGACACCTTGACCGCGGCCCACGATCTGGACGAAAAGCAGCTCCACGCCCTGCTACGACGTGTGCCCGCCGAGCGCATCACCGTGGCGCTGCACCACCACATCTCCACCTTCCATACGGAGCACTGTGTGTACGCACACCTGCTGTCCAAGGGGCGTGACTGGCGTAGCTGCGGGAGACCCTGCGAAAAACATCAGCTTTCTCTTCGGGATATCAACGGACTTGAGCATCCGGTGATTGTGGATGTGGGCTGCCGGAACA
>CAITDR010000079.1 GCA_903891165.1 uncultured Pseudomonadota bacterium
GCCGTCGTTATCGGGATTGTCGTTGGGATCCAACATCGCGGCGTAGCCCGCATAGACCCATTCGGACCAATCATCCCAGCCATCGCCATCCGAGTCACTATCCAGATCCGACGATCCCGCTGCATCTTCGTAATACTGGTAGACCCCATCCCCGTCGTTATCGGGATTGTCGTTGGGATCCAACATCGCGGCGTAGCCCGCATAGACCCACTCGGACCAATCATCCCAGCCATCGCCGTCCGAGTCACTATCCAGATCCGACGATCCCGCCGCGTCCTCGTAGATCTGGTAGACCCCATCGCCGTCGTCATCCGGAGTATCATTGGCATCCAGAACAGCGGCGGCAGAGGCGTAGACCCACTCGGTCCAGTCGTCCCAGCCGTCGCCGTCGGTGTCGGCATTGCGGGGATCACTGCCGATCTGCAGCTCGTAGACCCGGTAGAGGCCGTCGCCGTCGTCATCGGGAGTCACACGGTGGCGTCGGGGATTTCCGCCATAGACCACTTCGGTCCAGTCATCCCAGCCGTCCCGGTCGGTGTCCGCGCGCCGGGGATTGGTGCGGTACTGCCGCTCCTCGGCGTTGGTCAGCCCGTCGCCATCGGGGTCGCCGTTGGGGTTGTACGCAGCAGAGGCCAGGGAAAGGAGGAGGAGGAACATGCGGCGATTGTACAGCAGAAAGGGTGACGATTGGGGACGGGCGCCAATTTTTTGGACGGCTTCGGTGATGCCGGATCACCTCCTCCTCTACCTCCCTTTTCCGACGATTATTGCACTGGAGCAACAATCTGTCCAAAAGACCCCCCTTTGCAGACAGGTCGGCTGGACTTAGCTTGGACCCATGCACCGACGGCTTTTTCTCGGCCAGCTCTTCTCCGGGCTCGCTATCGCCTGTACGCCGGTCAGGACTCTTTCGATGCCTACCATAATGCCCAGTATCTTCCTTGCACATGGCTCGCCGCTGCTGTTGGATGATGCCGTTTGGATGGCACAATTGGCCGGGTGGTCGAAAAAAATTCCACGTCCAACCTCGATCTTGGTGATCTCGGCCCATTGGGAGCAGCGCCCGATCTCCCTTTCCTCGCCAGAGCCGCGCGACCTTTTTTATGATTTTTATGGTTTCCCCGCCAAATATTATCAGGTGCGCTACCCCAGCCCTCCGGCGGGACCCCTGGCGCGTCAGGTCAAGGAGCTGCTTGGAGAGGTGGTGGTGGACAGCCAGCGCGGCCTGGATCATGGCGCTTTTGTGCCGCTGATTCCGATGTTCCCCAAGGCAGATATTCCGGTGCTGCAGCTCTCCCTGCCCTCCAGTGACCCGGCGGCACTTTTGGCCCTCGGGCGTCGGTTGGCACCCCTGCGGGAGGAGGGAGTTCTTTTGATGGGGAGCGGATTTTTGACGCACAACATGCGCGCCATCGACTTCAGCGGGCGCTCCGCACCCCCCTCCTGGGCCACCGACTTCGACGCATGGTGTGCGCAGGTGCTCCAGCGTCGGGATGCGGATTCGATGTTATCCTACAAAAATGCACCGGGCGCCCGCACATCGCTGCCGACGCAGGAGCACTTCTTGCCGGTGCTGGTCAGCCTGGGGGCCTCGCTGGATAGTACGGAGGAAGCCCACTTTCCCATCGATGGCTTCACCTATGGCTCCTTCACCAAACGTTCGGTGCAATTCGGCTGAGCGGCGGAGGGATCAGTCCCGGCGTCGGAAGCGGCGAACGGAAAGTCCCAGGGCCAGCTGGCCCTTTGCCCGATACAGGTTGTGGGCCGGTCGGCTGGGAAAACGCTCGCTGTTCCAGCCGAAGTAGCTGTCCTCCCACACGTCCCGACAGAAGCGCGCCGCCAGCTCGACGCAGATACGCTCCACCCCCCCAGCGATGGCGTCCTTCTGTGCGGCGTTCAGGGGCCGCAAGCTCCCGTAGCCGCGAAGGGCAGCATCAAAAAGGGCGCCATCAAACCAGGTATCCAGAGAGTCTTCGCCCACGGGGTTACACCAGGAGCGCAACGCATCCCCCAGCTCCACCTCCAAGGACATCTTTCCCAGCGTGTCCAGATCGAGCAGGCACAGTCCCTGGCCGTCCTCCGAAAAACGCAGGTTGGAAATCTTCAAGTCGCCGTGGGCGTGCCGGGCGGGTGACTCTTCTTCTCCCTGCCAGCTCTGCCATGCCGCCAGGATCCGATCGGCCACATCCCGAGCACCCAGCAGGCTTTCTGTGGTTGCCACCGTCGCAAGGCGCTCCATGTGGCGCGGCGTATCATGCACGCCAAGGCGCACATGCTGGTAGTCATAGGAAAAATCGTCCAGGGCGCTGTGGAATTGCGCCACCAGTCGGCCCGCCTCCTCTGCAAGGGCCAGGGAGGAAACACGGCTATGGGAGACACCGGGGACGTAGTTCATCGCCCGCCAAATCTCGCCCTCTTCGTCGGTGCTGTACAGGTCGCCGCTGTCTGTGTGCAGAAGTCGAGGACTCAGCATTCCTTTTACGGAAAGATGTGCTGTCACCGCTTCGATGTCGGCGTGGACCGAGGCACCAAAAATACGACTGACCCGCTGCACAACGAATTGTGGCGGGTCGCCGAGCAGGTAGGTGCGATTGATCAGCCCGCCGGACTCCGTCCGCACCGGTAGGCCACGGAGCGGGGTCCAGGCGGCGGGGATCACTCGCTGGCCTCGTCCTTTTTGGACATGCCAACTGCAAGCAGGATGATGGCCAGGATGCCGGAGAGGCAGCAACAGCCGTTGTTCACCCAGCCAAGGATCCCGATGGCCCCCGCAAAAGCCGTCGCAAGGTCAGGATCGACCGAGCTGAGCATCTGAATGATGGCGGAAGCGCCAAAAGTGAGAACAATGCCCATCCCGAAAAAGATGAAGGCGAGGCAACCAAAACAACCACCAGCGTACTTCATGCCGGACTCCAAAGGTTCCGGCGGAGGCTATACCAGCGGCCGCCGCCCGGCGAGGGCATGCAACGACATTTTTACGAGTGTCCTGGGCATTGGTGACCGATCCGTGACGATCTCCCGAGGATCTTTCGTGACCAAGACCGACAGAAAATTCCCCTTTCCGCTGCGGAAAGGGTGCTTATAGATGGACACAACCGGTGCGTGCTTTGATTGTGGGCACACCGGAACCCTGGAGCGACCATGTCCCGCGGTCTCGCCTTTCTTCTGCTCGGCGCTATGCTGGCAGGCTGTCCGAAGAAGCCTGCCCCCGAGCCCCCCCCTGTCATCGAAGAACCTCCTCCTCCTCCCCCCCCGCCGCCGCCACCTCCGCCGCCGCCCCCCCCGGCGCCGGTCTATGAGAACCTGCAGCGGGTGAATTTCGACTATGACTCGGCCGCGTTGACCCCGGCTGCCAAGGCGATCCTGGACCAGGATGCGGCCATTCTGCAGCGGAATAGCGGTGTGCGGATTGAAGTCCAGGGCCACTGCGACGAGCGGGGGACCACCGAGTACAACCTCGCCTTGGGCCAACGCCGTGCAGATGTGGTGGTGCGCTACCTGACCGGAAAAGGCATCGCCTCCAGCCGGATCAAGAGCGTATCCTACGGCGAAGAACGTCCCCTTTCCGGGGGCGCCGACGAGGGCTCCTGGTCCCAGAACCGCCGCGCTGAGCTGGTGGTGAAGGAAGCGGGCGGCGCCACGGTCAACGGCAGCGCCAACTGAGGCTGCTGGATAGCCACTGCCACCTGGACCACTCCCTCTTCACATGGGACCGGGCAGATTGTCTGCTGCGGGCTCGTGAAGTCGGGGTGGTTTCGGTGTTGATACCGTCCGTAGACGCGGCACGTTGGCCGACGGTTCGTTCCATCGCAAAGGACTTTGGTTGTCGCTTTGCGCTGGGCACGCACCCCTATGCCTTGGCCGCCCATTCCCCGGAAGATCCCTTTCTTCCCGATGATCTGACTGGGGCAGTGGCCATCGGGGAGTGCGGGCTGGACGGCGCGGTCGGGGTACCCTGGGAGCTTCAGGAGCGGGTGCTGCGCCTGCACCTGGAGCGGTCGAAAGACACGGATCTACCGTTGATTCTTCACGCCTATGGTTGCCACAATCGCCTCCTTCCGCTGCTGCGACCCTATGCGCCCCTTCGCGGCGTGATGCACGCCTACTCGGGCGGGCCAGAGCTGGTGAGTGCCTATGTAAAGATGGGCTTACACCTGTCTTTTGGTGGGGCGATCACCTGGGAGGGGGCGCGTAAGCCGCTGGAGTCCTTACGCCGGGTGCCGCGCCATCGCCTCCTGCTGGAGAGCGACGGGCCGGATCAGTGTCCTCGACCATGGAAAGGCCGGAGTGAACCTGCTTATTTACCTGAGATTCTTCGGGTGGCGGAGCAGGTTCGGGGCGAGCCGCTGGCGGAGGCACTGTGGGAAAACGCCCATGGTCTGGGCTGGATCTCCTGAAAAGCTGTGTTAGAACGCAGCTTGGAGGTTTGTATGGAGCTGAGCCGACGACAGCTTCTGGGTGCAACCGCGGGGATCGGGCTTTTACGGCCTGCTCTTGCCCAAGCACCCCAGACGACGGAGGAGGGCTTGCCTCTGCGCACTCAGGTGAACGGAAAAACCTGGGAAGGAGTGGTGGATCCTGAAGAAACTGCCCTGGAGTGGGTGCGGGATCGCCTGGGTCTGACCGGCAGCAAAGAGGGCTGTGGGCACGGAGCCTGCGGCGCCTGTACGCTCCTGGTCAACAATACTCCTGTTTCAAGCTGTCTGATGCCCGCATGTCACCTGGAAGGCAAGCAGGTGAAGACGGTGGAGGGACTCGGTGACAACCATCCCGTGCAGCGCGCCTTCGCGGGGGAAGATGCGCTCCAATGTGGATATTGTACGCCTGGATTTGTGGTCGAAGCGTCGCGATTCTATGATCAGTGGAAGGCCGGTGGTGGAGGTACTCCCTCGCGGGATCAGGTGGCGGCCGCGCTGGCTGGGCACCTATGTCGTTGTGGTGCCTACCCGCACATCTACGCGGCCGTGATCGCGGCATGCGAGGGGAAGTACGATGTGGACACTGGCGCGGCTCCGCCCCGCGTGGAAGCATTTGAAAAAGTGACGGGGAAGGCGAAGTATACGGTGGACATCCGCCTGCCCGACCAACTGGAGGGCCTGATCCTTCGCAGCCCCTACGGGCATGCACGCCTGAATTCGGTGGACAGCAGCGTCGCCGAAAAAATGCCGGGGATCGAGGGAATCTACCGGTTTGCCCTTCCCGAGAACCGCCTCCGTTTTGCCGGGCAGGAGATCCTCGCGCTTGCCGGACATAGCCGCCTCCAGCTCGAGGCGGCCGCACGGGCGGTGCGGCTGGACTGGACCGCCCTGCCCGTGATCTCCGATATGGATTCCGCGATGCACCCGGACGCGACGCTGGTCTATGAAAAGCCGGGGCGTCAGGTTCCTTCTTCGTCGGAAGGTCCGTCAACGTCGGGTCGATGGAATGGGAATGTTCGCGGCCCGGCATCCTCGGACATCTTTCTGAATGATGGGGGAGCAACCAAGGCGATCAACGAAGCTCGGGTCGCAAAGTCGCCCCTGTTGGCGGAGGGGGTCTGGGAGACACAGGCAGAGTGCCATACCGCCCTGGAACCCCATGCCGCAGTAGCTCAGTGGAAAGACGGAAAACTCACGGTCTACCTGTCTACTCAGGGAGTGGCAGCCATGGCCGAAGACCTTCGGGAGCACTACGATCTCGCCGCCGATCAGGTGGAGGTGATTGCAGAGCATGTGGGGGGGGGCTTCGGTGCAAAGTTGGGCTTCTTCCCGGAGATGTTGGCGGCGGTGGAGCTGGCCAAACAGACCGGCAAGCCGGTGCGGGTGGCACTGGGGCGGGCGGAGGAGCTAACGGTAGGCGGCTTCCGGCCGGCGGTACGGACGAAGCTGGCGGTGCTCGACAGCGGCGAGGGGGCCTTGGATGCCCTGGAAGCACATGCCTATGCCGACGCTGGCGTCGCAATGGGTAGTTCTGTTGGTCTGATCTTCCGGATCCTCTATCCCAGCAAAAAGAAAGAGATTTCTGACTACGATGTAGTCACCCATGGCCCTCCCGGCCGACCTTTCCGTGGTCCGGGTGCTCCCCCGGCGGCCTTTGCGGTGGAGGGGGCGGTGGATCAGCTTGCGGTGGCCAGGGGGGTGGATCCCATCGCCTTGCGTCGTCGTTGGGATCCCAACCCGATCCGCTTGCGCCTGTATGATCAGGTGGAACAACTGCCACTTTGGAAGAACCGGCCCGCCTATGGGAGCCAGACGGGGCGCTTCCGGCGTGGTGTGGGCTTGGCTGTGGGAGCCTGGCCTTCCTTTGTTCAGGTAAACGTGCGTATCCGTGTAGAGACGCTGGACGACGGGAGCCTGCGGGCAACCACCTCGGGCCAGGACATGGGCAACGGCACTCGATCGGTGATTTCTTCAGCCTTGGAGCATATTTTTTCGGTACCCATCGAGGTGGAAATTGGGCGCTCCGGTGGGCCCGAGGGACCGATGGCGGCGGGCAGCCGCACCGTGGTGTCTCTGCTTCCGGCGATTCTGGATGCGGGGGAGCGTCTGAAGAAGGAAGTATTGGCCGCCGCGCAGAAGGGTGGGAAGAAGTATGAACTTGTTGAGGGAGGGCTGAAGTCTGCCGAGGAGCAGCTCTCCTGGCGCGACCTGTTCCGCAGCCACCGCCTCTCCGTAGAGGGGGTGCGGAAGCCTGACGAGGGAGGCTACTTCCTTCCCGTGAATGTCTTTGGGATGAACGCCGTAGATGGCCTCGGAGGAGCGGTCTGTGTCGCCGAGGTAGAAGTGGACACCGAGACCGGCATCGTCCGGGCCCTACAGCTCTGGCAGGGGGTGGGTGTGGGGAAGATTGCCACACCACTTTTGGCAAAAACACAGGTAGAAGGCGCGATGGTGCAGGGACTTGGCTACGCACTCTATGAAGAGCGGCGGCTGGATCCGACCACGGGATGCCTGCTCACCCGGGGTCTGGAGGATTATCGCCTGCCGGGTATCGGAGATATCCCACCTTGTGAGGTTGTTTTTGACGAAAAAGGCTTCGAGCATGTCCTCGGCGGAGGGGTGGGACTCGGAGAGATCTCCAAGGCCGGTGTGGCCGCCTCCATCGCCAATGCTGTAGCCTGGGCTACAGGATGGCGCCCCACCCACCTTCCGATTCGACCGGATCGTGTCCTAACGGGCCTCCGGGGAGGTGCAAAATGATCCACTTTCCCCGCACTCTCTCCGAATTGGGAGCTTTGGAGGGTGAGTTCCGCGCGGCCTCCACCGATCTTTCCGAGCGCCGCCGCCACGGGATCTCCGGGGGCAGCCTGATCGATCTTCGGGATCTTCCTGGCCTCGATCAACTGCTTCTGGAGGGTCCACGCCTGAACATCGGCGCCAAGGTGACGGTGCAGGCAGTGGCGGACTCCCCGCTGGTGCGCCTCCACCACCCTGCTTTGGCTGCTTCTGCCGGTGCACTGGCCACACCCGCGATTCGTGCAGTTGCGACGGTGGGAGGCAACCTGACGCAGCGGGTACGCTGCTGGTACTATCGCTCTCCCGAGCTGACCTGCCTGAAGAAGGGAGGAAGTACCTGCCTTGCACGCGCCGGTGACCACCTGTACCACGCCTGTTTTGACCGGGGTGCCTGTGTGGCTCCCCATGCCTCCACGCTGGCCATGGCGCTGTTGTTGGGGGATGCCCTGGTGATCACCACCCGCCGCAGCCTGACCATGGCTGAGTTCCTGGGGGATGGCAGCGATGCCCGTCGGGAAAACCGCCTCGAAGCTGGGGAGCTGGTCACCGGACTGAGCCTTCCTGTGGTGCAGGCCGGCCTGCGTGCGGGCTACCACCGCGCCATCTCGCGGGCGCGTGCGGAGTGGCCGCTGGTTGAGGCGGCGGCACAATTGCGGGTGGAAGGCGGTGTTCTGCGGCAGGTGCAGCTTGCGCTGGGAGGGGTGGCCACGGTGCCCTTCCGATTGCCTGCGGTAGAGGCAAAACTGGAGGGGCTTCCTCCCGATCTGGACCCGATCCGCGCGGTGCTGAGTGGGGCTTCTACGGGGGCCTCTCCACTGCCGATGACCGCGTACAAGCTGGATCTTCTGGCACCTACCCTCTTTTACGCCGTCCGTGTGGCGGTGGAGGCGCAATGATCTGCCGCTCCCTCCGCAACAAAGCGCTGTATGGCACCCGCGCCCTTCCGACGGCTTTGCGGGAGCAGATCCTGGCGCTGCGCGAGTGCCCCAGCACATGCCTCCAGACTGCGCAGCCTTGGGGTCTGGATGGCCGGCCCGTGGTCGCCGAGGACTGTACCCCGGAGCGGTCCTGCTTCCGCTCCGAAGATCCCATCGCCTGATCGGAGTGCTTAGCCTTCCATAAAGGCGCGCAAACGCCGCGCCCGGCTGGAGTGCCGCAGCTTGCGCAGGGCTTTGGCTTCGATCTGGCGGATACGCTCGCGGGTCACATCGAAGTCCTGGCCCACCTCTTCGAGGGTGTGGTCGCTGCGCTCGCCGATGCCAAAGCGCATCCGCAGCACCCGCTCCTCGCGTGGGGTCAGGGTGGCCAGCACCTTGCGGGTCTGCTCGACCAGCGAAGAGGTGGTGACATTTTCGCCCGGCGAAGCAACACTCTTGTCCTCGATAAAGTCGCCAAGGTGGCTGTCTTCTTCCTCGCCGATGGGCGTCTCCAAAGAGATCGGCTCCTTGGCGATCTTCATGATCCGCAGCACCTTATCGACCGGCATCTCCATCTTCACCGCCACCTCTTCCGGGGTGGGCTCGCGGCCCAGGTCCTGGACCAGGTAGCGCTGCGTGCGGATCAGCTTGTTGATGGTCTCGATCATGTGGACAGGAATGCGGATGGTACGAGCCTGATCGGCGATGGCGCGCGTAATTGCCTGACGAATCCACCAGGTGGCGTAGGTGGAGAATTTATAGCCGCGCTGGTACTCGAACTTCTCCACCGCCTTCATCAGGCCGATGTTGCCCTCCTGGATCAGATCCAGGAATTGCAGGCCACGGTTGGTATATTTTTTGGCGATCGAGACCACCAAACGCAGGTTGGCTTCGATCAGCTCGCAGCGGGCGTGCTCCGCCATCTGCTCGCCCTTGCGCAGCTCCCGCGCGAGGTGCTTCAGCTCGTCGCGCTCCAGCTTCAGCTCTTCTTCCAGCTTCCGGATCTTTCGCAATTCGCGCCGCACCCGGCTATCGAACTCAGCCCAGCGCTCCTCGGCTATTCCCGTGCGCTGGATGATCTCGTAGCCGCCACGCCCAGGCGTCCGCCGCACCCGCCGGATGCTGCGCCGCAGATCCCTTACCGGCAGGCTGGCTTCGCGGGCCACCTTTTCGATCTCCCGCTCGCAGACATGAGCGTGTGACCAGGCTTCATGGACTTTTTTGGCGATTTCACCAATGTACTTTTTGTCCAGCTCGACCGTCTCTACCAGCTCCAGGATGGCATCGTCCGACAGGCGAAGGCGCTCCATCGCAACTTCACCGGTTTCTTCGCCGTCCTCATCGCGGGTAGCGCGGAAGCATTCCCGACGGGTCTGGTGCAGGCTGATCAGCTCGGCGCGGATCAGGTCCAGGGTTTTTCCGGTCTTACTCCGGATCCGCCTGGGCTTTTTGCCCGCTTTCAGCGCCCGGTTGACCCGATCTTCCTCTTCGGCCACCAGGGTGTCCACCACCGAAAGCACCAGCGGACTGGTGAGGGTGATGCGGCGAACCAGAGCTTCTCCCTGCTCAATCCGCTGGGCGATCTCGATCTCGCCCTCGCGGGAGAGCAGGTGCACCGAGCCCATGCGGCGCAGGTACATGCGTACCGGATCGTTGCTGCGGGCGGTCATGGCCAGATCGGCAAGCTTTTTGGGCTCGTCGGGCTGAGGCCCCCGGGCTTCCTGATCCGCCGCTTTTTTCGCCTGGTTTACCACTTCAATATCGTTCTCGGAGAACATGATCATCACATCGTCCAGGTCGTCCGAGGAAATGAGGTGCATGGGGAGGGTGCTGTTCACCTCCTCATAGGTCACATAGCCGCGCTTTTTTCCGATATCGATCAGAGCCTGGACTTCTTTGATTTCTTTGTCCTTCTGAAGCCTGCTGCCTTCCATGCGGCTCTTTCCGTTCGGAGGAGGGTGGTACGGGCGTTGTGGGAGCTAGGCGCGCCGTGACGACAGCGCGGCCAGTGCCACCTTTCTGGCATAAAGCGTCTGCATCTTGGTGGCAAGGGCTAAAGTACTTGACGAGTCACCAAGAGCTTGCGGACTGCTGATCTGTAGTTGAATCGCCGCGATTTGCGAATCCAATTGCGGCAGCTCCATCTTGGCGAGGATCTGCCGGGCAGCACCAACGGCATGCTGCTCCTCATATAGGGCGGGTTGAACCGCAATTTTTCGAAGGACTGTTGACGCGTCACCATCAACCATCGAACTTACTACATCGGGGAGCGAGTTGCCGCTGCACAGCGCGGCGATGGCTTCCAGCACATCTTCCCGGTCGGTGATCCACCCGGGCTCGGTCTGCATCACCTCGGGCGCGACCTGCTGCGGGTAGTGGATCACCAGCCAGAGCAGGTGGCTCAGCTCTTTGCTGGGCAGCCACCGGCTCGGTGCGGCCGTGGTGGGACTCGCCACCGCACGCTCCCCGAGGCGCCCTAACACGTCCTCCTCCCGCAGGCCCAGCCAGCCGGCCACCCGACCCACCATCTGCACCTGCAACATGGCGGGCAGCTTGCGCAACACCGGCGCCAGAGAGTCCAGCGCACGCACCCGACCCTCGGCCGAAGATCCTTCCTTTTCGACCGTGCGTCGCACGACCATCTCCACCAGGGGCTCCGCGCGCTTCAGGGCCTCCTCAAAAGCAGGGCCACCGTATTTCTGCACATACTCATCGGGGTCCTTGGCACCCTGAAGATCCAGGCGTCGCGCCTCCACCCCCGCGTCCAGAAAAAGTTCCATGGACTTGGTGGCGGCCCGCATACCCGCTTCGTCGCTGTCGAAGAGGGCTACGGCTTTCCGGCTCAGACGGCGGATCTTTTCAAGGTGGGCCGGGGTCAGCGCCGTCCCGCAGGTGGCCACCACCTCCTCCACCCCACTCTGCCAGAGCGAGACAGCATCAAAATAGCCTTCCACCAGGATCACCCGGTCATTCCGCTGGATGGCATTCCGTGCCCAGTGCAGCCCGTACAGGGTCTTGGACTTTTCGTAGATCTCCGATTCCGAGCTGTTGAGGTACTTGGGCGTCGGGTTGCTGTCGCGTTTTTCGATCTCCGGCAGGATACGCCCGCCAAAGGCGATAGGCTTGCCCTTTTCGTCGGGAATGACAAAGGTGATACGGCCCCGAAAAGCATCGTAGAAGCTACCGGTACGGTCGTTCCGTTTGACCACCCCGGCGCGCACCGCCAGCTCCATGGGGATGTGCTGGCGCTGCAGAAAAGTCGCAAGGCGATCCCAACCTTCCGGCGTGTAGCCCATGCGGTACTTTCGCGCGGTATCCAGGCTGATCCCGCGTTTTTTCAGGTACTCCCGGCCAGGCAGACCCTCCGGCCGCACCATCAGCGTTTCTTCAAAGTACTTGGCTGCAGCTTCGGCCACGTCATGCAGATCCGCTTTTGCCGCAATCCGCCTATGTTCCTCGGGGCTCAGCTCCCGATCTTCGATCACCATCCCCACGGTGCCCGCCAGCTCCTTCACCGCCTCCATAAAGGACAGGCCCTGGGTCTTCTGCACAAAGGAGATGACATCGCCCCCCGCCCCACAGCCGAAGCAATGGTAGATACCCTTGTCGGGAATCACATTGAAGGAGGGTGTTTTTTCATTGTGGAAGGGACAAAGCCCAAGGAGGTTCCGTCCCGCACGCCGCAGGGTCACCGACCGGCCGATCACCTCCGCGATCTCGATCCGGTTGCGCAATTCTTCTACCACCTGTCTGGAAAGCACGCCGCTTGCTCCCTTTTCCCACTGGCCTCAGTAGTATTTTTCCACATGGATCTGTTTGCGGTCCAGACCTTTTCCCTTCAAAAGGCCGCGGACCTCCTCGATCATCGACCCATTTCCGCACAGGTACCAGTGGCCTTCGGGGCTGTGGTCCGCGATGGCCTGCGTCACCCTTCCGATCACGCAGCCTTCTTTCATCGCTTCAGGAGCTTCGGGCCGGGAAAGACAGAGGGTGTAGTCAAAATTCAGGCTCTGCTTCCAGCGCTGGAGGGTCGCGACGCCAAATACATCCTCCTCTGCACGTACCCCGAAAAAGAGCCGGAATATACGCCGGTTTCCGAGGCGTTCCTGCTCCAGCAGCATGGAGTGAAAGGGTGCCAGCCCGGTGCCGGTGGCCACAAAGGTCACCGGCTCGATCTCCTCAGGCAGGGTAAAAACCCCAAAAGGTCCGCGGATATCCAGCACATCGCCCACTTTCCGCTCGCGGAGGTACTCCGAGGCGGCCCCCCCCGCAAAAAGTTTGATGCAGAAGTCCAGTACGCCGGGCGAAGCCGGATCGGAGTAGACGCTATAGCTGCGCTCGCCCCGGGGTTTGGCCCCCGGCACCGCGAGGTTGACAAACTGGCCCGCCTTGAAGGGCAGGGGCTCGTCCAGCTCCACCCGGTACACCAGGGTGTCGCGCGCTACCGTGTCGATGCTGCGAAGAAGCGCCTTCCGGGGAGAGTAGCGTTCCATGCCCGCTCCATAACACGGCTGATCTTGGGAAACGGCGGGCACCCTGCAAGACTTGAGGTTAATGCCGCTCTGTGTCCGAGCCCGTTCCCGAGTCTGTCCTTGACATCGGTGGCCTGCAGATCCAGCCAGGCGACCGGATTGGCCCCTATATCTATCGCCGCCTGATCGGAAAGGGTGGCATGGCGCATGTGGTGTTGGCCACTGATCCGAGTGGTCAATCTGTTGCGTTAAAGGTGCTGAAGTCCTCGCGGATGGGTACTGGGCTCTTGCGCTTCAAGCGTGAATTTAAGGCCCTGGCCAAGCTGCGGCACCCCAACGTGATCCGGGTGGATGCCTACGGCGATATCTATGGCCACCCCTACATCGCAATGGAGTATGTGGAAGGCACCGACCTGCACCATGTGATCCACGGCTTTAAAGAGCTTTCTTCCGATGAGCGCTTTGCCCGTTCGGAGGAAGTGCTCGTCGATCTGTGCCGGGCGCTGGTCTATATCCACCGCCGTGGCCTGATCCACCGCGATCTCAAGCCTTCCAACGTGCTGATCAACCCCGAAGGGGTCTGCAAGCTCACCGACTTCGGCATCGTCAAGGACCTGGACCCCAACACCGATGCCATGGTCAGCACCACCCTGGTGGGTACCTGGGCCTATGCCAGTCCCGAGCAGATCAATGGCTACCCCATCGATCATCGTTCGGATCTCTACAGCCTGGGGGTGATCCTCTTTGCGATGCTCACGGGAAAACGCCCCTTTGTGGCGAAGGATCTGGGCGGCTACCTGGAGCTGCACAAACACCAGAGTGCGCCCTCTCCGGCGGACATGGATCCGCGCGTTCCGACACATCTCAACGATATCTGCCGGAAGTTGCTCCAGAAAATGCCCAAGGATCGCTATCGATCCGCACAGGAGATCCTATACCGGCTGGAGCAGCGCACCGGTGTGCTGCCCGACTCCGGCTGGTCGCCGCCCCTGGTGGGTCGCGCCGCGCAGGAGGAGCTGCTCCGCGACCGGGTGGCTGCCCTGACCCGCGGCCAGGGCTCGGTCCTTTTTCTGGAGGGACCGGAAGGAATCGGGCGGACAAGGCTGCTGGATGTGTTGGCCGATCATGGTCGTCTGTTAGGTGTGCCGGTGCTGCAGGAGCGGGTGCTGCCCCGGGAAGAGGGGGGGCTGGGGCCGATCGTGCGGCTTTGTGCCCTCGCCGGTCGTGAAGCGCCGGTGGGGGCTTCTCGCGAAAAGCTGGTGGAGATCCTGCTTGGGGAGCTGCTGCAGCTACGCGAAGACGGGCCGGTGCTCCTGCTGCTGGACGACGTGCAGAATGCCTCGGCTACGCTATTGGAGGGTCTGCATCAGGTTCTCCGGCGTTTGCCCGGGGGAATCCTGGTGGCCTTTACGCTGCGCTCCGATCGGGTCACTCCCCGGATTGCCGCTCTGCGCGAGGGGCGCGAGCGCCTGCTTCTTCCTGCTCTTTCCCCGACCGATGTGGAAGATATGGTGGCCGGGCTCTTGGGTGCCGGACGCTCCGCGGCGGCGGTCGCCGAGCGGCTCTATCGGGAAACCTCGGGGAATCCGCTCTTTCTTGCGTTGTACCTCCAAAGCCTGATCCACCAGGGACTTCTGCAGCGTATCCCGATGAGCCCCCGCGCGTCGATGTCCGGGGCGGGCTGGCGGCTGGTGTCCGACCTGGAAGAGATCGCCAGTGGCTACCTGGAACTTCCGCCGGGCGTGCGCGATGTGGTCAAGGCGCGCCTGGACCCGCTGCCGTCGCTGCACCGCGAAGTAGCGGAGGTATTGGCGGTCCATGGCGAACGTCTGGAGCTGGATACGCTCCTGGAGGCGATGGATCAGGAAGAAGAACCGGTTTCCGAGGTGGTGGATCAGCTGCGTGATCAGGGACTGGTCGCCGTTCACGGGGTGGGGGAGCAGGTGTGGTTGGAGCTTCGGCATCCCCGCTATGCCGACGTTCTCTACCGGGAGCTGACCGAAGAACACCGGGCCGAGCTACATCGTTTGTTGGCGGAGAGCCTGGAGGCGCGTTTTGCCCATGCGCCGGGTGCCGCCGAGCGGGTGGGCGAGCACTACCGTCGTGCGGGGGAGGCCGGAAAAGCCTGGCAGTACCTGTGTACGGCGGCCTTGCGCGCGCTGGAGCGGGGCCTGACCGCGGAGGCCGCCGATCTCGCCAACCGCGCCCAGCTGGTGGAGGACCCCGCCCGTGTGGACCTGGGTACCGACGCCTACACCGCAACGCGGATACAATTTTCGGAGCTGCGTGCCGAACTCCACCAGCTGAAGGGCGAGTGGTCGGAAGCAAAAGAAATATTGGAAAGCGCACTTATACTCTTGGATCGTCAAGGGGATGATGCGCTGCGCCTGCGGCCGATGCTGAAGTTGGCGCGGGTGCTTCGGCGGATGGGCTTGCTGGATCGTGCCGAAGAATTGGGTGGCCAAGCCCTGGCTTTGGCCCGCGAGCGGCACGAGCGGGAAGCGGTGGTGGATGGCCTGCTTACGCTCTCCTCCTTGGCCTGGAGCCGGGGGGATCTGGATCGTTGCGAGGCCTTGACCCAGGAGGGTCTGGTGTTGGCGTCGGGGCCGCAGAGTGGCCGGGCGCGGGCGGCACTGCTGCTGTCGCTGACCTCGGTGCAGGCCAACCGCGGGCAGCTTGCGTCGGCGGCGGCCGGACTCACGGACGCAGTCGCCGTGTTGAAAGAGCTGCGCGACAAGGGATTGCGGGCGGTTGCTCTTGTAAATCTGGCCGAAGTCTTGCTGGGTCAAGGGGAAGTCTCTGCCGCCTGGGAGCGCTCTGAGGAGGCCCTGGGTCTGGCGCGGGAGATGGGCCACCGGCTGGTGGAGGCGGCGGTACACCGGGTGCGCGGCATGCTGTTGGCGCAGGTGGGTTTACAGGCGCAGGCCGAGAAGGAATTGGCGGTGGCCGTCGGGATGGGGCAGGTGTTGGCAGTCCCGCAGGAGCTGTGCTCGGCAGCCTTCCACCTCTCCCGGGCGCTTTTGGAGCAGGGCAAGTTGGAGGATGCGGCCAAGCATCTGGAAACCGCAGCAACAGCGGTCGCTTCTGGGGATCCCGAACGGTATCGGATCGCGGTGGATGTGGAGCGTGCGTTGATCCACGCCCTGGCCGGGCGTTATGCGGAGGGCCGGGCACTTTTGGAGACCGCTATCCCCCAGGCTCCGCTACTTCCTGTGCTTCGACGCTCGGAAGTCACGCTGGACATCGCCCGCTGTTGGGCGGCACTGGGGGAAGTGGGTCTGGCACTCGCCACCGTGCGTACCGCACTGCAGTTGGCTTCGGTGCGTGGTTTTCGCCTGTTGGTGCTGGAGGCGCTGGCCTTTGGCGCCTGGTTCTCCTCGGACCCCGGCGAAAAAGAGCGGATGTCCCAGCAATTGGGTGAGTCCCTAGTGGCCCTGGCCTTGCCGCCAACCTGGAGCGCCTCGTTGCGCCAGCGTCTCGGCCTGGCATGACGCCGCCGCCGGAGCGCATCGGCCCCTACCGGGTGGAGAAGCGCCTGGGTCAGGGAGCCATGGCCGTGGTCTACCTGGCGCGCAGCCCGGAAGGCAGGCAGGTGGCGGTAAAATGGCTGATCGAGGCCACCCCCCGGCTGCTCACCCGCTTCGAGCGCGAGGCGCGCTTGCTTCAAAGTGTGAACCACCCCGGCGTGGTGGGCTACCATGGTCGCGGTGAGTGGGAGGGCCGGCCCTACCTGGTGATGGAGTACCTTCAAGGCAGTGATCTTCGCCTTTACTCCGAGCGTCTGCGTCGTCTTCCGCCCAGTGAACGGCACCAGCGGGTCCGCGAGATCGCGGTGGCGCTCTGTGAGACGTTGGCGCAGCTCCACCGCCAGGGCCTGATCCACCGCGATCTGAAGCCTGCCAACGTGATCATTGATACGACGGGACGGGTGGTCCTCACCGACTTTGGCATCGCCTGTGAAGAGGGCAGCGAAGTGACGGCCGCCGGGATCCTGATTGGTACCGCGGCCTATGCCGCCCCGGAGCAGCTCTCTGGCAGCGGTATCGACGCAAGAGTGGATCAGTACGGTTTGGGTGGAACCCTCTATTTTTTGCTCACCGGGCAGCGACCCTTCGAAAAAACCGATGTGGCGGCCATGGTGCGGGCGCACCTGGAGAGTGATCCCCGGCCGCCTTCCGAGCTGGATCCCACCATTCCCGCCGATCTGGACACTTTTGTGATGCGGTTGTTGAGCCGGGATCCCCTGGCGCGCTTCCGCTCGGTGAGTGAGGCCCGCGAGGCACTGGTGGGGGCACTGCCCTCCGAGGTGCCCCTGGCCGGTCGGCAGCCGGTGGTGGATGCCATCGCGGCGGCGCTGGACCGTGTGGCAGCGGGCGAGACGGTGCGGATTCATCTGAAAGGGCCGGTGGGTGCCGGGAAAAAATGGGCACGTTCTCTGGCTCGCACGGCGGCGTCACGACGGGGCCTCCGCGCGCTGGAGCCGCGGGATCCGCTGGTTCCGCCCGCGCTCGTCATCAGCGATGAGCCCTTCAAGGGTGCCGAAGCCATCTTTCTTCCTCCTCTTTCTCTGGCGGAGCTGCGGCGTTCCGTCCATGCCTTTGCCCCGGACACCGTGGAGATGGCGGCGGTGGCCGAGCGTCTCCATCGTGAGACAGGTGGCAATCCAGGCCTTTTTGTGCAGCTTCTACGTCGTTATACCAGCGGTGGCGCCACTGCGCTTCCGGCGGGCCCGCTGGAGGTGGACCCCACCCGCTGGCTCCACGAGCTGGACATGGACGGCGAGGTGGTGGCGGGGGTGCTGGCCCTGCTGACTGAGGCGGCCGATACGGAGACGCTGACCGAGCTGGCCCAGGTGCCGGCCGATCTGGTACTTCCCGATTTGGAAGAGCGCTTTATCGCGTTGCGCACTGAAGGCGGTTGGGTGCTCGGTGCCGACGTGCTCCGTGCGCCGCTCCGTGCGCTGCTTGCCGACCCCGAAGGGCTGGAAGAGCGCATTCGTGGCATGAATTCCCGCCGTCGGGGCCCCCCGGCCGAGGACCTTTTGTTGGAGGAGGTTCGGCAGCTCCGTACCTTGGGCCGGGTGGACGAGGCGGTTCGACTCCTGGAGGAGGGGCTGGTCGGGCGCGGCGACCTGCCGGCAGGCAGGCTGCTCGCTCTGGGATCGATCGCTTGGAACCAGGGCAATGCGGCAGCGGCCTGGACCTACTACGCCCGTGCGCTGGGCATGGCCGAGCATCCCCTCTACAAAGCGCGTGGTCACATCGGCGTGGGTATCTCGGCCTTGCAAGTGGGGCATGTCGAGGCTGCCCTGGACCACTTTGAGCGTGGCCGGGTGGAGGCATCTGTAGCGGAGGATACACGACGCGAGGTGATCGCCCTGTTGAACCTCGCCGAAGCCCGCTGCTGGATGGGGCAGCTCGCCCTGGCACTGGCCGCGGCACGCCGAGCCGTTGGACTGGCCGACGGAATCAAAGATCGCGAGCTGGAATGCAGCGCATTGCGGCATCTGGGGCAGGTGCTGATCGAGCTGGGAATGCCGACGGAGGCCGGACGCCACCTTGCCGATGCCTCGGCATTGGCCAAGGCCTTGGGTCTGGAAGAAGAGCGCCTTGCCGTTCATGTCTTGCGTGCCTGGGCGGCACTTTTGGAGCGTCCGGGCGACCGGACCGCCGCCGCTGCCGCCCTGGATCGGCTCTCGCCCCTGCTCTCCTCCCCCCCTCCGGCGTCGGATCCGGAGGGCTATTGGCTACAATTGCAGGGGGTGCGCGCATGGGCAGCGGCGATCCTGGGCGATAATCGCGGCTATGCACGCGCCCGGACCGAGGCCGACACCTCCAAAGCAGGCATGCGTGTCACCGTGCGCCTGCGCGGGGAGCTGCTGTTGGCAGAGGCGGCGCGTATGGCAGGGGAGGAGGAGGAGGCCCGCCGTCGTGGCCAGACTGCGGCCACCGAAGCGCGACTACGCGGTTTCCGGCTGCTTTTGTGGGAGGCGGAGCGTCTTCTGGCCCGCCTGGATGGCCGCCCGCTGGCACCTCCGTTGGAGCTGGCCGTGGGCCTGGGCGCGGTAGAGGCGGAAGCCTTCAGTCGTCGCTGACTTCCCAAGGCCAAACACCGAGAGTGGCCGATCCCCCGCGCCAGAGCATGCGCAGGGCGCGCCCCTGACGGGCTCCTTCCTCCACCTGGCTGCCGTGGGGTGTGGCGCCCAGGCGCAGCAGCTCTACCCGATGTTCTGGGCCTCCTCCCACAAAGATCGCCGCAAAGCCCAGCCCACGCCATCGCCAGGCGTGGCTGTGCTCGGGTGCCATCCGCAGCAGACGCCGGGCATGGGCGGGATCCCCACCGCTCAAGAGCCAGAGGGCACGTCCAACGCCGTGATCGAAGGCCGGGGACACCGGGAAGCTGGAGAGCTGCCGGGGCCGGTAGAGGGCCACCCCATAGCCAAAGCCCTCCAGAGCCCACCCCTGCGCCGGCGGCTGGTCTCCTTCGGACGCTGCAACTCCTCGGCCGATGTGCAAAAACGTCTGCCAGAGGGGGTTTTTCAGACCATCGGTGCCTTCCGGACGCGCTGCCATGGCCGCCCCCACGCCTTCCCAGACAAAGGGGTGCAGCTCCACCGGCAAGCCGGCGACCTGTCCGGCCAGGGCCTCCAACGGCAACATGGTACCCAAGGAGTAGCCCTGCAAAAAGGCTTTCTCCACCTCAAAACAGGTCTTTTCCGCCGGTCCGATCCGGCGTGGGGGAGGATTTACGAAAGTTGCTATGGCAGCCTCCGCTTGGCGACGTCCACCGTCCGAATTGTACCCTCCGCGCCTGTTCTTCCCTCTATCGCACTTCGGGGGGTGGCGGGGCCGTCTCAGAGGTAGAAGAGGCCGAAGCTTTTTTCCGCGGCGGCCTTGCATGGGCATGCAGGAACAGATAGTAGCCCGGCGTTGCCGATCCTGTGGACGGTTACGGTGGGTGTAGCTCAGCTGGTCAGAGCGCTGGTTTGTGGCACCAGAGGTCGCGGGTTCAATTCCCGTCTCCCACCCGTTTCATTTTCTCGGGTTCTTAGCTCAATTGGTAGAGCATCGGACTCTTAATCCGCAGGTTCCGGGTTCAAGCCCCGGAGGACCCATCCCTTTGTCAGTCGAGGAACAAGGCACGAGACGACGCTTCATGCGAAGTTCCGTGCCTTTTCCGTTTCCAAACCGAGCGAGAATGGCGGAATTGGCAGACGCGCCAGACTTAGGATCTGGTGGGGTAACCCGTGGGGGTTCAAGTCCCCCTTCTCGCAGTCTCCGGAATCCCCGAAGAGGAGCGCATGTCCTTCCAGGTTGAAATCGTCTCTCCCTCCCAGAAGCGTATTGACTTCGTGATCCCGCAGGTGGAGGTCGCCCAGAAAGTGGGGGATGCCTTCAAAAATGTGCGGGCGCGCGCGACCCTTCCCGGCTTCCGCCGTGGCAAGGTGCCGCAGAATGTCCTTGAAGGCCGCTTCGGCAAGCAGATCCGCCAGGATGTGGCCGCCGATCTGATCGACTTCAACTTCCGCCTCGCCGTGCAGGGTCTGGAGTATGTGGGACAGCCGAAGGTGGCCGAGCAGGTCAACCTCTCCGAAGCCTCCGACTTCACCTTCTCCGTTGTGCTGGAAGTACGTCCCGAAGTGGACGTCAAGGACTACAAGGGCCTCGTGGTGGACTTCCCCGTGGAAGAAGTCACCGACGCCCAGGTGGAGTCCTCCGCGCGCGGCCGTCTGCACGTGCAGGCCCGCCTGACCGACGCGGGCGAAGGCCACGTCATCGCCGAAGGCGATCTGGTGCTTGCCCAGATCCACGAGAAAGACGGGGACAACTGGAAGGAAGTGGCCCCCGGCACCATGATCAACACCAAGGGCGATCGCTACTACCCCGGTGTGGAAGCGCTCCTGATCGGCGCCCAGAAGGGCGACGAGAAGGTGGGCGAGGTGAACGGCAAGGAGACCAAGGTGACCGTGCTCGGTGTGCAGGTCTCCCAGGTTCCCGACCTGTCCGACGAAGCCGCCGCTGCGGCCGGTTTTGAGGGCGGTGTGGAAGGCATGAAGGTTGCCATCCGCCTGGAGCTGGAAAACCGCAACAACGAGGCCGCCCGTAACCAGGCCCGCGTGAACATTCTCCAGAAGCTGGTGGCCAACAACGAAGTGGAGGTTCCCCCTGCCATGGTGGACAGCCACTTCCAGCTTCTGATGGAAGAGCTGCGTATCCAGAACACCTACCGCGGCAAGAACCCCCAGCAGCTCCGTCTCTCCGACGCGGGTCGCGCCGATATGCGCCGCCGGGCTGCTTTTGCTGCACAGGCCTCTATCCTCCTCGAAGGCATCGCCCGCCAGGAGAATATCGAGGTTGGCGACGCCGATCTGGAAGCCAAGTACCAGGAGATCGCTGATCAGCGCGGCCAGCGTGTCGAGGCCATCCGCGGCTACTTTGTGAAGGAAGGCGCGGTGCCCGAGCTGAAGAAGCGGATTCTCGAAGAGCGGGTTCTGGAATTCCTCCTGGAGTCCTCCGAGCTGGTGCCTCCTTCGGCTCCCGCGGCTGAGTCCACCGAAGCTCCGGTTGAAGCTGCCGAGTAGTCAGACTGTCCGACAGGAATTTGGCTTGCAAAACCCCGATTTTATCAATCGGGGTTTTTGCTTTTTCCGGATGGTAGGATTAAAGGTCTGAATCCTGAACCTTCATCCCCGGGTGCGCGCCGATGCAGTCTTTTCCTTTGGCCTCCTTCCTCACTTTTTTCGGCTTCCTCCTGGCCTGTACCGGCTGCTGCGGGGGCCTGCCCGATACCTTCAACGAGGAATTCCAGAAGGGTTTTGAGGAAGGCTTCAACCAGAGCTACGATAAGAGCTTTAAGGATGCCTATCGCACGAATTTTGTGGATAGCTGCACCAAAGAGATCACCAATATGACGCCGGCGAATGCCAGCCAGATGTGCAACTGCACCGCCGACCTGATCCTGGCGGCGCATACGCCGGCTCAGCTTACCGAGCTGGATGCCAACCCCAATTCCGAAGCTTCACAGAAGGTGTTTACGGATGCGGTGACCACCTGTATGGCGCAGCTACCCCAGCAGTAGGGCGCCTTCAGCGCGGGATGCCCGGGACCAGGCCGCCGGCGGGAGGCGGAGGGGAGCCGGTGCCCGTTGACGGCGCACCCCCGGGCCCGTTGGCCGGGCCGGGTTGGCCGGGCTCTCCGGGTTTTACGCCGGGTTGACCGGGCATCGGATTTCCGGGCTCCCCGGGTTGTACACCGGGAATCGGGTTTGGCATCCCGCCGGGTGGGGGGCCATTGGCGGGCTGCCCGTCGGGGGGGGAGAGCCCTTCACCGGAGGGGGGAGGGGCATCCGGCGGTGGTGCGCTGCCGGGGCGACCGCCACGGGTGCGGCTCGCGGTGGTCTCCGCCCAGAGGTAGTCCTGTTCGCGCTGGGCTTTTTGGGCGCCGGGGACCGGAGTTCCGCCGGGGAGGGGCAGCCCGATGGGCCAGAATTGCAGCTCCTCTCCGCGTACAATCTCCTTGTAGCTATCCATCGCGTAGAGGCGGTCGGACGCGCCGTGGAGCAGCAAAAAGCCGCTTCGCAGCTCCATGGTGGTGAAGGGATCGGCGTCCAGGTTCGGCCACTCGGCTTCGGGCCCGCCCTCGCCCGGCCGTAGGATTGGGCCGGACCAGCCCTCTTCCGAGGCGACCATGGCCAGCTCGGCATTCTGCCGCCTCCAACCGGTATAGCGTCCATTTTCCGGTGTGAAGGTGGTCTTGCGCGGAAAGCCGAAGTCTCCCCAGTCAGAGTCCGCCAGAGACCAGCTTTCCCGCACAAAACCCTCTACCGGCACGTCTCCCAGTGCATCCAGGATCATCATCTCCGGGTTGCCGCCGGGCATTTTTAAGACTACCTCCTCCTCTACCCAGCTCTCCCCCTCCAGATGTCTGGGTTTTAAGGCGCGCATTCCGTCGGCGGTGATGTCGCCCAGGGCGACGGCGCGGATGCTGCCGTCTTGAGCCAGCAGCACCACCTCGGCCTCTACCGGCGGCAGGGTCTGTACTTTTCCTTCCAGGAGGAGAAACGCCGGTCCCTTTGCGGCCATCTGGACCAGCAGCTTGGTTCCGTCTCCGGACACGGAATAGCCGGGATCCTTGCAGGGGGATGGCACGGCACCCAGCGTCGTCCGTGCAAGATCGGCCAGCACGATGCGCTCGATCTTGCAGGTTCCAGCTTCATTCTGGAACGAGAGCATCGCAATGGGAGGAGTGGTTGGCGGCACCGGTGTCGGCGGCGGACCCGAAGGCTGCTCGCCGGGGTTGGGAGCCGGAGGCTGGGCATCGGGGGAGGGGAGGACTGGATCTTCGGAGCAGGCGAGAAGGAAGAGCAGCATGGGCGCAGTCTATCTCAGGACCGGGCTCCCCAGACGGTAGGCGATCAAAAACTCGCCGCCGTCGCTGGAGGAGGTGGGTGCGGGATCGATCTTTTCCAACGCGATGCGAAGGCGTTCGCGGTCCCCGGGGCGGAAGAGGTCGGGGTGCCAGACCAGGGTGCTGACCTCGGGGAGCTCGGGAGGATCTTCGCCACGAAGGAGCGCATCGATCACCTGATTCCCCAGCATTTCGCGCGGGCTGGCGCCGGGCTCCACCCCCAGGCAACGTTCCGGCAGAGCCCGGCCGTGCCCGGTCTGGTAGTAGCAGATCAGTGCGCGGAAGTGCCGCCCCAGATCGTTGCCTTCTCCGCCCACTTCTGGCAGCAGGTCCAGCACCATGCCCGGGCCCTGCCCGTAGACCGAGGGCACCGCCGCCCACTGCTCCCTCTGTCGAAAAGGCTGCTGGATCCCCACAAAAAGGTCTATGCCCAGACAGAACCAGATCGGCGCCAGCTTCCACGGTGACCGGGAGCGCTGGGCCAGCTCGCTGGCCACCCATGCGCCCAACAGACCGGTACACAGCACGCTCACCCAGCCCAGCCGCACCGGAAAACGCAGGAAGCGCATCGCGTCCAGCTCGTAGAGACCGGCCCAGGGCCACTCAAAAAGCAGCCGCGAACCGTGCAGCGCCAGGGCGGGGCCGGTGGAGAGCAGCAGCGCCACGACGGCGGCAAAGGCCAGCGGCTGCCAGCGCTGCCGTCGCAACACCACCGGTGCTGTTGCTGCGAGGATCAGCAAGGTCCAAGGATGTACCGCCAACAGCGAGTGGTCCACCTGATCCAGAGCGGCGGTGGGGTAGGACAGGGCCAGCAGGTTGGCGGAGGTGGAGGGCCCTGCCGGTCCAGGGGTCGGCGCTCCACCCAGGTTTTGTAGGTAAAAATACAGTCCAGGGAGGGAGAGCAGGCCGGCGATGGCAGCGGTACGCCACTGGAAAAGGCCCATGGTTCCCAACAAAAGCAGCGCACAGGCCCCCAAGTAGCCGTTGGAGCCGAGCGCAAAAAGGAGCCCTACCGCGGCCCAGGCCCCGTAGCGCAGCCGAGGCTGGGACAGCGCCCAGACCATCAGCGGCAGCCACGGGTTGATCAGCGGGTAGACATAGCCCTCCAAGAGCGCACTGCTGGCCAATCCACAGCCGACAAGGCTGAATCCTGCCAGCAGGCTCCAGGGGGCCCGTGCGCCCAAGGCCGCGGCGGTGCGTTCGGTCGCCCAGGCGGTGAGGGCTATGCCCCCGACCTGGAGCACGCGATGCAGGGTCCCCGGATCACCAGGAAGAAGGAGCGCAATCAGCCAGAGCAGGTAGGAGTCCAGTCGCTGATAGGGGATAGCCAGGTTGGAGAGGGGATCGCCGGGCAGGCGGGCGGCGGCATCCAGGAACCATACCGTGGTCAACGTGTCGCTCTGCCGCCCCACCAGCTCGCTGCTCCAAACCGCGGGCCATGTCCACACCACAGAAAATGCCAGGCACAACACCGCAGAGATGCCAGACCATCTCCTCCTCCACCCCCCTGTTACCCCTTCTGAAAGCTCCCTATTTTCTGAATGAGGCTTCATTCATCAAGCCCGCTGCCGAACCAGCCAGGTCACGTACACAAAAATCAGCAGCGCCCAGCCCAGTGCCGCCGCCGTGCCCGCAGCATCCTGCCACTCCCGACGCGGAAAACCAGCCGCCATGGCCGTTCGGCGCAGGCTACCGTCGGCCTCCACCGCAAAGGAGATCACATCCTCCCCGGCCGCAAGCATTTCGATACCGTCGTATTCAGCACGAAGAAGCTCCCCTTCCCGCAGCTCCAGGTGCAGGGGCAACATCCGCAGCGCCTCCCCCTCCCAGCTTCCACTCCAACCCCCAAGATGAGGTTGAAGCAGCATCGTTCGCTCCTCGCCCAGCCAGGTGCTCTGCGCCCGGAGGGTCCACGGCGACGCAGAATTCCCGGCCACCTCCAGGTGAACGGCCTGGGGTGTAGCCGCGATGACAGAGGCGACCAGCAACCACATTCCGTTGTTTTAGCGCGTTCTGCGGCGCGGTAGCATAGAGGAAGCAGAGGTGGCTGCATTCTGAGGGTCCGATGCTGAACATCGTCTTTGTCCAGGACAATGCGATCAACGAATCTCTGGCGTTGACCGAACTTTCTGGCTGTCTTCTGGCGGCCGGTTTTCGCACGCGCCTGTTTCTGACCGATCACGAAGCCGATGTAGAGGGCGAACTACGCCGCTTTTCGCCTGCCCTGGCGGTGATCCCCTGTCCGGTGACCGGGCACGAGACTGCGCTCGCTCAGGCGCGGTTGGTGAAAAAGGTGCTTCCCGATTGCCTGGTGCTCTTCGGGGGGACCCATGCCTCGTTGGACCCGGAGATCGCCCGGCAGCCCGACGTGGACATGGTCTGTGTGGGCGAGGCGGATGATGCGGTGGTGGCCCTCGCAGGGCGCTTGGCCGCCGGAAAAGACTGGAGGGATGTGCCGAACCTGGCCTTTGTGGAGGAGGGGGAGCTTCGGAAAAATCCGCTTGGCCCCTTGGTGGAGCCGCTGGATCGCCTGGGCATGCCGGATCGCGATCTCTACTACCGCTACCATTTTATCGGGCGTTTCCCCTGGAAAAAATTCACGACGGGGCGCGGCTGTATCCATGCCTGCTCCTTCTGCTGGAACCCGACGGTGGCCGATCTCTACCACCAGACCCGCGGGAGTTTTACCCGTCGCAAAAGTCCCCGGCGTGCGGTGGACGAAGTATTGGCGGTAAAAGAGAAGTATCCGCTGAGGTCGGTTCATTTTTCGGACGATCTCTTTACGGTGAAGTCCTCCTGGCTGGAGGAGTTTGCGCCGCTGTATCGAAAGGAGGTTGGGGTTCCCTTTTCCTGCAATTCCTCCATCGAGCTGGCCACCGACCGGAACATGAAGGCCATCTCCGAGGCGGGTTGCCGCTGCGTGTGTATCGGCCTGGAGACGGGTAATGAAAAACTACGCTCGAAGATTCTGAATAAGTCGGTGAGCAACAACGATGTGCGACGCGCGGGGGAGACCGTGCACCGCTATGGGATGGAGCTGGCCACCTTCAACATGCTGGCGGCGCCTGGCGAGACCTTGGAGGACGCTTTTGCGACCATCCGCCTGAACCAGGAGATCAAAGCCGATCATGTGCGGGTGAACATCGCCGTGCCCCTGCCGCATACCGAGTTTGAGCGGCGCGCTGTAGAGGAAGGTTTTTTAGATTCTTCCTACCTGACGGCGCGGGCAAACTCTCTGGAACACCCGACGGTGGCCTTCAACACGCCCGATGCGCGGGCCTTTGAAAATCTCTTCTACCTCTTCCGCCTCGCGGTACACTTCCCCGCCTTGGACCCCGTGATTCGACGGGCCATCCACCTGCCGATCACACCGCTCCTCGATCCGCTACGCCTGATGATCCCCTACGGCGAAAAACGCTTGAACAACCTGCGTTGGCGCGATGGACTGCTCTTCTTCCGGCACATCGGTGATCCTCACAAGCGCAACTCCAACTACCCGACTTTGATCTGATGCGCTGGCGTTTGACCGATAGCTTGCGGAGTCGTTTGGAGGCGGAGAGAGGGCGGCCTTTTCCGCGCGGTGGACGCGGACGAATTGCGATGGCCTACCCCTCGCCCTACCGGGTGGGCATGTCGTCTTTGGGCTACCAGTGGGTGGGATCCCAGCTTGCCGATGCGGGTTTTGGGGTGGAGCGGGTTTTTCTGCCAGACGATGTGGAGGAGTGGAAAAAGCAGCGTACTCCTCCTCTTTCGATGGAGACCCTCTCGCCCTTGGGGGATTTCCCGCTGATCTGTGTGAGCCTGGCCTATGAGCTGGAGCTGGCGGGGCTGGTACAATTGCTGGAAATGGCGGGAATACCTCCGCTTCGCGAGGATCGGGGTCCGCAGGATCCGAAAATTCTGATCGGCGGGCCGCTCACCTTTTCCAACCCGCTGCCCGCCGCCCCCTTTGCCGATGGCATGCTGTTGGGCGAAGTGGAGGACGTGCTCCTGCCCGCGATCGAGGGCTTTTTTGAGAGCGGGAAGCTGGATCATCTCGCGGGGCTCGCGGGCGGATATATCGAAACGATACATGGGGTGCGGCTGCCGCCGGTGGCCAAGGCCAGCGATGTGCTGCTCCCCGCACGCTCCCGCATTCTGACGGTAGACACGGAACTCTCCAATATGTTCCTGATCGAAGGCGAGCGTGGCTGCCATCGGGAGTGCAGCTTCTGTGTGATGCGGCGCAGCACCAACGGCGGCATGCGCCTGGTGAGTCCGGAGGCGATCCTGGGCTTTGTACCCGAGGAAGCGCGGCGGGTGGGGCTGGTGGGGGCGGCGATCTCGGATCATCCCCGGCTGGTGGAGTTGTTGGGGGCCCTCGTGGACAGCGGACGGGAGGTGGGGATCTCGTCGCTGCGGGGGGATCGGATTGCTTTAAAGCCGGATATTGCCCGGCTCTTGCGCAAGGGAGGCTATCAGACGCTGACCGTGGCTTCCGACGCGGCATCGCAGCGCTTACGACGGACGATCAAGAAGGGCACCACCGAGGCACATCTGTTGGCATGCGCGGAGGCTGCGAAAGAGCATAAGTACAAGCAGTTGAAAGTCTATATGATGCTGGGGCTTCCGGGGGAGGAGGAGGAGGA
>CAITDR010000080.1 GCA_903891165.1 uncultured Pseudomonadota bacterium
CCCTCCTCCTCCCCCAGATTATTGATTTTCTGAAGATTGCTACACGTAAGGCGACGCGTGAATACCTGGAGGCGATGGTGCGCCGGGGGCACCTGCCTCCCGAGCTGCTGAGTCTGGACGACAGCAGCTTTGAGGAGAATGCTGCCTCCTACCTGGATGCTCGCCAGCTTCGGGACTTTCGCTACGGCTACCGTCAGACCATCGGCGATCTGAGCCTCTCAGAGATCCAGGCCATCCCCGGCTACTTTGCCGCTGCCGCCCGGCGTGCCCGCGAGGCCGGCTTTGATGGGGTGGAGCTGCATTTTGCTCATGCCTACACCCTGGCTTCTTTCCTCTCGGTGACCAACCCGCGGCGCGACGCCTATGGGGGCGATTTTGAGGGCCGGATGCGCCTACCACTCGAAGTGGTCCACGCTGTTCGGGAGGAAGTAGGACCGGAATTTATCGTCGGCTGCCGCATGTTGGGCTCGGAAGACATTCTCCAGGAGGATGGCCAGCTCGGGGGCAACCGCATCGAGGATGCACAGGCCATCGCCGTGGCTTTGGCGAGGGCAGGCCTGGATTTTCTCTCCATCTCGCGTGGCGGCAAGTTCGACGACGCCAAGCAGCCGGGGGTGGGGGAGACGGCTTACCCCTACACCGGCAACTCCGGACATCGCTGTATCCCCAGGTCCAAGCAGGATCCTTTCGCGGTGAATTTGCCATTGGCCGCCGGCATCCGTAGCGCCGTCCGCGCCGCGGGCTGTACCACTCCCATCGTGGCCGCCGGAAAGATCGTCCACCCCGATCAGGCCGAAGGGATCCTCCAGGAAGAACAAGCCGATCTGGTGGGGATGGCCCGGGCGCTGCTCGCCGATCCCGATCTGCCGCACAAGTGGCGCCAGAACGCCGCGGCCTCCCAGCGGGTCTGCGTCTTCTGCCCCTGGTGCGAGCAGGAGGATCAGCACCACCGCGTCGTAAGCTGTACCCTGTGGCCCAAAATCCCCGGCTCCCCAAGAGCGCGAAAAATTCCCGAGCTCTGGAGCGGTGAATCCACCACTGAATGAGGCTTCATTCAGTGGATTTTGCCTACAGATCCCACTCCTGCGCCAGCGTCGGCGAGATGCGGAATTCGATCTTCCGATAGTCCCGGAACCAGGCGTGCAGGCCGCGCATCATACTGCGGTTGAACTTGCTGAAAAAGGCAGCCGCAAGGCGGGATTCGTCGCCTGCCTCGTCTATGAAGTGGCTGAAGATCCGCACTGGCGTCGTCAACAGACCGGTCAGCGGAAGTTTCGGAAGATCCAGCATATCCGCGTACTCGTCCCCCAAGAGCCAGCGCATCACCACGGGAATACTGCCATCGGCCAGCCTTCCGGGGAGAATATCCTGCTGGCACTTGATCAGCGCCTGCACCATGTCGCGCCCCTGAGAGGAGGGCGAAAACTGGCGTTGGGCAATGATCCTCTCGATACGCCTGCCCTCCTCATAGTCGTCACACAAAAGTGCTTCCTCCACGCCCAACAGGTAGCCGGCCACCTTCCAGACGTGCATGTAGCCGGCGGCCTCCTCGGGGCTGTGATCGATGCCCATCTTCTCCAGGGACTCCAGCACAGCCATAGAAAAAAGCTGGATGGTTCCTGCCATATCTTCCTGGTTGATGGGCTGATCCCAGGCGGGGTTCCAACGCTGCGGCTGTTGGTGTTGGATCAGGTAGCGTACCCCTGCGTGGACCAGACGGATCTTCTGGCAGGACCGTATTCCACGGCCATTTTTTTCAAAGGCACCGGGGTCGGTTACATCAAAGACCAGCTGGGCAGTCTCGGCGATACGGCGGGTGGGATCCCGGGTGAGCTGGCTGGTCATATGCAGGGCCTGCACTCCCTTCCAGCCGCAGTAGGACTGGGGCAGGGCGCGGTTGAACAAGGCCGCCACCACCGCCATACCCTGCCGCTGAAAAAGCCGCTGCCCTGCCAGACATTTACGTCGGTCGTACCAGGTGGGCAGGGTGTCGGTGCGCTCCATCCACTCCTCCAGAACATCGGGCCCCACATCGTCGGGGATGCCATCCTGGTTCAGCTGGATTCGGCGAAACAGCGCATTGGCCTGGGCAAGATCTCCGGAGGCGAAGATCTCCGCGATCACGGCGTCAGCCGAGGGATCCTGCCGCTGCCGGGCCTGATCGAGGAAGGTATCGTTCCAGGTGTCCATCGTTGCTCCAGAAGACCTACGTTCTAATCTGCATGGCAGCGGTGCTCCAGGGCTCCCGCCTCGGTATGTTGCGGTGGGTGGTGGACAGCCCGCGGTCCGCTGTCTATATTCAGATTGTATTCAAAATCAGTTCAAGGAGCTTGTATGTACTGGGTTCTCCTCGCCCTCTCCTGTGCCCCTAGCTTCGGCCCTGTCAGCCCCCCGGCGGAGGCGGCCGCTACCACACTCTCTGCCTTGAACCTGGTCAAGCTGGATGGAACAGCCATGCCCTCGGCGGAGCTGGCCGGAAAGGTGGTGCTCTTCGTGAATGTGGCCTCCAAATGTGGCTATACGCCCCAATACGAAGGGTTGGAGGCGCTCTACAAGGAGCTGTCGCCGCGTGGGCTGGTGATTGTGGGCGTGCCTTGCAACCAGTTTGGCAGCCAGGAGCCTGGAAAACCTGAAGAGATTGCGACGTTTTGCCGGATGAACTACGGGGTCACCTTTCCGCTCCTGGAGAAGCAGGATGTAAACGGGGGAGCCCGCAGCGACCTGTACCAGTTCCTGGTGGGCAGCGAGGCGGGCGGAGGCAAAAACATTGGCTGGAACTTCGAAAAATTCCTGGTCAACCGAGAAGGAAAGGTGGTGGGACGCTTCAGCTCCAAGGTGACCCCCGATGCGGCCGAGCTGCGCACGGCCATCGAGGCTGCACTGGGGAAATAGATGTTAGCAGGAGAGGATACGCGCCCTACACGGCTTTGCCGTCCTCTGCTCTTTCTGGATCCTCGCCTGCTGTTTCCCCTCCAAAGAGCTTGAGGAAAAGCGGGAGGTAGAGAATGCTGTTCGGACCACCCTTATGGATACCATCCGCATTCAACTGAAATTAGCGGGGGGGCTCCTTTCTTCCTACAAGCCCGAAGAGAAGCGTTGTCCCGACGATCTGCTGGCGGCGGACCTGAAGAGCCGGAAGGAGGCCCACAAGAACGGCATGGGGATGGACACCCCGATCCGGATTGAGCAGGGTGCCCTGGAGGCACTGGCGGGGCTGGAGGGCAAAGATACACGGGAAAGTCCGATTCTTGGCTGGATGAGTGACGATACCGTAGGTCGTGTCTTTAAGATGAGTGAAAAGACCGGCTACAGTCTGAAAAGTGAGGCCGAGACGCTGAGCAAACGTTTCGCCGAAAAAGGCTCGCGCATCTGGGTCTTTCGCCTTTCCCGCTTCAGTCCGCCCGTCGTCTCCAAGCAGGCGGGGTTGGTGGAAGATGCCGAGTATGAAGGCGGCGATGTGGTGGCCTGGCTGATTTTGTGGGATCTGGATAGCGCCCGCGCGGTATGTGCCGCGCCCTTCCAGGCGCACTCCTCCAAGCAGATCACGTACAAGGAGCAGGGGGCACGCAAGCAGACGCTGGAGGAGGCACTTCAGGATGACCTGGCGGATGTACTGAAGGAAGAGGCGACCAAAGCCCGGAATCGTATGACAGCGGTCTACAAATTGGGCGCCAAGCTCCTGGAGCTGTAGACCGGTCCTTTGCGGCGGGCGGGCGGTGTGTAGTTTCTGTGCCATGAAGCCTCCCCGCCCATCTGCCCGCCCGACGCTCCTGCCCTCCCCCTTCGGGGACCGCACCGACCCCTACCACTGGCTGCGCGACGACAGCCGCCAGAGTCCGGAGGTGCTGGAGCACTTGCGCGCGGAGAACGCCTACTATGAGGCGGTGATGGCGCCCCACAAGGACCTGGAGGACCAGATCTACGCCGAGATCCTGGGCCGCATCCAGCAGGACGACAACTCGGTGCCCTGGCGCTACCGGGGCTGGTGGTATTGGAGTCGTTTCGAAAAAGGTAAGGAAAATCCTTTCTATTTTCGTCGTCGGGACCAGGATGGAGCCTCTGAGGAGCAAATGCTGGACCTGAACCAGCGTGCCGAGGGCCAGAGCTACTGTGCCATGGGCGGCTGGGCGCCCAGTCCGGACGGGCGGCGTCTGGCCTGGCTGGAGGATACCGTCGGCCGTCGTCAGCACATGCTGTGGGTGAAGGACTTGAACACGGGGGAGATCCTGCAGGATCAAATCCCCGGGTGCTCCACCTCGGTGGTCTGGTTGGACGACCAGACCTTGCTCTATGTGCGCAACGATCCCGAGACCCTTCGCCCCTTCGAGGTGCTCCTGCACCGCTTGGGTACCGATCCCAAGGAAGATCCTGTACTTCATCGAGAAGAGGACGAGTCCTTTTATGTGGGTGTGGGCACCACCACGGACGAAGCCTATGCCCTGATTCATCTCGGATCCACCGTCACCAGCGAGGTATTGTTTGCTCCTGTGGGGCCCAATCCCACTTTCCGTCCCTTCTGGGCACGAGAACGGGATCACGAGTACCATCTGGACCACCTGGGCGACCACTGGATCATCCGCAGCAACAAAGGGGCGCTGAACTTCCGTATTCTCCGGCAGGCAGACGGTGCTGAACAAGCTGAGGAATGGGTGGCACACCGCGAGGATGTTTTTGTAGAGCAGATCCTGCCGCTGCGCGACTGGCTGGTGATCGGCGAGCGCGCCGATGCCCTCCGTCGTATTCGGCTGCTCCGTTGGGATGGCAGCGAGGACCGGATCCTCGCCTCGGACGAGGCGGCTTATACCGCTTGGATCGGCCACAATCCCGATCCGGACAGCCCCACCTTACGCTACCACTACGGCTCGTTGACCAATCCGGAGACGGTCTATGATTGGGTGCTGGCCACCGGGGAGCGGATCCAGCGGAAACGGCAGGCGGTGCTGGGCGGCTATGAGCCGGCGGGCTATATCACAGAGCGTCGTTATGCAACATCTTTGGATGGGCGACAGATCCCGATCTCCCTGGTGTATCGCCGGGACACGGCACTGGACGGCCGGGCGCCACTTCTGCTCTACGGCTACGGCGCCTACGGACTCTCCCTGGATCCCTATTTTTCGGCCGGGCGCCTGTCGCTGCTGGATCGCGGTTTTGTGTATGCCATTGCGCATGTGCGTGGCGGACAGGAGTGTGGGCGCCGCTGGTACGAGGAGGGGCGCACCACGAACAAGCAGAACAGCTTTACCGATTTTATCGCTGCCGCGGATGTTCTTGTAGAGGAGAAGGTGTGTCACCCGCAGCGGATGGTGGCGATGGGGGGCAGTGCTGGGGGGCTCCTGGTGGGGGCGGCGATGAATTTACGACCCGATCGTTTTTGTGCGGTGGTGGCACAGGTACCCTTTGTGGATGCGCTGACCACGATGATGGACGACCGGCTGCCGTTGACCACTGGCGAGTATGACGAGTGGGGAAATCCGGGGGAGGAGGCTGCTTTCCAGAGCATCCGCTCCTGGTCGCCCATGGACAATGTGCAGTCGGCGGCCTATCCCGCCGTGCTGGCCACTACGGGTCTGTGGGACAGTCAGGTGCAGTATTTTGAGCCCGCGAAGTGGGTGGCACGCCTGCGCGACCACAACCAGTCCGACCAGCCGATCCTGCTCCGGGTGGAAATGGAGGCAGGCCACGGCGGGAAGTCCGGACGCTACCAGCACTACCGGGAGGCAGCCCAGGAATATGCTTTTGTGGTCGCTTTTTCTGGGAAGGGCTGAGCCTTGTTCGGTCGATAGAAGGCGTCCGACAAAGAATGTAGTGCAGACTACAAAATCAGAAAATCCGGCGTTCTGCCTCCTCTCCAAAGACGGCTGCTGGCTGCTGCAGGATCTCGGCGAATCGTTGCAACATCCTTCCCGCCATCACACCGTCCACCAGTCGGTGGTCGAAGACCAGAACCACCGGCAGGATCGGACGCACTTCGGCGCGGCCCTCCACCGGTACCACCTCTTCCTGCACCGGGCTGACCCCCCAGAGGCTGCCCACATGCACCAGTCGTTGCGGCAGGGAAATGGCGGCTCCCCGCAGCCACACCCCAGGAGCCTGCGGAATCGCCGCTCCGGGGTTGCTGATGGCCGTTGTAAACGGCGTCAGCGCATAAAAAAATTCGCCAATGCGGGACTGGCTGATCGTATCCATGATGGAGAGGCCTCCCCGAAATAATGGTCCGGGTGCCTTTTCTGCAAACTGGAACATGAATTTTGTGAAGGGATCCAGCGCCGTTCCCTGCCGTGTACTCTCCACGTCCTGACGGCTCTGTGCCGCAAGCTCCTGCAGGCTTTTGCCGTCCACCGCCTTCTGGACGGTCAAGGTCAGCTCGGAGCGGCGCTCGCCGGGGTGCCCCAGGAGGTTCACCGGCATCACGATGCCCACCTCCTCCTTTCGGACGATCCTGCTTCCAAAAATCCGCGCGTTGGCCGATGGAAATTCGCGCATCACCCTGGCCACGCTGCCCATGATCAAGTGGTGGAGAGAGATGCGCAGTCCTCGTTGGTTCAGACCTTCTAACCAGGCTTTGGAAGCGGAAAAATCAATGGCGACGCTCACAGAGACATGCGCATTGGCCGGGCTGGCAAACCACCAGAGCAGGGCACGACGGGCGGCGGAGGGGCTTTTCGACATGCCCGCGTCTAACCGAAAATCCCCTTCGAGGAAAAGCCTGCACCAATCCTGTCGCCGGTGACCATGTGGTGACAAGGATGTGCGTTAATCGGACTCGTTTCAGAGGGGAGACGTGAACCTGATTGTCAGTGGCCTGCGGATCCTGGTCGGCTTGGTGTTCATTTTTTGTGTGATGGTGGTCTTCGTGCCGCCCATGCTGGTGATGCTTCCCAGTCGCCGCTATCGGATCTACTTGGGAAATGCAGCGGGAAAGTTGATCTCTCGTGGCGTTTTGTTTTTGGCCAGCGCACAGATGGATTTTTCGATGGTACGCGAGACGCAGCGTCACTATCCGGCGATCTACATCAGCAACCATACCTCGATCCACGACATCTTCATCGGGATCTGGATGGCGCCCTACGGGGTCTGCGGTGTGGCCAAAAAGCAGGTGGTCTACTACCCCTTCTTCGGACTTCTCTACCTTCTCGCAGGGCATCTTCGCATTGATCGTAGCAACACCACCAAGGCGGTCGAGGCACTGAAAGATGTAGCCGTGTTGATGAAGCGCTATAACCTGGGCCTGTGGTTGTGGCCTGAGGGTACCCGCTCTCGTGATGGGAAGATCAAAGAGTTCAAAAAGGGTTTTGCGCATATGGCGCTTGCGACGGGACTCCCGGTGGTGCCCGTGGTGGTGTCGGGCGTGCAGGGAGCATGGCGGCGTGGATCGATGGCGATCTACCCGACAAATGTGCGCATTCAGGTGCTGGATCCCATCTACCCGACCGACTGGACCTCCGAGAACCTGGAGGAAAAAGTGAAGATGGTCCACGACCGGATGGAGGCCGCCCTGCCGCCGGAGCAGCGCAGCACCTCCCGCGCCAACGCCCTGGAGTTCGGGGAAGCCGAGCTGCGGATGCAGGAAGCCCCAGCACGTTAAGGCGGCTGGCGGAGCGACCGGTTAAATGTGCCGAGAAGGGGGCCCGTAGCTCAGCGGTTAGAGCAGTCGGCTTATACCCGTCTGGTCGCAGGTTCAATTCCTGCCGGGCCTATCCCTCCTCCCCCGGTGTTGGCGTTACACTGTGATCATGCACCCTACGCTGGTCCTGATCTCCAACCTTTGGCAGTGTGATGCCTCCATTGATCGGCTGAAAGCCGAGTTTGACAGCCTGATCGGCGGCCTGAATCGGGCGACGGCCGAGCTGGCCGAGCTGGACAAGAAGCTGGAGGCGGTCAAGACGCGAGCCGCGGCTTACTCCAAGGAAGAACGCGAAAAAACGCGGGAGTCCGAGGAGCTGCAGGAGCGCCGCAAAAACACCCAGCGGATGATCGATACCGGCACGTCGCCCAACTATGCGGCCTCGGAGCGGCAGCTTGCGCAGATTGCCGGGCTTCTGGACGGGCTGGATACGCGGCTCTTGGAGCTTATGGATCTACAGGAGACAGCCGCAAAAGAGAAGAAGGAGCTGGAGAAAGAGCGGGAAAAGGTGGCGGCCACCCGCGAACAACTGGCGGCGGCTCGTTCGGTGCGCGAGGCTCCGCTGCGGGCAGAGATGACGACATGGCTGGCCAAAAAGGAGCTCGCCGCTAAGGAATTCCCGCGCGAGTGGAATGGCCACTACGAGGAGCTACGCCGGAAGCGGCGCCCCGCCCTGGTGAACGTGGTGGACGGCATCTGCAGCTCCTGCCAGATGCTGGTGACTCCCCAGCGGGTGGTGGAGACGATGATGGGGCGGGCGGTGCATGTATGCCCCGGCTGCCAGGGCTTCCTCCTCCCCTAAGGCTCCCTCCGCTTACATCATCTTCTTGGCGGCATTTTCGGCCATACCGCGGTAGTTCAGGTTGGGCGCCTTGTAGTCGAAGTCCACCTTGACGCCTTCCTGCTCGCTGTAGTGAACCCCAGCGTTGCACTGCAGTTGCTGGCCGGTGTCGTAGCTCCAGCTTGCCAGGGATTTCGACCACTCCTTGGTCTTGGAAAGCCAGCCCCAGCCGATCTTGGCCTTCACGCCTGCGGTCACGTCCGCATGCAGGTTCAGGCCCGCCTTGAGCATGGCGTTGGCGTCGAAAACGAAGTCCGAAGGCGAAGAACCCTTTGCATCCACGGCCAGCGACAGGTCGGCTTCGGCCTTCAGGCCACCGGTCATCCGCAGGAAGCCGGAGAGAGAGGCGATGACGGCGGAGGCCGAGAGCGCCCCCTCCACAAAGAGGCTCAGGTCGGCATAGGCGCCGGCGCTGGCCTTGCCCTTCAGCTCGAAGACCGGAGGGGTTTCGCCGAGTTCTTCGACATTTGCGGTCAGAGAGGCTTCGTCGATGGTGGCAGGCTTCACACCGAGCTTGGCGGTCAGACCGGCACTGATGTCGGCAGTGATGCCCACACCCACGTTGATGAAGGGGATCTTGAAGCCCAGGATGGGGAAGGAGACGGAGAATTCAGGGGATTTGAACTCCTTGTCCTTGCCTTCGAACAGCGTGAGGCCCTTGGCCAGCGCGATCTCGGCAGCCATCTTGATCTTGCCCTCTTCGGAGACCTCCACCTCGGCGTCGGCCTTGAGGTTTTTGGTGATCTTGGCGGCCAGCTTGCCCTCGCCCGACCACTTGTTCTCCTTGGACAGGCGTGCTTCGATGTGGCCGTCGAGGATGCCCTTTTTGTATTCCAGGCTACCTTCGCCCCAGACCTTCATCCCCGCCGCACCTTCCTGTTTGACGTGGACGTCGAAAGCGCCCTTTGCTCCGCCCAATTCTGCCTTGGCCTTCGCCTCCCCCTCGATGATGTCGCCGGGCCGGAAGGACAGCTCTACGGTGGCTTCCTTGATCTTGGGCAGGGTCAGATCGATCTTCGTGGTGAAGGCCAGACCGTCGCCTTCCTTCTTCACGTCCAGGGTACCTTCGCCAATGGCCGTCTTGACGCCCAGGTTGGCCGATTCTACGTCGGCAGAGCCACCATGTACGCCGATGGTCAGGCCGCTACCGGTGAAGGTGACGCCGGGGATGGTGAAGGAGCCCACGTCGATCTTGATGGTACCGTCGAAGTTGCTCTGATCGTCCAGCTTGCCGTTGACATCGACCTTGGCACCGTCTTTGACACCGGGCAGCTTGATGCTGGCCTTTGCACCGACCTTGTCGATGTCGATCTTGCCTTCTTCGGAGACCTTGACGCTGGCGTCCAGGCCGAACCAGGGGAAGGGCTTGATCGAAAGGTTGCCGGAACCTGAAAGTTTTCCGTCCTTGCTGGCGTTGACCGTCACCGTGCCCGAATTCATTCCACCTTGGAACTCTGCCGAGCCCGATCCGGAGAAGCCATCGGCATAGTTGACCTTGAAGGTCCCCTTGAGCTTCTCGTTCCAGGTCCAGCCGAACTCGCCGTCCAGGGTGACCGAGCCATCGGCCACCTTGAGCTTGATGGACTCCGGATCGAAGTGCGAGCCCAGGATGTTGAGCTTGAAGTCACCCTCAAAGGAGAGTTTTCCGCCTTCCGAGGAGGCGGTGATGTCGGCCGTGGCCAGGGTACCCCAGGCCATCTTCATGGCGCCGGCAAAGTCCATCGCGCCGTCACGGAAGGTCACGGTGACCGAGCCGGACTGGGCGGCGAAGCCCTTGATGTTCACCTGTTCGGCGGAAAGGGTCATCGAACCGGAAGGTTTGCCCTCCTTGTTCACCTTCAGCACGCCGCTGGCGGTGACGCCGGTGGCGCCCCAGACCTTGCCCACATCCAGCTTGCCGTTCAGGGTCAGGCCACCTTCGGCGTCGAAGCTGGCATCTGCGTCCAGGGTCAGGTTGCCGTCGATGGGCCACTTCAGCTTGCCGCTGCCGCTCATCAGACCTTCGTCGGTGACCTCGACCTGGATGCTGCCGCTGCCGCCGCCGGTGTTGATCGACAGCTTGCCGCCCAGGTTCCAGGAGTCCCCAGCTTTCTGGCCGCGGAAGACGCCGGTGAGGGGGCCCCAGGCCACGTCGATGGCGCCGTCCACCTTGGTGCCATTTTTGTCATGCTTGACCTGCAGGCTGCCGGAGCCGGGGAAGGGCGAGCCTTCGGCGAGATCCAGGCGGCCGCTGAGGGCCAGATCGGCGCCCGCGCTGACGGAGAGTTTGCCGGTAAGAAGGCTTCCAACCTTGGCATCCAGCTCGCCCGAGCCGCTGAAGCCGGTCTCGGTGAGCTCCAGGGTGACCGAGCCGGAGGTCTTGATTTTGCCCAGGGCCAAGTTGATTTGTTCGGCAGAGAGCGTGAACTTGCCGGTGGGCTTGCCCTCCTTGCTGATCTTCACCGAGCCATCGGCCACGATACCTTCGGCGCCCCACAGCTTGCCGATGTCGAGCTTGCCGTTCAGGGTCAGGCCACCTTCGGCGTCGAAGCTGGCATCTGCGTCCAACATCAGGTTGCTGTTGATGGGCCACTTCAGCTTGCCGCTGCCGCTCATCAGGCCCTGATCGGTGACCTTGACGGTCACACTGCCGCTGCCGCCCCCGGTGGTAACGCTGAGATCCCCGCCCAGGCTCCAGCTTTCGCCATCCTTCGTGCCGGTGAGCTTCCCGGTGAGGGGGCCCCAGGCCACATCGACGGCGCCGTCGATTTTTGTTCCTTCCGCGCCGTGGCTGAAGGAGAGGCTGCCCGATCCGGGGAAGGCGGAGCCTTCGGCCAGCGACAAGGTCCCGGCCAGTGCGAGGTTTTCGCCCGTCTGAAGGGTGATCTTTCCAGAGAGCAACTTGCCGACGGTGGCGGAAAGCTCCCCTTCGGCGCTGAAGCCCGTGGGGGCCAGCTTCAGGGTGAGCGAGCCGGAGGTCTTGATGGCGCCGGTGGCGAGGTTGACCTGATCGGCGGACAAGGTGAGAGAGCCGGAGATTTCGCCCTTCTTGCTCACCTTGGCGGTGCCGCTGGCGGTCACGCCCTGGGCATTCCACAGCTTGCCGATGTCCAGCTTGCCGTCCAGGCTGACTTCGCCGGAGGAGTCGAAGCTGGCATTGGCGTCGAACTGGAGATTTTCGCTGATCGGCCAGAGCACCTTACCGGTGCCACTCACGACGCCGCTGTCAGTGACCGACATGGTCACCGTGCCGCTGCCGCCGCCCGTTGCGATGGTGAGGTCGCCACCAAATGTGTAGTTGTCTCCGTCCTTTTTACCCTGCAGATCACCGGTGAGCGGACCATAGGCCACATGGATGGCCCCGCCGATGGTGGTGCCCGCGCTGTTCTGGGTGACGGTGAGTGCACCCGTGCCGGGGATGGGCGAACCCTCTGCCAGCTTCAGCGTGCCGACGAGGGAAAGGTCAGAACCCGCCATCAAGGCCAGCTCTCCGGTGAGCAGACTGCCCAGCTTGGCCGAGAGCTTGCCGGTTCCGGAGAAGCCGCCCTGGTCGATCTTCAGGGTCAGGCTGCCGTCGGCCTTCAGCTGGCCCATGGTCAACGTGCTGCCTTCCACCTGGGCACTTCCGCTGACGCCACCCTTGCCGTCCACCTGAAGCTGGATCTGGGTGGGCGCATGCACAAAAACACCGCCATTCAGGGTGATCGTGCCGGTTCCCCCCGAGATATTCCCCTGGGCGTCCTTGCGTACGTTGATCGAGCCTGAGCCCATCGAGCCCAGCTTGACGTTGACCGCTTGGACGTTGTTCTGGCCGGTGGGGGCGCCGCCCTGCTGGGTACCCGCCCCGGTGGCGCCGCTCTGCTGCTGCGCGCCCGCCTGCTGCTGGGTGGTGAATACACTCGACAGGTCGCGCGTCTGAAGCAGATCGACGGTCGGGGTGCCGGCCGTAGAGGAAGGACCGGTGGACTCGGCCTTGCGGCTCAGTCCGGCGGGCAAGGATGCGCCTGCAAAACGTTTGACCGAACCTTCGGGATCCCGGCCCAGTTGGCCCGTCTGCCCGCCGCCGAGGCGCCCGAGCGCTACCCCGGCCGCACCCCGCACCACTTCCATCGCCACCGCATCGGCCTCTTTTTCGTGCGGATCGGAAGGCGAAGACACACTGACGCCGCCAAGATTGGCTTTGGCCGCAGGTGCCAGCCCACCCTGGACCACGTGCGTCAGCTCATGCGCGAGGAGGAACTTGCCCTCGGTAGAGCCGGGGTTGAACTCTCCGGCGTTGAAGTAGATGTCCGGGCCTACCGCAAAAGCGCGGGCATTGATGGCATCGGATGCGACGCCAGATGCTCCATCGGTGTGTATACGTACAGCCGAAAAATCGACGCCGAACTTCCCTTCCATCTCCGTCCGTACATCCCCTGGCAGCGCACGCCCACCGCGGCCCATGGCGCGGTTGACCAGTGCGCCTGCGGAGGGCCCCTGCTCGCCCTCTTCTCCCTTGGCCTGCACGTCCACCGACAACTCTCCCGAGAAGGGGTCCGCACCCGGTCCCACCTCGGAGAGCATGCCCATCATTCTTTCGTTGGAAAGCAGCTCAGTACCCGGCGTGTGGATTCCCAGATCATCCAGGACCAACGCCCCTTCCACCAGACTGTTCCAGGCATCATCCGACGTAAGTGCGGTCAGCATGGTGCGGTTGCCCAGCATCCCCTGCAGCTGCGATCCTGTGGACGGCTCCTCCGCGCTTTGCACAGAAGAACGCCGTTCCTTCCCCGGCTTCCGGGCGATCTGGGGAGTCTGAGCCTGTTTCTGGCTGCGGTCGAAGCGTGCCATGGGTACCCCAACCCCTTCGGAGGGAAGGGGATCAACCTGGAATCCTACTACAGCCGGTCTGGGAAAGCCAGCCGAATCCCAGCTGAGGGAGGAAAAACGAAAAAAAAGCCTTAGCGGCTCACAAAGTCCAAGCAGCGCGTACGGATTCGTTCGTCCACGATCGACTGGCAGAGGCTGAGCGCCCGGTCGGGATCCACCCGCTTCTGCTGGTGCGCGACTCCCTGGCGGCAATTTTCCCGCCAGGAAGCAAATTTTTCGCAGCCTTGAAGGGCGGCTTCCACATCACGCTCTGCAGCCCCCCAGCCCAGGCCATGGTAGCAGTTGCTGGTCCACGCCGGGGTTGTTCGGTTGCACGCCTGTTCCGCCTCTCCCATATCCCTGCGGGCAAGGTACTTTCCGATGCCATGCCAGCAGGTCTTCCGCTGCAGCTCACCGCCCTCTTCCTTCGCACAGGTCTGAACCGCAAAATCCACATTCACCAAGGCGATCTCGCCCACCACATCATGGCGGCAGAACAGCTTAAAAATCTCCGCATGTTCACAGCGGCTCATGGCGTAGGGGGGATCCAGCTCGGCCAGGGCCAGCCCGGTCCCGAAGTGGCATTGTCCACGCCATTTCACCGATTCGATCGTATCGCAAATTTGTTCGGCACGAAGGCGATTCAGGGGCGCGACGGCCTCCGCCACATCTGAGCTGCACTCCAACCTCAGCTCTGCATCCTGGATTTTCGGGCAGAGCGCCAGTGCCGCCTCGGGATCGGCGGCACCCTGCTGGCGCGCCAGAGCCTGCCAGCAGATGTCCTGCACCTCCGTCGCCAGGCCCGCACAGGCCTCCGGACTCAGGCGGCCCCGACCGGAGCCCTCGGCATCCAGCGGCGCGGTGCTCGGCTCCATGCCCTCCGGTTTGGGGGGTACTGCCATACTCTCCGAGGAAGAAGGTGCAACCGCCAATTCTACCCTCCCCGCCACCCCCGGCAGCAAGAAGCGCAGTCCCAGGAGTAACAGAAAGCAGAGTAGACAGAGTAGCGAAAATGGACCGGAGCGCATGTTATTCGGTGTAGCCGATATCCTGCATCCAGCGTTCCATATCTTCGGGGGACACGTCCTCGAATTTCTGCTCTTGGGGGCTGGGATCGGGGCGGCTCTTCACATAGGCATAGCCTCCTGCGCCTGCCAGCGTGAGCAGGCTCAGGGCCACCAACAGGATTTTTCGGCTACGTGCCATGGGGAAAGTCTAACCGGGGCGGTCGGCCGCGGGCCAGCCCCGAAAAAAACGGGTTAGGGGAGGGATGGTCGAAGGGGGGCAGGGAACCGCTGGCGAAAGCGAGAGGAAAGTCCGAGCTCCACAGGGCAGGAGGCCGGGTAACGCCCGGTCAGCGCAAGCTGGAGGAAAGTGCAACAGAAAGTAGGGAGCCCGTACGTGGTTTTACCACGACGCCGAACTTGTACAGCCAAGCCCTCGGGCAAGGCTGGCACGAGGATGGAGCGACGCAAGTTGCTGGTGATCGTGAAAGGGTGCGGTAAGAGCGCACCGGCGGTTCCGGCGACGGAATCGGCCAGGCAAACCCCCTCCGGAGCAAGGCCAGAGAGGATCAGGGCGGCCCGCCCTCAGGTCCGGGTTGGCTGCTGGAGCCCCCCAGCAATGGTGGGCCTAGAGGAATGGTTCCCCCCGGCAGAGAGGCAACTTTCTGCCGGAACAGAACTCGGCTTATGACCCCCTTCGACCCCCGTTTTTTCATATCGGAGGCGCATTTGCTGCTGCCCCCCCTTGACTCTCCCGAACATCTGCATACATCCGGGCGGCTGTGAATAACGTCTTCGCCATTGCCCGCCGTGAGCTGGGCGCCTACTTCGACTCGCCGCTGGCCTACTTTGTGGTGCCCGCCTATGTGGTGCTGGTCGGCGCCTTTGCGCTGTGGTTTGATGACCTGTTCGCGGCGGGAACAGTCGGCCTGCGGAGTGTGTTTTTCTGGAGCGGTATCTTCCTGGTGCTGCTGATTCCTGCGATCACCATGCGCCTTTTTGCGGAGGAGCGGCGCACCGGCAGCCTGGAGATGCTGGTGACCCTTCCGGTGCGAGAAGAGGAGCTGGTTCTTGGCAAATACCTGGCAGCGATGGTGGTGGTTGCGGTGGCCCTGGCCAGCACCTTCACCTACCCGGTCACACTTTTGGTTCTGGGAACGCCGGCGCGTGCCGATGGTCCGCCGCTACTCTTTCGTATGTTCACCGAGTCCGGCCTGGATTTTGGGCCGGTGATGAGCGGCTACTTCGGGCTTTTGCTGGTGGGGGGTGCGCTTGCGGCCATCGGCACTGCAGCGTCGTCGGTAACCTCCAGCCAGATCGTCGCCTTTTTGCTGGCGATCACCGTGTCCATCTTCCCCTTTGTCAGCGGCTTTTTTCTGGACAAGATGCCGATAGAGTGGCTGGGGCTGGTGCAGTGGCTCTCTTTTGACTACCACTTCGGGAATTTCTCGCGCGGGGTGGTGGACTCCGGGGGGCTGGTCTTCTTTGGCTCGGTGATCGGCCTGGCGCTGCACATCGCGGTGTACAGCCTGGAGAGGCGGAGGCTGGGATGAGCTGGGATGCACGCCGAAACCTGCTCTTCAACGCCAGCTTTCAGATGCTGATGGTGGTGGCTATCGTCGTCTTTGCCAACACCTTCATTGCCCAGCATGTATGGCGCCTGGACTTGACGCGTCAACGGCTCCACAGCCTGGACGATGCCTCGAAGGGTATCGTGGGCAAGCTGGACAAGCCGCTGGTGATCAAGGCGTGGTTCACCAAGGGGCTTGAGGCTCCTTACAATAACCATGAGCAGATTTTCCGCGACAAGCTGGCAGAGCTGGCTGCCTACAGCAAGGGTCAGCTACAGTTGACGGTGGTGGACCCCGCGACGGACAGCGAAGCCTTGAAGGAAGCCCAGAAATACGGCCTCCAGACGCTGGACTACACCGTCCAGAAAGCGGACCGCTCCGAGCTGCGGAAGATCTGGATGGGTGCGGTGCTCCTGTACGGAGATCGGCAGGAAGTCCTTCCCTCCCTCACCGACATGACCACGCTGGAATACGAGCTGGTGGCTGCAATCCACCGGCTGGAGCAGAAGGCCGAGGACCGGCCGGTGATCGGCATTGCTACCGGACATTCCGAGCCCGATTTTGGCAAGCCCGAAGGGCCGATGCGCACCATGGTCGAGGGGTTGGCAAAAAAGGCCGTACTGACGCCTATCCCCTTAGGCGGCCCCGGCGCCATCCCCAAAGAAGTGGATGCGCTCTTGATTGTCGGGCCACAGAAGCCCTATTCGGATCGCGCGCTGTTCCAGGTGGATCAGTTTTTGATGCGCGGTGGCGCCGTGGGCGTCTTTCTGATGAACATGCGCCCGGACCTGCGGAACTACCGCGCCACACCTGTGGTTTCTGGACTTGCGCCGCTGTTGGGCCACTATGGTGTGGTCGTGGGCCGCAATGTGGTGGTGGATCGGGTTTCCAATGGTTCCATGCGCTTTCCGGTGCGGCAGGGTGGCAACAGTAGCTACCGCGAGCTTTCCTACCCGCTGATCCCGCGGGTGACCGAGCTGTCCCGCGAATCTTTGCTCACGAGTGGTCTGGAGCAGATGCTCTTCCCCTTCACCTGCACCCTGAGCCCGGCTTCCGAGCTTCCCTCTGGCGTGAAGGTGGAGGTGCTGGCCAAAACCTCGGCTTCGGCCGGTGCAGTTCAGGGTATCAGCACCGTGGATCCCACCCAGCTTGCCGCAGTCCTTCCCGACGAAGAGCGTGGCCCCTTCGGCGTGATGGTGTCGGTCAACGGCGCGCTGCGCTCCTTTTTTGAGACCCGCCCTGTACCCGGCCCGGAAGAGGGGATTCCCTCGGCCGATGGCAAGGATTTTCCAGAAGAGCGGGCGCTCACGGTGGAGGGGGCCACGACCCGCATGGTGATCTCCGGCTCCGCCGATATGGTCGCCAATAATGTACCATTTATGTTTAATCTGGCGGACTGGCTGGTACAGGACACTGCGCTGATCGGCATCCGCTCCAAGAACACTGAGATCCCGCCGCTGCCGGCCACCAGCTCCACCGAGCAGGCCGGTTGGAAGGGCTTCAATCTGTTGGTTGGCCCTGGAATTTTGCTGGGCTATGGCGCCTTGCGGCAACTACGCCGCCGTCGTCAGGCCGGGGGACGGGCATGAGGCTTACCTCCAAGAGCTGGGTTCTACTGGCCATCGCGCTGGGGATCGGCCTGATCAACCTTGCCAATGTCCAGACCGCGCCTCCGGAAATGGTGCAGGTGCTGCCGCCTGTGACTCCCGCCAGTGTGGTGCGTATCGAGATCTCTTCGCCCATTGAAAAGCTGACGTTGCAGCGCACCAATACCGAGAAGGGCAGCGCCGACGCCTGGCAGATCATCGCCCCGGTCCAGGCCGAGGCCGATGCGGCCCAGATCGGTGCCCTTCTGAAGCTCTTTGCGGGCGGCGTGAAGATGGAAGCCAAGGTGGACGAGGGCAACCTCAAAAGCTACGGGCTCGACGATCAGGACGCCAAAGTCGTAGAGCTTTTTGGCGCCGAAGGTCCGGCCATTTTTTCCGTCGTCGTGGGGCGCAATACGGTCGGAGGGACCAGCTTTATCCGCCTGCCCGGAACGGAAGAGGTCTACCGCGCCGACGTGGGTGGTCGCGCCCGCTACGACCGTGGCGCCGCCGAGTGGCGGAACCGGCAGGTACTCCAGCTTGATCCTGAAACTGTGCAAGTCCTTACGCTGACAAGGGGTGCTGAACAGCTACACTTCACCCGTGGTCCCAGCAAGGGCAGCGACGAAAAAGGTCGTCCTCTTCCGGGTGAATTTGTGTTGGAGAAGGCACCTTTTGCCATCGACACCGCCATCGTCGAGGAGATCGTCGGCATCCTTTCGCGGATCCGGGTCGGTTCCTTCCAGAATCCAGACTACGACGGAGGTTTTTCGCCTCCCGCCGCCATCGCCGAGCTGCAGCTTGTCGATGGGAGCCGCCACCAGCTGGTCCTGGGTAGCCGCTCCAACAACGAAGCCTCCTTTCTGAAGTTGGATGCCATCCCCGAAGTGCTCCGCGCTACGGTGCAGGTCAACCGGGCCATGACCATTCCCCTGGAAGTGCTCAAAGATCGGAGCCTCCTCCACTTCGAGCGTTCGGAGCTGGAGGCGATGGCGCTGACCGATGGCGGCCTGACCGTGGTGATCCAGCCGGTGCCTGACTCTGCGCGCTGGGTGGTGGTGCAGCCTGCCAACCTGGACGTGGATCAGCGGGGTGCCGAGGCCCTGGCGACCGCACTGGCAACCCTGCGTGCCGATGGGGTCGCCGCAGACAACAGCTTTGCCCCGACCGGTGCGCGCCTGGAGCTGCGCATGAAAGGGGGAGCCAAGCAGGTGCTGGAGTGGGGCCAGACGGAAAAAGACGCGGACGGTCGGCTATTGGTACGTGTTCGGGCGACGGGAAAAGAGGGGATTTTCCTTCTCAAGGATGCAGCGGTCCAGAGCATCCGTCAGCTTTTTGGTCGGGGTTGAATAGAAAGGCCTCCTTGTGCGTATGATCGGATGAGAGTTCATCGGGGCCTTGCCCCTAAGGGTTGTACGATGCCACGCATCTTGATCTGCTCCCTCGCGCTGCTTCTCCCCCTCCAGACCCTTGCGGCCGATCGCAAGGAGTCCAGCTCCGGCAGCCGCCACGAACAGGCTGAACGGGGCGGAAGTAGCGGCAAAAAAGGAAGTGGCAAAGGGGGAAACAAGCCCTCCAAGCCCGCGCCGCAGCCGGCCAAAGGCCCGGCCAAACCTTCCCAGCCCTCGCAGCCCGCCCAGCCTTCGCAGCCGGCTAGGCCGGCCGAACCGTCGCGGAGCCCGGCGCGCCCCAGTGAACCGTCGCGTCCCGCCGAGCCCCGGCCCGCCGAAAGCCGGCCATCCGATAGCCGTCCTTCGGATTCCCGTCCCAGCGACGCGCGTCCGGCGGATTCTCGGCCTTCGGAGAGTCGTCCCTCGGATTCCCGCCCCAGCGACGCGCGTCCGGCGGATTCCCGTCCCTCGGACAACCGCCCCAACGACAGTCGCCCTGCCGATGCCCGTCCCGCCGATTCCCGGCCTTCGGACGGCCGTTCAGACGATGCCCGCCCCGCCTCTGGCGAGCCGGTGCGCGCCAACCCGCGCCCGGTCGATGATCGCGCCGAGGATCGTGGGGGGCGGGATGGATCGCAGGATGATCGTGCAGGGCGGCCGAATACCGTCGCCAGCCCCCGTCCCGTCCAAGGTCCAGCCCGGTCGGCGCCGGTGGTCCAGCGGGTGCAGGTAGGGCAGCCCGCCGCGATGGCCAACGCGGCCCCTCAAGGTCGGCGGTCGGCCGCTCCGGCGCCCGCCAACTTCCGCAGCTCGTCCGTGCAGGCGGTATCCCGCAGCCGCGGCGGCTCCAATTCCGCACCGGCCACCCGGGTGATGGCGCAACATCGTGCGCAGACCGCCCGCCAAGTCGCCGCTTCTGCCGCCGCACATCGCCGGGCCGCGGTGATTCGGCACCACCACGCAGCACATGCTCACCACCAGGCCTGGGTACGCCATCACTACAGTGTGTGGCGTCCGCATCGCTACTATGTGTACGCGCGCCCCGCTCCCTACTGGTATGATCCATGGTACTATGGTCGTCCCGTGTACTGGTACCACGGGGTATTTGTGTACGGCCCGCCGGTCGTCCACCACCACTACTACACCGATGCCGAGCCCGAGCAGGTCCCGGAGCAGGCGGAGGCACCCAAGCGGACGGTGGATCGTGCCCATACCTTTGCCGTAGGTATCCGTGGAGGTTCCTACCTTTCCAGCTACAGCAATGGCGCCAGCTATGGCGACGCTGGCCTGGGTCTGGCCCTGCGCTATCGGCCGGTGGAGGCCCTGGGCTTTGAGGCACAGTGGACCTATCACGATCAGAGCTGGAGCCGGGGAAGTGAGCGCGTCCAACAGCCCTTTTCGCTGTCGGCGGAGCTGTTCGCCATGCCCTGGAGCCGCTTCAACCCCTATGTGCTGGCCGGGGTGACCTACACCGGGCGGAACATCAATGATCCGCAGGGAAGGTCGGGAACGGTGGAGACCGAGCAGGCGCTCTGGGGGCCCCACGGCGGCATCGGCTTGGAGCTGGGCGTCGGAGACCGGGCCTCGGTGAACTTTGACCTGCGCGGCATCGGCTACGTCAACAAGCCCGACGACGACATTTCCCGCCCTGGCGCTGTCCAGGCTAACATGGGTGTAAACTTCTACTTCTAATGATTTTACACACGCCCACTTCGGTCGGGGATGCCCTGGACCGCCTGACTATCCTCGCCATCAAGGGGGACCGTGTCCGCGACCCTTTACAGTTGGCCAACGTAAAGCGGGAGTATATGGTGCTCCGAGAAGCCTGGATGCAGGCTTCTCTTCCTGAGCCGGAGGCGCTGGAGTTTTTCCGGCTGCTTCGAGAAGTGAACGAGCAGCTGTGGGATGTGGAGGATCACCTGCGCATGTTGGAGGCGGCCGGTCGCTTTGATGCCGTTTTTGTGGAGAAGGCACGTTCGGTCTACCAGACCAATGACCGGCGTGCCGCTCTGAAGAAGAGGGTGAACCTGGATTTTGGATCCGCTCTGGTGGAGGAGAAGCAGCACCCGCACTATCCGCAGGTGGAGGGCTGATGCCCCTGGCCCCCCGTCGGGATCCTCAGGTAGAAGAGTTGTTGGAAGGTCTGGATCATCCTCTGAAGTCTACGGCACTGCTGTTGCGTGACTGTATCCTCGAAGCCAGCCCGGAGATAGTGGAGGGCTACAAGTGGAAGTCGCCAAGTTTTCGGACTAGGGATTTTTTTGCCACGATCAACCTTCGTGATCGCAAGCAGGTGCGCCTGATCCTGCATGCAGGCGCCAAGGCGAGCAGGCTGAACCTGAAGACTGCCC
>CAITDR010000081.1 GCA_903891165.1 uncultured Pseudomonadota bacterium
CCGGCCGGAGAAAACCAGCCCCCGCAGGGAAGTAGCGTAGAAGACGGATGGAAAGCCCAAAGCGAATCCATCTGGTTTGAAAAAGACGCCAGCTTCTGGGCCAAAAAGCTCATCGCCGAAGCCCGGAGAAGAGGAATCAAGGTTGCCTTTGTCCCCCTGCCCACCAACCCTACCTTTCCCAAAAAAGACTGGAGCGGCGCGCAGGCCATGGTGCAGGGCCAGGGTGCGGAGTGGTGGGAACCCGGGCAGGTCAGCGGACTGGGGGAGGGGGATTTTTTGGATGATGTCCACTTCACCCAAGAAGGATTGAACAAGGTGGCAAAACGACTCGGAGAGCTGCTGTTTCAGCGGTTGTGAGGGCACCGCAGCCCGACTTTTTGAGCTTTTCAGATGTCTGAAAAGCTCCAAAAGTCGGACTCAGCCGCCCCGAGGAATTTCAAGAGGGGCGGGCGCCGCCTGAAGGCGGCCCTCGGGCCCCCTGTGTTATGCTTCCCAAATGCAGCCAGCCCGGAAACCCGATCCCTCTTCTGCACCGGTGGACTATCCATGCAGCGACGGGCAGCCGATGTCGGATAATACCTTACAATATCAGTGGATTGTGACCATCCAGGGTGGACTGGATAAGGAACTTCCTGATTTTGTTGCAGGAAATATTTTGTGGTATCCGGTGGAAGGTCAGCCAAAAATCTGCATCGGCCCGGATGTGCTGGTGGCCTTCGGGCGGCCCAAAGGGCACCGGCTCTCCTACCTGCAGTGGGAGGAGGCCGGGGTGACACCCCAGGTGATCTGGGAAGTGTTGTCGCGCGGCAACACCCTCTGGGAGATGGAACAAAAGCGGATGTTCTACCAGCGCTATGGTGTAGAGGAATACTATGTGGTGGACCCCTACAAAGAGCGGGTCGAGGGCTGGCAGCGGCAGGGAGACCAATTGGTGGCCATCCCGCAGATGAACGGGTGGCAGAGCCCGAAGATGGGGATCCGCTTCGGGATAGAGGGGGGGCTGCGGCTCTTTCATCCCGATGGTCAGCCCTTTTTGACCTTTGTGGAGAATGCGGCTTTTGCGGATGCGCAACGTCGGCGGGCGGAGATGCAGCGGCAGCGGGCAGAGAAGGAGCTGCAACGTGCCGAAGAGGAACGCCAGCGCGCGGAAGAGGAGCGCCAGCGTGCGGAGGAGGAGCGCCAGCGTGCGGAGGAGGCACAACGTCGCGCGGACGAGGAGCACCAACGTGCAGAGGAGGCACAACGGCGTGCGGAGGAGGAGGGCCAACGCGCTGAGGATGCCCAACAGCGTGCGGAATTGCAGCAGCGCCGAGCCGAGGAGGCTGAGGCCAAGGCCGAGGCCCTGGCGGCGCGGCTGCGGGTGCTGGGAATCAGCCTGTAGGCTGCAAAGCTCGGAGGGCTTATGTCCCCTACCACCCCCGGAGAATCTCCGATGTTACGCAACATCCTTGCCACCCTTGGCGGCTTCTTCCTCGGCTCCTGCGTCAACATGGCGCTGATTACGCTCAACAGCAGTGTTCTCTACCCGATGCCTCCCGGCACCGACATGAACGATCCGGCCGCCTTCGAAGCCTATATTTCGGGGCTTCCGATGCCCGCTTTTTCGTGGTTCTGGCCGCACACCTGGGTCAGTCCTTTGTGGGTGCCTGGATCGCCGCCCGCTTCTCCGCCACCCGGGGGATGGTCCCGGCGATGATCATCGGCGTGCTGACGGCCCTTGCTTCTGCGGCCAACATGGTGATGCTCCCGACGGCCCCGGTCTGGATGTGGATCGACGTGCCGCTCTGTGTGGGGGTGGCCTGGGGCGCCTGGAAGATGCAGGCGGGGCGTCCTCCTCTCGGATAAGCAGGGAGGATGCGCATCCTCCTCCCCCTCGGCATGCTCTCGCTGCTCGCCTGCTCTGGACTGCCTACCGGAGGCGCAGGGGATGGCAAATCGCTGCCTCCTCCTCCGACAAAAACGGATCCTTCCGTACCGGTCGCCGCAGCCTCTCCGTCCCTTCCTGCTCCGGCCTCGATCTCCGGCCCTGATCTGGCCGACCACTACCTGGTGATCCTCGGATCCAAGCGTGATCCTTTGGAGGTGATCCCCGGTCTGGCGCTCATCGCTGCGCATCCGGAATTGGGCGTTCAACCCCAGACCCTCCTCTCCTCCCGCTACAAAAATCTCATGCCTTGCTACACGGTCACCTTTGCCCAGAGCTTTCCCGAGCTCAAGCCGGCTCGCGAGCTGGTGAAGAAGTTGGCCGCCGCAGGTGTAGAGAGCTATGTAAAAAACAGCGGCAGTTTTGTGGGGCCATCGGCGGCGATGGACAGCTTCTGTGCGCGCAAGCCCCAGGACGGCTCTCTGGAGTTTGGTCTGGTTTCAGCTGGTTCTACCTGGCTTCCTGTCGATCTGCCCCAGAGCACCGTGGACAGTCTGGCGGCCTCTGCACCGTCCCCAAAAATGATCTCGGGCGACCGGGGTACCTGGGAGCAGCCCCTTCCCATCCGGAACGCTGGACTTTTGGAGGTGGGCGCGGAGCTGCCCATGGTGGACCTTCAGGACGGTCGCGGACTCCGCTGTACCATCCAGGCTTTTTCCTTCCTCACTGTGGGCACGCCGCACTTCGGTGTTCTGGAAATGGAAGGGACCATCACCGCGCCCACCTGTGGTAGCCCCGAGCTGATGGCCAGGTTGGATTGTCCGGCTTCTTCTGGGCTTCTTCTTCCGATCGACCCGCGCCGCGTTGAGGTGTTGCCCCTGGCGGATAGTCCGCCTGCACCCTGGGTGGATGCCCTTTTGAAGGCCAACGGCGACTGGGAGCCTCTGCCCGCGGGCTGGACCCGAGAGTCCAAGCTGCACCTCGCCGGAAATTACCGGGTGATCGAGGCAAAAGTGGGCGATGGCCAGGGAGTCTGTGGGGGCACCGAGTACAGCCTGATCGGGGTCTTCACAGCAGAAGGCACGCCCGTTCTTCCGCTTCGTAAGTACGATTTTACGGAACTTCGCGGTCTTTTGGACCTGGAGCGCGACGGCAAGCCCGAGCTACTTCTGAGTGCCTTCCCCTCCACCCTCCAGCTGGTTGACGGCACCGGTAGCGTGTTGGCAAGCCAGGAGGTAGCCTACTGCGATTGTCCCTGCTGAGGTTACCACAGCGCTATCCTCCATCTTCTCCGCAGACTATCCGACGTGACTCTGTGCAGAGTCACGTCGCTACTCCTGTGCGTTCGTTCCTGCCGGCGCGGCCGGAAGTACATTGGCCACCGCCAGCTCCGCCAGCTGCTTGGGATCCACCTCGGAGGGGGCCCCGCTCATAAGGTCCTGCGCGGAGGTGGTCTTTGGGAAGGCGATAACCTCCCGGATGTTGTCCGTCCCGCATAAGAGCATGATCATCCGGTCAAAGCCGAAGGCCAGGCCTCCGTGGGGAGGGGCGCCGTGCCGCAGGGCACCGAGGAGGAAGCCGAACTTTTTCTCGGCTTCTTCGGCCGACAGGCCCAGGGTGGCGAAAATCTGGCTCTGTACCTCGGGATCGTGGATACGGATCGACCCGCCACCGATCTCGTAGCCGTTGCAGACGATATCGTAGGCATCTGCGAGGATGTCCCCCGTCTTTTCGGTCCCCAGCCAGCCGATGCACTCGGGCTTCGGCGAGGTGAAGGGGTGATGCACCGCGGCCCACCGGCTATTGTCCGCATCCCACTCAAAGCCGGGGAAGTCCACCACCCATACAAAGCGGAAGCCGGCTTCTACCAGCCCCAATTCCTTGGCGGCGGCGGCCCGCAGCCGGCCCATTCCCGCGTTCACGTTGCTGTTGGGACCGACGCCCACCAGGATCACATCGCCTGCCTTGGCGCCGAAAATCTCGGCCAGCTTCGCCTGGATCGGTGCTTCCAGCTTGGAGAGCGGCCCGGTCCAGGGCTCGCCCACCTTTGCATAGAGCAGCCCTCCCAGCCCATAGCGCTTTACAAAAAGGGTCCAGGCATCCAGGACCTTCCGGGTGATCTTCTCGCCCTGCCCGGAGATACAGAAACCGCGCACCAGCCCGCCGCTGTCCATTCCGCTGCGGAGGATGGGCAGCGTCGTCTCGCTGACGGTTTCATTCAGGGTCTTCAATTCAAGGCCAAAGCGCAGATCGGGTGCATCCACCCCGAAGCGATCCATGGCCTCGGTGTAGGACATCACCGGGATCTCGCCCACTTCGTGCCCGCCGATCTCCTTCCACAGCAGCCGTACGACGTTGGTGGCCAGCTCCATCACGTTTTCACGGCGGACAAAGCTCATCTCGATGTCGATCTGGGTGAATTCCGGCTGCCGATCGGCGCGCAGATCCTCGTCCCGGAAACACTTCACGATCTGGAAGTAGCGGTCCATGCCCGCCACCATCAGGATCTGCTTGAACAATTGGGGGCTTTGCGGAAGGGCATACCACTCGCCCTTATGCACCCGCGAGGGGACGAGGTAGTCGCGTGCACCTTCAGGGGTGGCTTTGGTGAGGATCGGGGTTTCCACCTCTACAAAACCTTCGCTGTCCATATAGCGACGCACGGCCAACGATGCGCGGTGGCGCGCCACGAGGTTGGCCTGCAGTTCGGGCCGGCGCAGGTCCAGGTAGCGATATTGAAGGCGGAGATCCTCGTTTACCGTGGTGTGCCCATCCAGGTTGAAGGGCAGCGGCGGGGTGCGGGTGAGGATGGTGATGCGCTCGGCCACCACCTCGACCAGCCCGGTGGGGATCTTGGGGTTCGGGGCCGCCCGCATCGCAACCACCCCTTCGATCTCCACCGTATATTCCAGGTGGACCTTCTCAGATTCCGCAAGGGCCTCTGTAGGTGAGCGCTCATCACAGACGGCCTGCACCACCCCAGAGCGATCGCGGATCAACAAAAAGCTCAGGCCACCCATGGCGCGGGTGCTCTGGGCCCAGCCCTGGATCAGCACCCGCTGGCCCACATGATCGGGGCGAAGCTCTCCGCAGCGATGGGTACGACGGATGGTCTGCAGCATAAAACCTCCAGGGACGCGGAGAAGGGAGCGTCGCCGGGGCGGCTAACCTGATCCACGGGGATCGGGTAGGCCAAAGGCGGATCCTGCACATCGCCGGCGCCGAATGTGCGGGCGTCGATCTCCGCAAAGGCCCGCAGATTTTGCAACCGCATCGTGCAGGAATGTGATAAGGTGAGGCCCCGAGAGGTTCCGCATGACCACCCTTCTGCTTCTTCTGGCCTGTCAGCAGGACTATGAACTCTACGGCGACAAGGCGAACGCCGGTTCATACAACCCTCCCGATCCGCCGGTCAAGGAGCAGGTGGATGCGATCACCCAGGTGACCATTCCTGCGGTGGACGTACTCTGGGTGATCGACAATTCCTGCTCCATGATGGAAGAGCAGACCGCGCTTCGCGACAACTTCGACGACTTTATGAAGTACTTCACCGACTCCGGTCTGGACTACCATGTGGGGGTGGTGTCCACCGACATGGACAATCGGAACGAGCGTGGAAAGCTGATTTTGGACAATGGTGCCGATCGCTTCATCGACAGCACCTACGACCGTGGGGATGCGGTCTCCTCCTTCCGGCAGCGGGCGGCCCTGGGCACCAACGGATCCTCGGATGAGCGCGGGAAGGACGCCGCCTACACCGCGCTGACCACCGAAAAAGATCGTACGAATGCCGGTTTTTACCGGGATGATGCCTCCCTGTCGATCATCACCATCTCCGATGAGATTGACTACAGCCAGGTGACCACCACCGAGTTCGTGAATTTTTTGACCGGACTTAAGGCAGGTACCAACAATGTTGTGACCTACTCCTCGATTGTGGGTCTGACCAATAACGACTGTAGCACTGCCGAGCGTGGTACGGGCTACCTGGAAGTTACCCGTCAGGTGGGCGGCATCGAGTGGTCTATCTGCACCACCGACTGGGCTGGCCTCCTGGAAGAGCTGGGTCTGCAGGCTGCGGGCTTGAAGCGGGAGTTCTACCTGTCTCTGGCACCGGTAGAGGACAGCATCACCGTCAAGGTCAAAGGCGACGACACCTACGATCCGGGCTCGGACACCTGGACCTATGATCCCGCGCGCAACAGCGTAAAATTCGACGCCTATATCCCTGCTCCGCTCTCTGTGGTCGAAGTGACCTACCTGCCCTTGGCCACTGCGGCCGAGGATGCCGGTGAGGTCACCGAGTAGAGGCTACGGCGCCCGGGCGAAGCTCCGGCACACCCTCTACAACCCAGAGCTCGCTGTGGTGGTGGAGCCGGTCCCCGAGGTTGGCATACATCCCTCCCCGAAGCTGCACAAGCTCCGGGGAGTGGCTGTGCCCGAAAGCGACCAGATCCACGTCCTCCTCCTCCAGAAGCTGCTCTGCGATACGACGCTGAGCGGCAAGGAGCAGAGGATTTGCGGGCCGATAGCGATGCGGTTTCCCAGCGATCTTCGCCAGGAGCTGCCAGCCGCGCTCCGGTCCCAGCCGGTCCATCAGCGCCGCGAAGCTTGGCCCGCGTAAGAGCCGGCTGATCAGGGCGTAGCCCCTCGACGTATCGGCGGCGTCGCCATGCGCGAGATGTACCCGCAGACCGTCCCAGGTGTAGCGCAGCGACGTGCCCGTATCGGCCTTCAAGTTGGCTTTCAGCCACTCCCCGGCCCGCCAGTCGTGGTTCCCGGGCACAAAGGAGAGGGGGAAGTCGGCCAGCGCCGCGACCACGGGCTTATAGGCCACAAAGGGCTCGCCTTGAAAATCCCACCAGTGCTGGAAGAGATCCCCAAGAATACACAAGCGATCGACGGAGGGCAAACGCGCCAGCCAGGCGATGAACTGGGCCTGGTTGGGATCGTTGGGGCCATTCAGGTGGGCGTCGGAGACCAGGACCACACGCATGGGGCTTGCTAACCTGATTTTGGGGGGAGGGGAGGGCGGAGGCCGGTTATGCTGGCGCCATGTCTCTACCACCCTGGCTGCTGGCACTGTTGATCGGGATCCCCGCCTGGGAGCTGCTGCGCTGGCAGGTGGTGGGGCGTCTGCGCAAGGGGCTGGAGCAGCGGGCACTGACTTATGTGAAGACCCATCAAGTGCAGCTGGAGGCGGGGCGCTTTTTGGACCGGATCTGGATCCAGCAGCGGCTCTTGAGCGACGTGGAGCTGGATCAGGTGGTGGCGGCGGCCGCGAAGGAGCGTGGGGTGCCGGTGCGGAGCCTGCAATTGCGGGTGGAGGACTGGATCCGTGAAATGACCCCTGCCTTTTCACTGGCCTCCTACTACCGTTTTGGGGCGATGGTGTCGAAGCTGGTGGTTGGCTTTGCCTATGAGCTGGTTTTTGATCGGGCGTCGTATGTGCGGGCGACCAAGGGCCTGCCGGAAGGTGCCATCCAGGTCTTTGTGATCAACCACCGCTCCAATGCGGACTATATCGTTTTATCCTATGGATTGCTACGCCATATGGCTTTATCCTATGCGGTGGGGGAGTGGGCAAGGGTGTGGCCACTGGATGCGCTCTTCCGCTCTTTTGGCAGCTTCTTCATCCGTCGTGGAGAAAAAGACCGCCTCTACCACAAGGTGCTGGAGCGCTTTGTGCAGGTGTTGATCGCCCGCGGTGGGACCATGGGATTTTTTATCGAGGGCGGTCTGTCGCGAGATGGTTTTCTGCGTCCACCCAAAGCCGGGCTTTTGGACTACATCGTCGGGATTCGTCGGCAGTATCCTGAGCGGGAGATTGTGTTTATCCCGATCGGGCTGGCCTATGATCGGGTGCTGGAGGATCGGATGTTGCTCTCGGAGGGGGAGCGGGCGCCGGGGATCGGGGAGAAATTGAAGTCCCTTGCGGGAATCTTGGTGAGCTTTCCGAGGATCCTGCTGGCAAATCTGTGGGGAGTGGCCACCCGCTCGCACCAGAAATTGGGCTATGCGGCGGTGGCGGTGGGGCAGCCGGTGCTCCTGTCGGCCTGGGAGCAGGGGGTGCCCCTGGCGACGATGCCGGAGGAGCAGCGCCGTCCGCGTGTGAAAAAGCTGGCGGCAGACCTCTTGGGTCATATTGCCAAGGTGATCCCGGTGACGCCGGTGAGCCTGGTGGCGGAGGCTTTGTTGGAGGGACCGGTGGCGACCGGCACCCTGCGGGCGCGGGTGCGGGATCGCCTGACGGAGCTGCGGGCCTTAGGGCGGCCCATTGCGCGGGGAAGGGCTTTTCCCGAGGGGGAGGGGGAGGATTCCGGCATTGAGGGGCTGGACGCGGAGATTTCCTCGTCGGCCGATGCCGAGCGTACGGTGGATCTGGCGCTGCGCTTGCTGCGGCGTCGGAAGTTGGTGGTGTTGGTGGACGGGCTGTGGAGGGTGGTGCCGGGGGCGGAGGGGGTGTTGCGGTACTATGCGCGGGCTTTGGGAGGGGAGTCTGTGGTACCATAGTCCCCGAGGTGCCCGATGTGGTTCATCCTGGCCTGTACGGAATACGATGTAACCGGCAATACCAAAACGCCCGGTGCGGCGCCGCCGATCATTGAAGTCAGTCCGTTGGTGGTGGATTTTGGTGCTTTGGCACCGGGAGAAACCGAGGCGGCGAAGGTCAAGGTCAGCAATGTCGGCGGCAGCCTCCTGACCTTGGGGGATCCCGATTTGGCCGATGCCGGGGGCGTTTTTTCGATGGAAGCACTCGGCGCCTCCGAGCTGGAAGCTGGCGATAGTACCCGCATCATGCTGGGATTTTCACCGACCGATGCCTCCTCCTCCTCCGGCACCCTCCGCATCTTCAGCGATGATCCCGAAAATCCCAAGGTAGATGTTCTTCTTACCGGTGGTGGCCTCCCGCCCGCGATCACGCTCACACCCCAGCAGCATGATTTTGGCACCTTGGAGCCAGGCACCTCCTCCACGGTCGCGGTCACCGTCTCCTCCTCTGGCAGCTCTGACCTCCATATTTCTGAAGTACGCTATGAATCCGGCAGCGTGGAGCTACAGCTCACCGACGATGCCTCCGGCGCCTGCGGACCTCTCCCTTGGACCCTTCCCTCCGGCAGCTCCTGCGTCGCCACCGTGACCTACACGCCAACGGATGCTTCTCCCGATGAAGGCCGCCTCTATGTGGTCTCGGATGATCCGACCCAGCCCGAGGCCGTCGCCACCCAGATCGGCAACGGAAAGCCTTTTGCGGGCTTTTCAACGGGCTGGTACATCGTCGATGATCCGGGCATGTATGAGACCACTTCCAATGGCGCCTACATCGTAGAAAGCCATGGCGATCTGGATGGCTACTGGTATGAGCCCTCCGGTGCACACGGCATGATCGGCAGTACGGATATTCCCAATGACTTTGCAACCCTACGGAATTACATCCTCGCCCGCGCCGGAGCGCCCACCGCGGTCAGCGGACCCCTGAACTTCGATACCTCCTCGGTGGTGCCCTCGCTCACCTATGCCTCCTACTCCTGGATCCTCTGCGACTTCTGGCTGGATGCTACGGATGATCCTGCCCGCTACAGCATTTCGAGCGGATCGGTAGACGACGGCTTGCTGGTGATCGTCAACGGCGAGATCCTCGGCAACCTCTACTTGGGCCAGACCGGGAATTGGCCTCTTACCAATGCCGTTCCTGGCCAGGTCAATTCCCTGGTCCTGATCCTGATGGACAATGCCCAGGTCAATAAATATGCCCACGACCTGGCTTTTTATCGAGATGGGGTGATGGTGCAGTAGCTCAGACGCAGCAGGTTTTTCCCATCGTCAGGCTGCTTCCTTCGGGCATAAGCAGTCGCCGTAAATCACCCGTTTGCAGCAGAAAACTGGCGCGGGTGCCGGGCGGCAGGCCCAGCGCGGCCAGCGTCCCCGCCTCGACCGTGCAGCCCCAGGTGGCCCCCGCCCTTCGGCCATCTCCCCCGCGATCAAATTGTCGAAATGATGGAGCTGCTCGTTCATTTTGATGGATGTGCTTTGGGAGAAGGTGCAGACTTGTAGACAAGTGCCTGACATGACGCACTTTTGGGCATGGCATGGAACTTGCATATGCCCTGACCGATGGTGCCACCTCCGGTCCTCCCCACCCAACTGCGGGTTGTCGGGGTCGCTTCTGCTTCTATACCCGGTTGCCTTCATGACAAATCTGTTCTTTCTCGACCCCGTCGTTCCGCTCTTCTTGTGCAAGCCGCTGCCGGTCCCTCGGGCAAGACCGAGTCCGTTAACCCTGCCTCCGGTCCTGCTGCCCGCCTTCCCCGACTGTGCCGACGCTGCGGTGGGGCAACTCTCTGCCCGGCTCCTGGCCTCTGCGGCAACCGATGACAGCAGTACCGCGATCGCGCCGGCCCCCCGACCGGTACTGCTTGCGCTTGCGCTCGCGCTTGGCCCGCTCTCTCTATTTAGTTGTAAAGGAATATGAACGATGAAAAATAACATTCTGGCACCCTCCTCTCCCAACCCCCTACGCAGCAGGGGAATTCTCCTGCTTTTGACCGTGCCTCTATCGGCATGTGGCTCCGCCATCGTGGGATGGCCGGATAGTCCCCCCAAAGTTGACAGCGTGGATAGCCCCGGGGACATTGTGCCGCCCACGGTGATCTGGACCACCCCTGCGGGGGGAGAGGGAGAGGTAGCGTTAAACGCCACGATCCTGGGTGCCTTCAGCGAAGAGATGGACCCGGTGAGCATGAATGCCTCTACCTTCAGCCTGTGGGATGGCGATGGCCGGGTTCCCGGCGATGTGGTGGCGCTCAGCGCCAGTGAGACCTTTGTTCCCGTCGATCCCCTGCTACCCGACATGGACTACACGGCCACCATCACGACGGGTGCCGCTGATCTTTCGGGGAACTACCTGGAGGCGGACTATGTGTGGATCTTCCACACCGAAGGTGCAATTCCGGATGAGATCCCCCCTCAGGTGATCCTGACCGACCCCACCAACGGTGCTGCGGATCTCCGCCTGAATTCCACGATCCAAGCAACTTTCAGCGAGGGCATGGACCCCGCCAGTCTCAACAGCGCGAGCTTTGTAGTGTTGGATCCGGACCTTCTGGTGGTTCCAGGCGGCCTGCTCTACAATGCGGGCACCCGCACGGCCACCTTCACCCCCACCGATGACCTGCTCCCTGCCGCCACCTACATGGCGACGGTGACCACCGGGGCGATGGATCTGGCCGGGAATCCGATGATCAGCGACTACGGTTGGACCTTTTCCACCCTCGACAACATTGCGCCGACCGTGATCTGGAGCCTCCCCGTGGCGGGGGAGACAAATGTCGCGTACACGGCGACGATCCTCGCGGCCTTCAGCGAGGAGATGGACCCGCTGACACTGAACACGGGCAGCTTCACGCTGAAGGTGGCCGGGGTTCCCGTCGCCGGGACTGTGAACGTGGCCGGTAGCTCCGAAGTTTTTGTTCCTGCTCTGCCGTTGCTGGCCGATACGTCCTACACCGCGACGGTGACCACGGGGGCGGCGGATCGTGAAGGAAACAACTTGGCGGCCGACGATGTCTGGACCTTCCACACGGCTGTGGATCCTGACCGCACCGCACCTTGGGTGACGCTGACCATGCCGGCGGATTTTGAGCAGGGCGTCTTCCTGGACGCCACGATCCACGCCACCTTCAGCGAGGCGATGGATGCCGCCAGTGTCTCGGCCGCATTCGAGCTGTTGGACGCCGACAACCTTGTGGTGCCGGGGGTCCTGGTCTACGACAGTGCGACATGGACGGCGATCTTTACGCCGGACAACGATCTGGAATCCAGACCTCCTGACATCCCCCCTCTGTCATGTGGCAGCGGGGCCGCCGGAGGGGGTGCCTTCGACCGCGTAGATGAGGCGCAGGTTCGTTCCGGGGAAAAGGGTGGCGGTCTCCGTCAGAACCTCGCACAGGGCCG
>CAITDR010000082.1 GCA_903891165.1 uncultured Pseudomonadota bacterium
CCCTCCTCCCCTTGGCCCCCCCGCCCTATCGGGACCGGTTAGAGATGGGCCATGATCAAGCGTCTCGACCACATCGCCGTCGCTGTGCCCGACCTGGATCGGGCCATCACCCGCTTCTGCGCCGACCTGGGCCTGAGCCTGGGTGGACAGGAGGACGTGCCCAGCCAGTCCACACGCACCGCCTTCCTGCCCATCCCCGGCACCCGTATTGAGCTGGTCCATCCCATGGAGGGGAAAGGTCCGATCCAGGGATTTTTGGACAAAAAGGGGGGGGGCCTCCATCACCTTTGCTTTGAGACGGACGACCTGGCCGGAGATGTGGCCACACTGCGGGCAAAAGGCTATCGCTTTACGACGGAGAACCCCGGTCCCGGCGCACATGGCTCGCTGGTGATCTTCTTGCACCCCAAGGATTTTGATGGCGTCCTGATCGAGCTGGTGCAGCTCCCGGAAAAGCCGTGAGCGTCTCCACCATCGGGCTGACCACCAGTACCGCCGACCGGAAGCGCCGGGCCGGCCAACGGCTGATTCTCGGGCTGGCTGGCCCCTCCATCCAGGCCGAAGAGCGGGAGCTGATCCGCGCCCTGCAGCCCGCCGGATTCATCCTCTTTTCGCGAAATGTCGAAGAACCTGCCCAGGTGCGAGAGCTGAACCGCGAATTGCGCAGCCTGGTGGGCGCCTCCACCCCGGCCTTGTGCAGTGTGGACCAGGAGGGCGGTCGGGTGCAGCGCGTCAAGGCGCCCGCAACGGTATGGCCCCCGATGTTGTGGCTGGGGAATGTAGGTAGGACTACACTTTCAGCAGCCGTAGGTCGGGCGATGGCGCTGGAATTGCGGGCGATGGACTTCGATCTCGACTACGCACCCGTGGCCGACATCCACTCCAACCCCCAAAATCCGGTGATCGGCGACCGCTCCTTTGGACCTACCGCCCAGCGGGTGATCGAGCAGATGGTGCCTTTTTTCCAGGCGATGCAGGAAGAAGGAATGATCGCATGCGCCAAACACTTTCCCGGTCACGGCGATACCCGCACCGACTCGCACCTGGAGCTGCCGGTGGTGGAGGAGGACCCGGACCGATTGATGGAGAGGGAGATCGCACCTTTTGCTGCCGCCGTGCGTGCAGGCATCGGAATGGTGATGACCGCCCATGTGCTGTACCCGGCCTTCGACGAGGAATGGCCCGCCACCATGTCCAGCCGGATCCTGGGGGGGATCCTGAGGAAGAAGCTGGGCTATTCCGGTGTGATCGTGTCGGACGACTTGGAGATGAAGGCGGTGCGGGGTCGCTACCCGCTGGACATGCAGCTGCAGCGCGCCACCGCCGCCACGGTCGATCTTTTCCTGTGCTGCAAAGAGCCCCAACTCCAGCATGAAGCCTGGGAATGCCTGATCCGCCTGCAGGAGGAGGACAAGGTACAGGACCAGCTCGCCACCGACTCCTTCCGACGTATCCAGGCCATGCGCGAGCGCTTTTTGAAAGATCGACCTCCCCCGCCCGATCTGTCCTTGCTGGGCTGCCCGGCTCACCAGGATCTGGTGATGCAGATCCGCGCCGAAGGTGCAGTATGAAGACCTTTCTTCCTATTTTTTTTGGCGCTGCCCTGCTCGGTAACCCGGCCGCCGCCTGCGAGGCCCCGCGCGCCATCGGCGACAGCGTCCAGGTGGCCTGGATCAGCCCGGTGCGGCAGACCGTGGGGGCCAAGACGATGATCTCCGTGGTACGAACCGCAGATTTCCGCGCCCTGGTGGGCACAAAAGATCGCGACCCCACTGCCATCTTGCGTGCGATCGGCATGCTCGGCCCCAAGCAAAAATTGAGGAAGGACTATAAGATTACCCTCTTCGATGTAAAGGCCGAGTGGCTGTGCCGCCCGATTCCGGGGGCCGAGGGGGAGGTGGTGGCGGGCCTGCGGCGTTGTGAGGAGAAACACCAGGACCGGGATGCCAGCACCCACCCCAAAGCCTGGACTGACTGCGGCTATCTTGTAGACGTACTCTCCGGCAAGCGGACGTTGGACATCTACCGGCTGGAGTGGAGCGCGGCAGTAACCTGGGGCTTCTGCGTGATGCCTCTCCAGCGTTTTCTGGAGGGGGCATGATGAAAAAACGCATCCTGGTCCTGCACGGTCCCAACCTGAACATGCTGGGGCGACGGGAGCCGGAAACCTACGGCAGCCAGACCTTGGCCCAGATCGACGCCCGGTTGAGCGAGCTGGGCACGGAGCTGGGTTGCAGCCTGGAATTCCAGCAGTCCAACCACGAAGGGGTGCTGATCGACCGGATCCAGGCCGCCTTCGGCCAGATCGACGGGGTGCTGATCAACCCCGGCGGTCTCACCCATTCCTCCGTGGCCCTGCGAGACGCACTCCTGGCCATCGCCGTCCCTTTTGTGGAGGTCCACCTCTCCAACATCCATGCCCGGGAGCCCTTCCGGCGGCACTCCTACTTCTCGGACGTGGCCGTCGGCGTCGTGGCAGGTTTTGGGGCAAGTTCCTACGAGCTGGGGCTACAGGGACTGGTCCGGCACCTGCAGTCCTGAAAGCAGGCCGTCCCGGAAAAACCTCTTTCTTCTCCCCCAAAAAATGAATGAAGCCTCATTCACCGCGCCAGAGACGCAGGCGGGCCAGCAGCGCGGCCACCGCACGGTTGCGCTGCGGATGGGCCACTTCCGCCGCTTCTTCCACCAGGATCACCGAAGCCTCCAGCTCCCCCAGAACATTGGCAAAGACCAGATCGGAGCCAGTACGTCGCAATTGTGCTCGGGCAATGCTGGTAAGTTCCGAGGGCGTCAATCCCGGAGCCCCCGCCTTGAAGCTGACGATGCGGCAGGCGGGTGCCCAGCCCCGGATCTGATCCAGGATCTTTGGCGCGGGGGTGAGCCGTATAAAAATCTCCGCCTGCCCACTGGGAATTTTGGAGCTGTTCGGCGCCGCTTCATAGTCCCCCACGGCGGCAGAGTGCACCACGATCCCGTCGGGATGTGCCTTTAACCACGTGCACATCCGATCCTGAAGATCCCTCGTTCCTCCATACTCTTCCATCTTCAGCTTCCAGTCCGGAAGCCCGGCCAGCCGGCGCTCAGCCACCGCGAGACGTGCCCGAAGCAGGGACTCCGCCGAGCCCAAGAGGTGCAGCGGCCCGTCCCCCAGCCCATCGATCAACGAAAGAGCAGTTCCACCGCTCGCAAATGCGGACAGGTAGCGGATGGCATCTACCCGGTTGCGCGTGGCTCCAGCGGTAAGCAGGATCGGCTTCATGAGCGCCGGATAACCGAAAAGCGGCGGGGCTGCGGCCCTTGAGTTACGCCGGTATGGATGCGCAGGCTGGAACCATGGCTGGTCGGGGCGGGGGTCGCGGGAGCGGTGGCCCTGCTTGCCGGTTTTTCGCCGGTCGGGGCACAGCTGCCGCTACAGGCGCTACGTGCACAAGGGCTGGGTACCACCGCGGCCCTGCCCCAGCTCTGGCTGCTGCGTCTACTGGAGCCGCTGGTGGGCCTGGAAATGGGGTTGGCGCTGCTGTCTTGGCTGCTGATCGGCGCCGGTGCGGGGCTGCTCTGGTATGTGAGGCGTCGGGAAGGCGCCAGTGTGGGTACAGCGGTGGTCGCCACGGCGGTCGGGGCCTTGCCGCCGGTCCTGCACGGCCTGTGGAGCCTGGGGCTTCTGGAGCTGCTCTCCGTGCCCTTTGTGGTGGGAGCCCTGGCGATGGCCCGCCTTCGGCCTTTGTTTTCAGGACTCTGTATCCTGCTGTGTGCACTGGCCGATGCCAGGCTGGGCCTGATCGCCGGCCTGGGGGCGGCCTTGGGGGCACGTTCGTGGGGGCTGGCCTGGGTGGGGCTCCTGGCCGCAGCCGTGGGCAGCCGGGGAAGTGCGGACCTGGGGGTGCTGGACCCGGTCGATGTATTCGCCCCATTTGTTGAAATTCGTCCTGAATCACTCACCATTGGATTGACCCTGGTCCTCGCTTGGATCCTTGGGACGATAGAGGGTAACTGGGGCCGGACCTTTTTGTTTGGCTTGGTGGCAGCAGCCGGGCCGGTCCTGCGGGTGCTGGGAGAGCCGCTCTCGGTGGGGCCCTATGCCCTCCCACTGCCCGGCCTTGTTCTTGCTCTTTTTACACCCCACAGCGAGGGCTGGTCGGGGGCGTTGTTGGTGGCCTCCGTCGCGGGCGGGCTGGGACTGCAAGCCGGACCCCGGCTGTGGCCGGTCCTGGGGCTGTTGTGGGTGGTGGAGCTGGGCTGGATGGGAAAGCCCATGGAGAGCAACCTGAAGATGCCCCTGGCGGTACAGGATATGGAAGGGGGAAGTGGTACGATCCTGCATCTTCCTCTGGAAATCCAAGGGGAGGTGCACGACGCACCCCGCGGGGCCCACAGCCGCTACCAGTGGTGGGGAATGCTGCTGGGGCGGGAGACAATGCCTGGCTTTGCACCTATGGAAAAATACAGTCCCCTCTATGGGGAGCCGCTGGTGGTGCTGTGCCTGGACGTGGTTGCGGGTTCCGAACGCTACCTGATCCCACCCGAGCTGCCCGCTTCTACTCTTTCTACCCTTGGAATCAGCCAGGTAGTGCTCCACAGCGACGGTATCGACCCGCAGGGGCTGGCGGTACTGCGGGGGGTCTACGGGAGGTGGCTGGGGACGGCGCTACGGGATCCAACCGGAGTGGAGATCTACCCGGTACCCAAAAAAGAGGCGGTGCGTGTAGATCGATTGCAGGAACTCCGAGCATCGGGCGACGCCGACACGGCAAGCTGGAGGAGTATGGCCAGCTGGCTGCGGGAAGTAGGGAAGGGAAACACGGAGAAGCCCAAATGATGGATAAACAATGATAGAAGAACGTTCTCTTCGGATTGGGGAGGTCGCCGAAAAGCTGCGAAGCTCCTTCGGCGAGGCCCCCGATCTGGCCGTTGTGCTGGGCAGCGGGATGGGCTCGGTGCTAGGTAGGATGGAGGTGCTTCACAGTGTGCGGCGGGAGGCGCTGGGACTCCTGCCCACCGGCGTGTCCGGGCACGCGGGAACGGTGTCACTCGCACGGTGGGAAGGCAAGAACATCCTTATTTTTTCGGGGCGGCTGCACCTGTATGAGGGGCACCCGGTCAGCGAGGTGGTGCTGGGAGCCCGTGCCATCGCGCAGTGGGGGGTGAAAAACCTGGTTCTCTCCTCGGCAGTAGGGGGAATCCGTGCAGAGTGGCCGGTGGGGAGTCTGGTGCGAATCTGTGACCACATCAACCTGTCGGGGGTGAATCCCCTCTCCGGCCCCAATTTGCCGCCTGGAACGCGCTTTCCAGACCTGGGCAGCCTGTACAGTCCTGTGCTCAGAACGCTGCTGCCTCAGCTTCCCGAGGCCGTCTATGCAGCGATGTCCGGGCCTTCCTACGAAACCCCGGCGGAAATTCGGATGCTCAAAAGCCTGGGTGCCGATGTCGTGGGCATGAGTATGGTGCACGAAGCCATCGCCGCACACCACCATGGGCTGCGGGTGCTGGGGCTCGCGGTGATCAGCAACCCCGCGGCGGGGCTGGCCGCCGAGCCGCTGGCCCACCATGACGTCGAGGCCGCCGTGTCGCGCGCGGTGGAAACTTTTTGTGCTTCCTTGGCACAGGTGGTACGGTCATGCTGAAAGAAAGTGAACTTTTTTCAGCGGCGATGACGGCACGCCTCCATGCCTATGCACCCTGGTCACACTTTCGAGTGGGTGCTGCGGTGCAGATGGCCTCGGGCAGCATCTACGCAGGCTGTAATGTGGAGAATGCAAGCTTCTCTCTGACTTGTTGCGCAGAGCGTGTCGCCATCTTCCAGGCCATCGCCGCCGGGGAGACCCAGCTGGTAGGCGTGGTGGTCATCACCGACACCCAGCCGGCGGCGAGTCCCTGCGGTGCCTGTCGGCAGGTGCTCTACGAGTTTGGCCCTGACGCAGAGATCCTGATGGCCGACCTGGAGGGGATCCAACGGCGGGCGCGACTGAGGGATCTGCTACCCGGGGGCTTTGGACCTGAGGATCTGAGGAGAGGGCAGAAGCCTCTGTAGGATTGCCTTACGACGTGACTCTGATCAGAGTCACGATTTTTTTGCCTCTTCCTTTGCCGATTTCTTCTTGGGATTCCGTTCCTCACGCGCCTGATCCAACAGCAGGGCATAACGTCGGGCATCCTCGGGATTGTCCAGCTTCTCGATCAGCGGAGAGCGAACAATCTTCGCCCGTTTTTCGGCATCCAGCCCCTTCCAGACCTGCCAGAGGCGGGCCTCGGCCACCTCAAAAAGATCCACACGGCGCTCCCCCTTGAAGAGGCGATGCTCGCGTGTCTTTTCGATGCCGACGAAATTCCGTCCCTCGGCCAGGGCCGCGACGAGAAAACTACCGGATCCAAAGGTATTGTCCAGGACCACATCGCCGGGGTTGCTGTAGGTCCGCACCAGGTAGCGGCCCAGGGCCACGGGCTTTTGGGTGGGGTGCCAGACCGGGCCCTCGGCCTCTGACGTGCGGGCGTGGAGGATCTCGGCAGGCGCACCCGAAGCAGAATCGTCGGAGCAGGAGGCTTCGGGGATGAAGTCGTCGGGATAGCGCCAGCCTTCGCTGCGAACCCGGATCGGAGAAAAATCCCCGTAGGAGCCGGTGAGCTGCGATTTGCGAACGCCTTTGTCATAGGCTTCGCCGGGCTGCATTTCCGGGTTGTAGGTGGCGGGCTGTTTGTAGAAGACGCAGACGTCTTCATGGCGTCGAAGCGGCTGTTTTTTGGCATTCAAGAAATTGGTGGCCTTGGACTTCTTCCAGATCAGCTTGTACTTGAAGTGCTGAGGCTGGGAGAGGATCAGGCGCGCCGTAAAAATCCCTTGACTTGTCAATACCACCGCGCCATTTGGAGCCAAAATCCTCCAATATTCAAGCCAAAGCTGCTCCAACGGGATCGGACACTCCCATTCATTCTGGGTGGTGTCATAGGGCAGATCACAGAGCACCAGCTGCACAGAGTTTTCAGGCAGGGTCGCAAGCTGGGTGAGGCAGTCACCGTGGAGGAGGTGGTTGGGCATCAGTCCGGGAAGTAGGCGGACAGGTTTGGAACAGAGCTACGCACAAGGGTGGAAAACGGTGCTTGTCGGGAAAGTTCCTCCTTCAGCTTCCTCTGAAGCAACGCCATTTCTGCCGGGTCGGTCACCGTCGAAAGCTGTGAGTATAAAATGAGAATATATGTGACCTGCTGATGAACGGCGTCCACAATCGCCCGCCCCATCAGCGTATGAGCATCATGAATGTGGCGTAGCTCCTCTGCAGTGTTCTGCGCCACAATATCTCCAGGATATTTCTCCACAAAAATGGCCTTCACTTCCGGAATAACCTGGAAGGATTGCACAAGACGGGACATAATTTCCGGCGGATCCAGCGATGGATCCAGAAGTGCTTTACCAGGATAGGATGGTGCGGAAGGGTAGTCAGGGCGTCGCTGGTTACAACCATCGGACGGCCCACAGCATGGAAAGAGATTTTTCCACTCGAACTTCAGATTTGAGTCCACCGCCACGGGGATGCGATGATCCACCTGTTTGCCGGTCAAACCCCCGATGCGCTGCTCGCAGAGATAGCACTTCTTGAAGAAATCTTCAAAAAGTGCATCAAGAACATCTTTATTTTTGTACGAGTTCTTTCTTGCAAGGGAGACGGGAGCGGTCGCTCGGCGAAAAACCTCCATCACAGGGAGGCCCTCCCCCGAAGCAAATCCCTCCGCCGCCAAATCTCAAGATTCAACAGGGGAGAAAGCTGAGAGAGATGCGTCGCGAGGGCATCCAGTCGCGTGTCTTCCGCCGCCGTCCGAGAAACCTGTGCAAGTAGATGGTCTAGTTCCACCAGTTCTCCCCGGGTCCGGGCGTCTACATCATCTGGAAGCTGAAAATGCGTGGACATCAAAGTCCCATACCGGATCCCCTGATACTCCGCACTCAATGACCGCTTCATCGTCCCCAAATCAAAAACCACTGCATCTGACACACTTGCAATCACCAACGGTGAATGTGTCGCCACAATAAACTGATACTTCGGAAACATCCGCGTCAGGAAGGGAAGAATCTGTTCCTGAAGTTTCAAGTGCAGGTGAGTTTCCAATTCGTCGATCAGCACTACCCCACCGGGGGGCCCCTCTTCCCCCGAATTTGCGTCCTTCCAGGCTTCCTCTCGCAGCAAAATCTCGGCCCAGATTGCCACAATACTGGCAAAACCAGATGGGAGCTGCTGAAAACTCACTTCTCGACCATCACCATAAACAAAACGATACTGAAATGTACGTGGATTCATTTTAAGGAGCAGGCTTTGCTCCGAAAATAGTTGGCCCAACTCCAGCATCAAGCCCGCAAACCAGTCGGCGATCCGATCTGCCGCTTTCTCCTCACCTCCTTCACGCAAGAGGGCCTGCTCAGACCGGCGATTCACCAGATACTGAAGAAACCAGTGACTGACAGAATTTTCAGCATTCAGGGTGGCCCAGGGAATCGCACGCGGCCCCTCCACCGGGAGCATCTCCAACACCTGCTGGTTCCGATAGGCGCCGATGTACACCCTCAGCAGAACACCGGCCCGCAAGGCTCCCAATACCGCCCACTCTTCCTCGGTGGCAACCAACGACACTCGGGGTCCCTCCCCTCCCCACCGTGTTTCCACCGGTCGCGGCCGATGCGGCTCACGGAGGGCCTCCAGAATTGCTTCCAGAATGCTCGTCTTCCCACTTCCGTTGGGGCCCGTCAGAATCAAGTGCCTTGCCGGGTCGCCCAGGGGAATCTCGAAGTTCGTCGCCTTCCGACTGCTATGCACCACCACCCGCCCTATCCATCCGTGCAGGTGCAGATCCCGAACATACTGAAGCGAAGCCAACTGTTTTTCTTCCAGCGCGCGATGTACACCGCGCGCGGTAGAAAACTCAACCATAAAAGATGACTTCTCCACACCCACGATCACACCTGTGACCCCGTAGTATGGGTAACGCGGGTCCACACATACCACATCCGCTCCGTGGCTCAGACGCTCAGAGACTTTCATGGCAGCTCCCTCCCCCACACGCTGAGACTACCACTCATCCTCCTCCTCCCCAAAATCTGGCGTTGTATCCGCCTGCTTCGAGGGTGCTGCCGCTGGCCGTTCCCCAGCCCCGAGCCGCCCCAGACCCGCCTTGGGCTCCGGCAGGCCCGGCTGCAGCTCCAGGGCACGCCAGTAGGCCTCTACTGCGGAATCCCGCTGGCCCATCGCCTCATATTGCTGGCCCAGCTTGGTCCAGGCACCGTAGTGGGTGGGCATCAGCCGGGTGGCGGGACGTAGGGCACGGATGGCCAGATCGGGGCGTTGCAGGTCGATCGCTGCCTGCCCCAGCCCCAGCCAGGCAAAGCCATTGCAAGGGTCCATCGCAATGCCAGCGAGGTAGGCACGTACCGCACCCACGTTGTCCCTGGCCATCCGAGCATCATCACCGGTATTCACCTGGCTCCTCGCCTGCTGCCGCACCGTCTCCGAGGGGGTCTTGCAGGTGGCGGGCGGCTCGGCCGGCATGGTGCGCATCATCAGCTCCAGCGCCTGCACATTGCCCTGGGTAGAGGCCACCGGGGCGGCCGGAGGCGGCGCAGCTGCGGGCGCTGCGGTATAGGCTGGCGCATAGGCAGGGGCCGGAGCGCTGCTGTACGCCGGCGGCGGGGGCGCTGTATAGGCGGGCGCGGGGGCGGGGGCATAGGCGGGTGCGTAGGTGGGAGCGGGCGTAGAAGCTGGGGTATACGCAGGAGCCGGGGCGGGGGCATAGGCCGTGGCATAGGCGGGTGCCGGAGCAGGCGCGTACGCAGGCGCGGCTGCTGGTGTGGGAGCATAGGCCGGAGCCGGGGCCGCGGTAGAGCCTCCCCGTCCCGTGGCCGATCCATAGGTAGGCGGCTGGGTATAGGCCACCGGAGGAGGTGGCGGCGCCGGGGGCGCCACCCGCTGCTCAGAGACCTGCGTTCCCCATGGCACGACGATCATCCCCTTGGGCCGATCTCCGCCGGTAAACTCCACAAAAGGAAGGGTACCCGGCGTGGTCAGGTTGGCCTGGACGTAGTGCCCATCCACCCACACCGTCACCTGCTGCCCGGCCATCGCCAAGGTTGAAGCCCAGAACCACATCGCCTGCCTCCCCACAAAAGCAGACCGCCACCATAACCCAGGTCCCCTGCACCCGATACCGACCATCGAAAAGGGGATGTCAACGTAAAAAATTAGCCTTTACCGACCCATAAACCGCCTCCAGCGCCATCCGATGCTCGGCCATGGACGGAAAAAGACGCGGTGCCAGCCGCCGCCGGCCCCGCTGCAGCTCCGCCCGCAGCAGTTGCCGCAGGGCCCCCACATCGCCCACCGGAAACAAAGCAACATCCGGGAGAATTTCGCGCACGCCTGATAGGTCCGAAGCTATCACCGGCAGCCCCATCGCCGCTGCCTCCCGCAGGATCGAGGGACTGTTCTCCTCCCAGATGCTTGGGAATAGTAGAAGATCCGACTCGTTCAGAACCCCCTCCATCTCTGCATGGCTACGCTGCTCCACCGTCAAGCCATGGGCCGCCGCCTGCCCTACGATCGACTCGGCAAAGCGCATTTGCCCCGCATAAGGTACGAGGGGCCCCACCAATCGGAGCTGAAATTTTTTTCGTGGAAGGGTTTGAATTGCCTCCAAAACCAACTGTGGTCCTTTGGTGGGAATCATGGCCCCCGCAAAGAGCAACCGCAGCGGACCCGGTGGAGGTGGCGGAGCGGGGGCAAAGGGGCGCAACAGCGGCAGGGGCAGGTGCAAGGCGGGCACTCCCAGGCCCCGCGCCAGGTGCAGCGAGGGACTGACCCACTGATCCACCGTCTTTTTCAGAACCTCAAAAGAGGCTTCTCGCTCCTCCATTATCGGCACCCATGGGCGTCCAACCTGCCGCGCCACTTGTGGCCCCAGCCGCCCCAGGCCCGGTACCGGCGCCACGCAGGCCGCACAACGCCGTGGCTCCGGCCCCGGACAAGGTCGCCCCCACCGGTCCACCCGCTGCCCCCGCGCACAACTCAGCCACCAGTCGTGCAGGGTAAAAACGACCGGGATCCCTCTTTTTTTTGCCACCACAGGCAGCCCCATCGACAGACCGGTCAGGTGGTGCACATGGACGATGTCCGGCCGCTCTTTCTGTAAGGCCGCCTCAAATTTTCGCTCTACCTCCCAATCGCAAAAACTCCGTCGGAGTCCCCTCCCCGCCTGCGCATCGCGCCCCGCGACGAAGATTCCCACCTCCCAGCCCACTTGCCGCTGGGCCTCTCTCAGCGCCTCTACATAAAGCTCTGTGCCGCCTCCCTGCGCGGGAGGCCAGCCGTGGAGCACATGCAGGAGCCTCAGGGGGACCTAACGCCCAGCCAGCAGTTTTTGAAGACCCTTGGTACGGGCTGCCACATCCTGGGGACGGAAGTCCGGGAAGAGGTCGGAGAGCTCCTCCAAGAGCCGGAGTGCCGACTTGTGCTTCCCGGTGGCCGTATAGAGGCCAGAAAGCTCAAAGAGGGCTTCGGAATAGGCCGGATCATCCTCCGAGGCTTCGTTGCTGGCATCGCGCATGGCCTCCACCGCCTCGGGCACCCGCCCCAGTCCGCGCAAGGCCTGCGCCTCCACCACCCGTGCTCCCAAAGAGGCCAGCGGTCTTGCCATGTCAAGACCTTGCTGAAACATCCCAACCGCCACCAGAGATCGAGCTTCTTCCAGAACTTCTTCCTCAGAACCTCCGGGCGTATCCAGCGCTTCTGGCTCGATCTCAGCCAGTGTGCCCCCCTCCTCCAACAGACGTGCAAAGACGTCGTCGTCCTCAGTGGCCGAAGGACGTGGCGGCGGGGCCGGCGCGGGGCGGGCGGCAGGCGCGGCGGCCCTCGGTGGAGCCGGGACCGGAGCCGGGGGTGGAGTCACCGCCGCGGGAGCGGGAGGGGCAGGAGGCGCCGCCTGCGATGCCTGATCCCGCGCGCGGCTACGCAGCGCCGCGATCTTCTGGAGCACCTGCTCGTTGGCAGGATTTTCGGCCAGCGCTTCCCGCCAGGCCATCAAGGCCCCCGGGATGTCCCCCCGGGCTGCCAGCTCATCCCCCCGTGATTCCGCGGAGGGCGGCGCCTGACCGATACGCGGGTTGGTGACCTCGTCCTCATCCTCGTCGTCGATGATCTCTTCGATGTCCGCTTCGGGGGCATCCTCGTCGTCTACCAGCTCCTCCAGCTCGGGCGGGGCCTCTTCCTCTCCGCGAAGTACCGCGATCCGGTCGAGCAAAAGCGCCTTTTCCGCACCTGCCACGCCGATCAACTTCTGCATCCAGGCAATGCCCTCCTCCACACGGCCCACCGCCACCAGGATCTCCCCGTAGGCGGCCAGCAGACTCGGCGCCGAAGGATCTTCCTTCAACGCCGCACTCAGCTCCGTCTCGGCGCGATCGGGGAAGCCATAGCGAGCCAGGGTCTCCGCCCTGGCCTGCACCCGAAGTAGAGCTTCGCTGGTGGGCTGATAGAGGGTCAGTGCGCTCAAGCGACGCTCTGCTCTCGCTAATTTCGTCTCAGCCGCAGTAAGGCGACTACGAACTTCATCGTCATCCATACCCAGCTTGGAAGCCCGACGCAGCGCATCGGTCTCGGCCACCGCATCTTTCCGCTCAGCGGCCACGCGCGCCAGCTCCAACAGCACCTTCAACGCCCGATCCGGCTGCTCCAGACCTTCAAAAGTACGGGCCAGCAGATCCAGAACCCGGGGATCATTGGGGGCCACCTTAAAGGCAGGTTGAAGATGAGCAATTGCCTTCTTCCACTCCTGCCCTTCCACCCGTGCGGCAGCAGCATCCAACACCAGGCCCATGTCGTCGGGCTTCAGGCGCAAGGCCAGCTCGGCCACCCGGCCCACCTCGTCGGGCCGGCCCCGCCGCCGGTATTCCGCCATCACCTCCTGGTAGACGCCCAACGCCGGCGAAGGATCTTTGCTCTGCTCGATCAGCTCGGCCACCCGCAGCTTCAGCGCCGGCTCTCCGGGCGAAAGATCGGCCACTTTCCGGGCAGCCTTGGCGGCCGCCGCCGGGTTGAGCAGGTTGATGTACAGCCGCATCGCCATGTCAAAAGCAGTTCGTGCATCATTGGGGTAGCCAGAGGCCAAGTAGCACTCACCCAGGTCCATGTGCAGCGAGGGATCATCCGCTACCACTGCGATCACCTGCTTGAGCATCGCGATGGCCGGGCGGTGGTTCCCCTCCTGAACCAGACCGTTGGCGACCTCCCGCAGATGCTTCACCGCATCCTGAGGCCGGTTGAGCTTCAGGTACAGCTCACCAACCTTCTGGCGAAGACGACGATCCTTCGGATCCAACTTCAGGATCTGAAGGTAGGCATTCAAGGCACCGTCCAGACTGCCTTTGTTGAGGTGGAGCAGTGCTTCCTGCTCCAGACGGTTCCGATCGTTTGCCATGACACTCCCGACGCAACTAGAGGCTGCGCAGGGAGCTTAACCGATCTGCGCCCCAGGGAGAGGCGCCACCCCTAACGACCGCGCAGCCACTCGTCGATATAGCGAGTATGAAAGCGCACATCCCGAAAGGCAGGATCGGTGAGGAGCAACTTCTGCAGTGGCAGCGAGGTGCGAATCCCCTCGATCACATACTCGTTCATGGCGCCAAGGAGCTTGCGAATGGCCGCCTCGCGATCCGGTGCGTGAACAATCAGCTTTGCGGCCAAGGAATCGTAGTAGGGCTGCACGGTGGCGCCCTCGTGGATGGAGCTGTCCACCCGGACCCCCGGTCCACCGGGCGCATGGTAGCCGGTGATCTTCCCCGGAGAAGGTGTAAACTTCCAGGGATCTTCGGCGTTGACCCGAACCTCGATGGAGTGCCCCTGCAGGCGTATATCGGCCTGGGCAAAGGGCATCCGCTCCCCGGCGGCGAGGCGGATCTGGAGCTGCACCAGATCCACGCCGGTAACCATCTCGGTGACCGGATGCTCCACCTGGATGCGCGGGTTCACTTCCAGGAAGAAGAACTCCTCCCCTTCAACCAGGAACTCACAGGTGCCCACCGTCACATAGCCGGTCGAAGCCACCAACCGCGCCGCGGCGGCCCGGATGCGGTCGCGCAGAGGCTCGGAGAGGTTAGGAGCAGGAGCTTCCTCAATAATCTTCTGGTGGCGCCTTTGCATCGAACAGTCGCGCTCACCCACATGTACCGCGGTCCCGAAGCGGTCTCCGGCGAACTGCACCTCGATGTGCCGCGGTTTGCGCAAAAAACGCTCGATAAACAACGCTCCACTTCCGAAGGCCGCTTTTGCCTCGGTCGCGGTGATCGGAAAGAGCTTTTCCATGTCCGCATCATTTTCGATGATGCGCATGCCTTTTCCGCCGCCCCCTGCCGCCGCCTTCAGCATGATCGGGTAGCCGACGGTTTTGGCGACCTCGATGGCCTCTTCGATACTTTCCACGCTGCCGATCGAGCCGGGTACCAGCGGCAGACCCGCCGCCCGCGCCGCCGCCTTTGCGGAGAGCTTGTCCCCGAACTGCCGGAGGTGGTCGGGGGAAGGGCCGATAAAGGTCATGCCGTGGGCATTCACCGCCTCGGCAAAAACCGCATTCTCCGCCAGGAAGCCATAGCCGGGATGAACGGCGTCGGCACGGCTGATGTCGGCCGCCGAGATCACCGCCGGAATGTTCAGGTAGGATTTTGTGGCTTGCGCCGGGCCGATACAGACACTTTCGTCGGCAAAGCGTACATGCAGGGCATGGCGGTCGGCTTCGGAGTAGATCGCTACCGTGCGGATCCCCAGCTCTCGACAGGCCCGGATGATCCGCATGGCGAACTCGCCACGGTTGGCGATGAGCACCTTCTGAAACATGGCCTTATCCCGCAGTAAGACGGAAGAGGTCCTGTCCAAACTGCACGGGCTGGCCATTCTCGATGGCGATCTCCACAACCACCCCCTCCACGTCGGCCTCGATCTGGTTCATCAGCTTCATCGCCTCGATAATGCAGACCACCTGCCCCTTGCGGACGCGGTCCCCCACCTTCACATAGGCGGGTGCGTCGGGAGAGGCTGCACGGTAGAAAGTGCCGACAATCGGCGCCCGAACGGCACGGTAGTCCTTTGGTGCGGCGGCCGGAGCGGAGGCGGCCGGCACGGGCGGAGCACCCACAGCGGCAGGAGCAGCTACAGGGGCAGGCGCAGCCACATAGACCGGGGCGGCCACCGGCTCACCCTCAAAGCGCACCGACAGCTCGATGCCCTCGGTCTTGTAGGTGAACTCGGCAACTTTCAGGCGGCGCATCGCCCGCACCAGGTTCTCGACTTCCTTCGGCTCCATCGCGGCTCCTCTTGTGGCCCGCCTTCTAACATGATCCCCGGCAGTGTGCCGAGGGCCGAGGCAGCCGGATTCTCCCCTCCCGCCGGTTCTTCCCTCCCTACTTTTGTGGTAGGATTTTGGCTCGAAGGAACCAGAATGCTGCCTTTACTCGCCGCGTTGACCTTTGCCGCACCGCCTGATCCCGAGCCGGGAGACGAAGAAGTCCCCGCCGAGAACCCGACTGACGCGACCCGGCCTTCGATCGTGGCCGAGCAGGTTTCCACCGAAACGATACGTTCCGCGCCCAGAATTCGGTACGTACTCGGGAGGAGTACCCGGCCGGAAGACCAGATCACCGCCGCACCGATGGGGCGCTGGCTGCCCCTGGAGCCGCTGGACGAGGACGCCGTATTGTCCGGGGTGAGTCTTGCCTATCCCGTCGATCAGTGCCCCTCCGGTCCCAACTATGACAAAGCAGGCGATCTCTGTCTGCACCGGCTGGACTATAGCCCCACCGCAGGGGGGGGCGGACGGGTCGCCCTCGGACTGCCCATGACCAGCTTCTTCGGCGATCGTTCGGGGGCCGGTCGCCTGACCGAGCTGGGGCTGGACTCCAAAAAGACCTGGCAAGAGCTGGTTTCCTGGCTTTGTGTCTACTCCAGCCCCGCCAGCAGTACTGCCATGCCCGCTCCCCACTGCCCGGCGCGTGCCGGGATGCAGGTAGAGGAACATGTGCTGAAAGTGACCGATGGAGGCCGAAAAGCACTGCTCTCCTTCGGATTCAGCCTCGCGTTGGTGGTCGCTGGGAACCTGTTGATCCAGGGCCGGCACCTGCGGGGTCTGGACCCACAGCAGATCCTCACCCGGCTCGTACTGTCCAGTGCCTACTACACGACCGCTGCTAACACGCTGAACCTGGCCAGGTTGCAGGTGATATTATGGACGAAGGTGGTCCTCTTTAGTTTTATGTACGTGTGGAACACCTCAGAGAGCCAGCTGGCCCTCACCAACGACGTACTGGTGCTGATGGGGATCGGGGCCGGCACCGCCCTGGGGGCACGCTCCGCCAGCGCGGGCGGAGGAGAAGAACGCTACTACCTCCTGGTGAAAGACCGCAAGCCTCAGCTGCGGGATCTCGTCACGGTCGGCGGAAGAGCCGATGTGTTCAAGCTCCAGATGTTGCTCTTCACCCTCGTGAGTGTGTGGATGGTGGTCAAGGACCTGCTCTACACCGGAACCTTCCCCACCCTCTCCTCGGAACTTTTGGGGCTGATGGGCATTTCTTCAGCCACCTACCTGGGGAATGAGGCTATCGGGGGTTCACAGAACGAGGTGATGACCGCCTGGAAGAAGTTGGAGGAGACCTGCGCCGCCGCGAACATCTCCATCGACAGCAGCCCCGAGCTGCGTGAGCTGGGAAGCCGGGAGAATTTTGAGGGAGAGGCCGAGCTGCAGGTCAAAGAAGCCAGGGACAACATGAAAAAGTTGCTGATCGGTTAGACTAGACCGACACTGAATGAGCCCTCATTCAGTGGGCTCCGGCGCACCGACCCACACTCATGCCCGCCGACGCCTTAGTCCCAGCACCCCGACCAGCCCCCAGAGCGCCATCCCGTCCACACTGGAGCAGGAGGAGAGGCGGATATCGTCGCCGGTCAGGCCATCTTCGCCCAGACCTTCCTTGTCCTCGGTCCCGCCGTCTCCCCCGTTCGTTCCGGCGGGCCGCTTCGCCACCCAGTCGGTCTCGCAGCCCACCTGATAGGCACCGTCCTCGGGAAAAGAACCCTTGGTTCCATCTGCCATTTCCCAGGAAATCCACCAAGCGGCGCAGTCAGTGACCGCCGGTTTGGCATACCAGATCCCGCGCTCTTTCACGCCATGGATCAGCTCCATCGGAACTTTTTTACCGTCCAGCACCACATCCATGGTCACGGGAGCCTTGCTGTCGGCCCAATCGGCGTAGAAAGCGCCGTTGTGGTCGTCTACCGCCATGCGTACCGGCGGGCTGCCATCGGTCAGCGTGCCTCCCGAAAAGTCCTGCGTGAAGAAATTGTAGCCACCCGCACTGGCAAAACCCACACCCAGCTCGTTGAAGCCCGCATTCATAATGTTGGCACGGTGGCCGGAGTGCGAGCACATCCACATCTGCAGCACCGCGTAGCGACCGTCGGCACCGGCATAGGCGATGTTCTCGCCCAGGTTGGAGCTTTCCGAATAGTAATTTCCGATGCGCGTCCAGGTGTCGGTACCGTCGCAGCTCTCGTGCTGGAAGCAGTTGTTTTCGGCCATGTCAGCCGAGTGAAGGCGCGCCACTTCGGTCAAAGCATAGTCGATATAAAGCGGATCTTTGGGCTGTTTTTCGTCCTCTGAGAAGTCGGTATCGTAGGAGCAGCCCCCCTCCCGGTACTCGGCCAGGAACTCGTCCGGCGCAACCCGTGCGGCGTTGGTCCACAGATGTGTCCAGCGCTCCTCCCAGGATGGATAGCCGTCCCGAACGTCGCCGTAGCCAGCCAGAGCCATTGGAAGGAGGAGGATATACATCAAGATTTCCGGATCCAGCGGTTGATCACTTCGGCCGTTTTGGCATAGGAATTCTCCAGCTCACTCACGATGCCCTGCTCGATCTTTCCGCCTACCAGGGGGATGGACACCTTCATCTCACCGCTGACCACCCGCTCGCAGCTCTCGGGTCCAGTGGCCACGATCTTGGAAGTACCGGCACACTTTACCTTGTCCGCCGCAAAAGCCGGGATCACCTTCCAGGCGGTGCTGTGTTTGGCCAGATCGGACTCCATCTCCTGGTCGTAGACCAAGCGATCCGCGCCCACCGCCGAGCGCATCAGCCCCGGCAGCTCCTTCCGCGACGTGATGCGCACCCGCTCGCTCAAGATGCCGTTGCGCTCTTCACTCTTCAGAACGCTGACATCCACATTTGCGGCTTCGCGCGTCTCTTTTTCAAACGCAGGATCCCGGATGATTGCCCAGAGCTTCTGCGCACTGCAGGGAAAACGTTGAACGATACGGATTTCCATGCAGTGAGGGTAAAACCGATCTGCCCCTCCCGCAACTGACCCCTGTCAAGGAATCGGAAAGAGTCGGCGGGGCTGGGCTCGACGGTGCCTTCAGGGTAGAAGCGCGGGCGAAGATCCGCTATCCTGCTGCCCGAGGCGCCGATGTTCCTACTCAGTCTGCTCAGCCCCGTTTTTGCGGAATTGCCACTTCCTCCCTACCCTCAATGTGGAGAGGTGGACCGCAACGACCTCTGTCCCGCCGACTATGACGGGGATTGGTGGCTTTCTTCCTACATTCCGTCGGGCTCGCGTAACACCGTCCGCGAGGGCGAGCGCAACCTGGGGAGCGGCTGCGCCGCCGATCTGGCCTGGCGTACCACCACCGGCCGCTTCGACGTGATCGTGGTGTTGGCCGATACCGGAATCAACTGGGCAGACAACGACTATCAGCGAAATGTAGCCCTCAATACAGCGGAGCTGCCGCTGCCCCAGTCCGCCGACGGCTCCGAGTCGCCTAGCTATGATCTCGACGGAAACGGGCTGGTAAACATCAGTGACTACGCCTCAGATCCGCGGGTGAGCATGGCCGCGGGTGTGGACGGCGCCGACAGCATGCTGGACGCCTCCGACCTGATCTACAGCTTCTCCGACGGCGTGGATGACGACGGCAACGGCTTTGCCGACGACATCGCGGGCTGGGACTTTTTCCAGAACGACAACGACCCCTACACCAGCTACTTCGAGGGTTTTGGCGATCATGGCGGCGGTGTGGTGGAGGACATGGTCTCCGAGGGCGGCGCCGACTCGGGCGGAAATATCGGTGTCTGTCCTGGATGTTCTCTGCTTCCCCTGCGTATCGCCGACTCGATTGTGTCCGACGGCGGACGTGTGGCCCAGGCCATCGTCTATGCCGCCGACCGGGGCGCCTCGGCGATGAGCATGGCCACCGGGGCCATCAATTCGCCGGACTACCTTCAAACGGCCGTCGCCTATGCCGAGTCCAAGGGGGTGGTGATGGTGGGCGCCGCAGGCGACGAAAATGCCTACCACCACAATTTTCCCTCCGTGCTCGATGGCATCCTATATGTCCACTCGGTCACCGCTCCGGCGGACGAGTACAACGGCACCTATTCCTATTTCAACATCTGGAATTGCAACAACTGGGGCCCACGGCTCCAGCTGGTCGCGGCCTCGTCCGCCTGTGCAACCGGTGCGGTGGCGGTGACGACGGGTTCGGCGGCGCTGATCAAGGCGGCCGGTCGGGACAATGGTCTGGAGCTGTCGGCGCAGGAAGTCTACCAGCTCCTTGCACAGACCGCTGACGACGTGTGGTTGAGTGAAGAGGAGATTCGAACAGCAGATACTTACCCTTCCGCTGAGGGATGGGATCCCTACTTCGGCTACGGGCGTGTGAACGTGGGCCGTGCGGTTGCACGGGTGAACGCCGGGGAAATCCCGCCCACCGCCACCATCTCCTCCCCATCCTGGTTTCAAGTCATTGATCCCGGCGTTGGCAGCATCGACATCAACGGGACGGTGGCGGCACGCGGCGGCAGCTACAGCTGGAAGCTGGAGCTGGGCACCGGCGAAGATCCCCGGAGCTGGGAAGAAGTGGGCAGCGGCTCGGGCACCGAGAGCTTCAGCGGCAGCTTGGCCACGGTGGACATCTCCAGCTTGCCCGCCGCGATGGTGGCCGAGCCCGAGCGCACCGAGACGGTGCTTGGCAAGGTCGCCCGTGTCTTTGCGCCTGCGGTCACCCTGCGCCTGTCCATCACCGATGGCGATGGTCTGAAAGGGGAGTTCCGCAAAACCTTTTTTGTGCAGGAAGACCCGGATCGGGTGGAAGGCTTCCCGCTCAAACTCAGCGGCTCCGCCGAGTCTTCGCCCAACCTCGCTGACCTGGATGGCGACGGCATCCTGGAGATCGTGCTGGCCGATGCCTCTGGCTTTGTGCATGTACTGGATGGAACTGGCGTAGAGCTGCCCGGATGGCCGGTGCGTTCCGACGCCACCCGCTTCCCCCGGACCGGGCAGGCGGGCGACAACATCGGCACCCTCTACGATCGCTTCTTGGGCTCGGCGGCCATCGGGGATCTCGATGGGGACGGTAGTTCGGAGGTGGTGGTGCCCTCCACCGAGGGCAAAGTGTACGCCTGGCATGCCGACGGGAGCCCCGTGGCTGGCTTCCCGGTGGCGATGATCGGGCGTCCGGCCGAGGAGTACGGACCCGCCGACGACTGGGACAACGGCTTTATGGGCGGCGCAGCCCTGGAAGACCTGGATGGGGACGGCACCCTGGAGATCGTGGCCGGGGGCATGGATCAGCGCCTCTATGTGTGGGACCACAGCGGCGCCGACTGGGGCCCCTACCCCATTGTTTTATGTGCGGAGGAGCTCTGCGGTCGCGACGGATCCCGGATGATCAATACGCCCGCCATCGGCGACATTGACGGGGACGGCGCCCTGGACATCGCCATCGGCACCAACGAAGCGGTGAAGGACGGAAAAGCCTCGATCTCCTATGTGATCGACGCCACCAGCGGGACCGCGCTGGCAGGCTGGCCGCTGCAGGAGATTGGCCTGGTGAACACCGCGGCCCTGTTGCCCATCGTCGGGGAAGGGCACCCCGCCTCCATCGCGCTGGCAGACCTGGATGGCGACGGCACCTTGGAGCTTGCAAACCCGATCATGCTCGGAACCACCGATCTCTACAAATATGACGGAACGAAATATCTCGATCTGAGCTATGTGGGCTCCGACTACGACAACGACAACAATACCACTGAGCCCTCTTTTGCGCAGATGAACACGCAGCCCGCCTTTGGGGACTTAAGCGGCGACGGCGTGCCGGACTATGTGCAGGGCGGCACCGGGGCCCTGTATCTGGTCACCCTGGCGCTCAAAAACTACGGCGACTTCCAGCACGTAGTCGGCGCCTGGGACGGCAAGAGTGGCGCGGCTCTGCCCGGTTGGCCGCGGCAGATCGAGGATCTCCAGTTCCTGGTATCGCCTGCGATTGCCGATGTGTCGGGCGACGGAAAAGCCGAGGCGATCCTGGGCTCTGCGGGCTATCTGGTCCATGCCTGGGACGGCGAGGGCAAGGAGGCCGAGGGCTGGCCCAAGTTCACCGGCAACTGGATCCTGGGCAGTGCCGCCGTCGGGGATCTCGATGGGGACGGCTATGTAGAGGTGGTGGTCAGCACCCGCGAGGGCTACCTGTGGGCCTGGCACACCAAGGGTCGGGCCGACCAGGATCTGCAATGGGCCAGTATGAACCACGATTCCCGGAACACCCGCAACTTCGAGACGCCGCTGGACGCCCAGGCGGGCCCCCCCGGGGACAACGACAACGAGGACAAGGACTGCGGCTGTGGGGATGACGACAAGGGCGAAGCGGCCCTGCTGCTGCTTCCGCTGCTTGCTCTACGTCGGCGTCGTCGTAGCTGATTCCTGTCCTTCTGTTGAATGAAGGCTCATTCAGCTGAAGAGAAGGGCCTTTTTGTGAGGGAGGCTGAATGAGGCCTCCTTCAGCCAAAACCCGCCCCCTCAGCCCGCAACCAGCTCCCCAAAAGGGTAGAGGCGGAATTCTGTTCCAGCCGGAAAGTGCAGACCAAAGTGCTGATCCAGAAAAGACAAAAGCTCGTCGGGAGAAGCCGCCTTTTGTACCTCCGCCCGGCCATCGGCAGCCCGCAGCGTCAGCTCGTTGTTCAGCAGGGAGAGACGGCGCCCGCCGGGCGCTGATCGCGCCACGACCAAGCGATTGCGAAAATGGGAATTCGGGTGGGCAGAGGTGAACCAATTGCCCAGCTCCCGGTCGATCTCGTACATGAGCTCCCCGGTGAACTCGCAGACATCCACCCAGCTCTCCCCTTGGCGGGCTTGGTGAAAAAACTTCCCATCTTCCTTCACAATTCGGCGCGGCTCATGGGCCGTGGGCTGCTCCCCGTCCGCAAACAGACGGATGGCGGAGGTCAAGGAAAGGCCGCCCACCCCCACATCGACGATCCAGCTCTCCCCGTCGAGCTCCACCCGCACAAAAACGTGGGTACGCGGCGGTATAAAATCGCGGGGTCGCCCGATACGCACCCGCGCACTCAGCGGCTGCACCTCGAAGCCCAGCTTCTGGAGAACCGCCAGGAAAAGACTGTTCTGCTCAAAACAATAGCCGCCACGCCCCTCAAAAACCAGCTTCTTCTGGACCGCCCCCAGCTCCAGATCGATGCCCCGCTCCAGGAGCACATCCAGATTTTCAAAGGGGATGCTGGAGACATGGGCCAGCGAAAGTGCATCCAGGGTGGCGCGCGAGACATCGCGAGGGCCATGGTAGCCGATGCGCGAAAAATAGGCGTCCAGGTCCAGGATCGCGAGGGTTTCGGGGGAGTAGGTGGCTGGGATCATAAAAACTCCGCCGGGCCATGTAGCCTGAGAAAAAGCCTACCGCATCGACCGATTGTTCCCGCTGGCATTGGTCGGATGCCCCGCCGAAACCACCTTGGCCAGCGCCGTCAGAATCAGCTCCCGTGGCCCCTTCTTCAGCACTTCACGCAGCTTCTCACGCATAGTCTCTCCCGACGCTGAATGAAGCCTCATTCATCCAAAACACGCCTGCCTCAAGCCGGATCCGCAACCCCCTGCCAGTAGCGCCCCTGCCACATCCGCCCGTACATGCGAAAATCGCCCAACAGCGACCAGATCGGGTGCTGAAAGGTGGCCGGGCGGTTTTTCTCCACGATGAAGTGCCCGATCCAGGCCGGACCGTAGCCGGCCACCGGCCAGAACAGCACCATCCACGGATTGCCCTGGAAAATTGTGGCGACGATCAGCCCCAAAAAACCCGAGGTACCCGCAAAATGCAGCCAGCGATTCATCGGATCGCTGTGTTCCCCGAGGTAGTAGGGCCAGAATTCTTCAAAATAGCGGAAGGTGGGGCGACTCACGCCGTCTCCGCCGACGTCCCCATCCCGAAGACCTTCTTCAACATCGAAAAGTCTACATTCTCGGCGTTGTAGAAGAGGAAAGAGAAGAGGTTGGAGGCGGAGGCGTACTTGTACACATCCCGCCAGGAGTGGATGGTCTCCAGGTGCCGCGCCATCGTGATCGGACGGAAGTAGAATTCCCGGTAAAACTGTCGATGGAAGTCGATCAAGTCCGAGGGCTCCAGCCCCCAGGGCACAAAGGTGGGCTCCCAGAAGCTCTTTTCGTCGGTACTCTCGTTCACCAGGCGGCCCCATTTGGTGCCTTCACGCTCCCAGATCTCCATCTGCGGGGTCTTGGGAAGCAGGGTGTTGATCTGCACGGTCACGTCGTGAAGCGGGATCGACTTGGCGAACTCGATGGTCTCCTGAATGGTCTCCTTGCTGTCCGGCATATGTCCCAGGATGAAGAAGGCTTTTGGACGCAGACCTACTTCGTGGGCGGCGGTCACCGCGGCGCGGATCTTGTCCTTGGTGATGCCCTTGGAGATGAAGTCCAGCACCCGATCCGAGCCCGACTCGATGCCAAAGCGCGTCCGCCAGCAGCCGGAGTCCTTCATCCGCTGCAACAGCTCCCGGTCCACCACCTCTACGCGAGAAGAGCAGGTCCAACTAACTTTCTTCGGAATATCCCGGCGGATAAACTCCTCGCAGATGCCCAGCACCCGCTTCTTGCTGGCGCAGAAGAGGGAGTCCACAAAAGCGATGTCCTTCGCGCCGAAGTCGCGGACAAGGTGCTCCACCTCGTCGGCGATGTACTCGGGCGAGTGGCTGCGGTAGCCGGACTTCGCCTTCTGGCAGAAAGCGCAGGCGTGGGGACAGCCACGCGACGTGATCATCGCGAACTTCGGCGTGGCGTGTTCGTCGATGGGAATGGGCTTGTAGAGGTCCGGTGGCAGCAGGTGCCGTGCGGGAAAGGGAAGCTTGTCCAGATCCTTGAAGCGCGGACGGGCGGGCGTGAACTGAATCGCTCCTTCCTCGCGATAGACGATGCCCTGCACATCCCGCAGCGGCTTGTGGCCCTTGTAGACCTCCATCAGCTCCAGCATGGTGTGCTCGCCCTCAGAGAGGACCCCCACATCAAACCAGGGCCAGCCCATCGCCTCCTGCGGCAGCAGGGTGACGTGGTAGCCGCCGAGCACGATGGGCACCGAGGGCATGGCCTCCTTCAGGGCCTTCGCGAGCAGCTTGGTAGTCTCGAATACAACCGTAGTGGATCCGATGCCGATCACCTCCGGTTTGAGGCGCTCGACCTCGCGTACGGTGGCGGCGATGTCGTAGCGGGCGGCGGCCGCGTCGATAGCCGAGACTTTGTAGCCGTGGGTTTCCAACATCGAGGCGATGTAGAGAATGCCCAGTGGAGCTGAATTATAGAAGAGGTAGGCCGTAACCGGGCTCACATGCCCGTGGGCGAGCACCGTATCCAGGGGCGGGTTGATCAGGGTGACGCGCATGGAATCTCCGCTCTCCCTTAAATACCGCATTTCCAGAACTTCGGCGGTAGGACGGCGTACACGGTCTGTGGTACCTTCGCCAGATGGCTGGACCTTTTCAAGAGCTGCTGCTTCCCGGCGAGAACCTCCTAACGGTGCTGGAGGCGGGTGGAGACCCTGCCCAACAGGGGAAAACCCTGGAGGAAGTCTGGTATCAGGTGGGGGTCACCCCCGGACGACTGCTGATTGTGCGGATGGTGCGTGCCCAGGGTGACAAGAGCTGGAGCCCTTCGGGGCGGATGGCGGGTGCGCGCACGCAGGCGCAGATCACGCAATTTCCCCGCACCGCTCAGGGTCCCGCACGACTGGTGATCGACGGCCTGGGACCGCGTATCGCCTTGGTGGGGGTGGATAGCGAGCTGGCCTGGCCTCAGCTCCAGCAATTTTTGTTGGTCTGGGGAGCCACGGCCGGTTCAGCGATCCGTCCCGCCGCAGAGGACAACGTGATTGGGGAAGGCCCCGATCAAAAAATGTTGATGTACGCGGTGGGAGCGATTTTTGTCATGTGCATGCTCTGTTGCGGCTGTACCGGGCTCATCGCCGTCGTCCGCGTTGCGATGGCGCAGCTGTAGGAGGAGGCGGCAGCGCTCATGCCTCTGCGGGGACGCCCCCATCCACCTGCACGCCCAGCGACACTCTTAAGATTCGCTCGCCGTCGTGAATGCCCAGCTCATCGCCACCCAGAAGATAGAGGACTCCCCTGCCCTGCACCAGCCCCGTGCATGGGTGGTTCCAAGCCTCAAAGCTGAGTCCTTCCGGGGACACCTTGCACAGCCCGTCGCCACCGGCTGCCATATACGCCGAGTTGCCGGTCGCACCAAAACCGCAGAAGATCACACTCTTGAGCTCTTCCGAGCTGTGATCATCCCAATTTTCACCCTGCAGCGACCAGAAGGCTCCCTGCGCCCCGGCCACCCAGACCGCCGAGGGCAACACCGCCACGGCCCGCAGGTCAATCTCGGGAAAACCCTTGGCAAAACTCCAGCGTTCCCCGTCAAAGCGCGCCATCGCACCGCCATCGCCCACCGCCCACAGGTTGTCGCGGGGACCGGCCAGGGCGCGGAAAAAGGGCTCCTGCCCGTCCAGGTAGCGCTGGTTCTGCTGACCGGCCCAATCCGCCCGCAGACGAAGTCCTTTTTCACCAACAACAAAAATCTCGTCCTGAAAGCAACGGATTCCGGTGAGCTGCTCGTCACCCACCTGAAGGGCAGCCCACTCGGTGCCCATCCGATCGGTCCAGATGTGCCCATCGCTGCCCAGCGCATGACGGTGACCGCGACCATCCAGGCACAAGCTGTGGATCCGGTCAGGAAGGATCGCTTCCAATTGGATCTGGCTGCGGTCGAGCGAGGGCGGCGCACGCAACAGCACCGTGACGATGCCGTCGGGACCACGCCCCTCCATCGCGATGCTCAGGTTGCCGTCGGGGTGTACCACCAGGCCGGTGGCAATACGAGCTTCAATCATGACTTTCCTTGCTCCACGTCCCCGAAGCAGGTATGAGTGTGGTTCTGACAAAAATCGGCACCGCGCGTGCGCACCATAAAGCGCAGGGCATCACGATCACAATCCAGATCAATTCTTAAAAGTTCCTGCACCTGCCATGTCCTTTCGGCTCCCCGCCACAGACCGCGCCGGCGAGAACGGAAGACCCCTTCGCCCAGCTCCAGCGAGCTCTGGACACTCTCCAGAGAAGACCACACCAGACCGAGGGCCACCCCCTGCTCGTCCACCACGATGGTGGGCCACAGACCGTCCATGCGGTCCGAGGTTAATGGCGCCGTGATGGCCTCCGCCAGGTCCAGACGACCGGTGTGGAGTGCCATTCCTACCTGGGCATCTACACCCATCCGGTCCAGGTGCGCGATCTCGTCCGCCGTCGTGATGCCGCCCGCAACGGTCAGGCGCACCTCCCCGGCCGCCTCCACCATCGCCTGCACCGACTCCAGGCGGGTGCCCGCCATCAGGCCGTGCATCTCCACAAAATTCACCAGAAAGCCGCCTACATAGGGGCGTAGCTCGGCCATCCGCTCCACCACCGACTTGCCGGTGCCGGTGCGCCAGCCGTCCACCACCACCTCGCCATCGCGGGCATCCAGTGCAGCGATCACCCGCTCCCGAGGCAGTTTTTCCAGAATTTCCGGCAGTGCTGCCGTCCCGAGGATCACTTTCTCAGCGCCCGCCTCCAGCCAACGTAGCGCCGTCGCGACATCACGGATGCCCCCACCCACACGCAGGCGCCCCAGAAGCAGAAGTTCCTTCATCAAAACTTCGTTCGAGCCGATCTTCAGCGTGGCATCGAGATCGACCACGGTGACCTCCCCCACCCGGGCAAAACGGCGCACCATTTCGTGGGGATCCCCGGCATCGACCGCCTGCTGCCGACCCTCCACGAGGCGCACCGCACGGCCCCCCATCAGGTTGACGATTGGAACCAGCACCCCTCACCTCCGGCCTGGTTCATACATCAAAGCCACCCTCCCCGCAACCAGTGCCGCCCAGCCCACAAGGAGAAGCCGGAAAATTCCGAAGCCGTCGAATCCGCGCTGCGGGTGGCCTTTGGTGTAAGATGGCGACTGCTGGAGCGTTTTCGGGCCATGATCTCCCTCCTCCTCCTACTTTCCTGCGGCCTCCCCTCCGAAATTTCCCGCGACAAAGCTGATAAAGTGGACAAAGCTATCGTCCGCACCTGCAGCGGAAGTTTCAGCTACACCCCGCGGCAGCCCGGACTCAACCCCTACCGCCCGGCGCCTCCTCCTCCCCCACCCGAGCCCGGACTCACCGAAAAAGCGGGCAAAGCCTGGGACGATTTTTGGAAAGACCGGGCCAAGCTCCCTGCTGGGGAGGAGGAGGAAGCCCTAGGCCCACCTGTGGGCGGCGGAAGCCGAAGGGACAGCAGCGGAGCGCGACCGAAGAAGGAAGGAGGCAGGGTCAGCAAAAAGCCCGCTGCCAGCACAGGTGCCAGCACAGGTGCCAGCGCGGGCGCCCCCGTGGAGCCCTCCAGGTTTCAGCCGCCGATTACCCCCGCCGACGGCCTGATCGGCAGCCGGGGGACCAACCGGGGCTCCCGTGGTTCCGAGGCCTTGATGGAACCGGCACCAGCCACCGCCATCGGAGGGACGGGCAGCGCCGAGGGTCTGGGCGATTTTGGACTTTCAGGCGGCGGTATCGGCGGCGGCGGAAGTGTCGATGGCCTGGGTGGTCTGGGCACAAAGGGAATAGGCAGCGGCAGCTCCGGCTACGGAAGTGGAGGGGGAAACTTAGGTTCTCCGGGTAGCAGCCCCCGTTCTGAAGCGGGCGGAGCTATCGTCCAGGAAGCCAAACCCGTGGTGGTGGCGGCCGCCAGCGAGGGCTGGGGCGACGAGATCCACCTGTCCAACGACGACTCCATGAGCCTCGCCTCTGCGCAGCGTCTCTTGTGGGCTGCCGAAAAAGGCTCGATGATCCGGTCGAATGAAGTGCGCCCCCACGAACTGCTCAACTACTTCCACTTCGACACGCAGGCCCCGACGGAGGGCCAGCTCTTCGGCGTGAAGGGATCTGCGGTGGCCGATGAAAAAGGCAAAATCACTCTGGCTTTTGCGGTGGCGGGTGCCATTCCTGTACGGCGGCCACTGGATCTGACCCTGGTGCTGGACCGCTCGGGCTCCATGCGCGACGAGGGGCGAATGGACTACTTGAAACGTGGTCTTTTGAAGATGCGCGAGCAGCTTGTCGAGGGCGACCGGGTGGACATGGTGCTCTTTGACACGGAAGTCTGCACACCGCTGGAAAATTATGTGGTGGGTCGCGACGATCCTGCACTCCTGACCGATGCGATCAACGCGCTGGAACCTCGCGGCGGAACCGATGTGGATATCGGCTTAAAGGAGGGCTATGCCATTGCCGGAGCACAGGCTCCCTCCGATCGGAATCGTCGGATGTTGCTGATCACCGATGCACTCCTGAATACCGGTGATGTGAACCCGGACACAGTGACTCAGATCGGAAAAGCCTACGATGAAAGTGGCATCCGCCTGTCCGGCATCGGGGTGGGGCGCCAATTCAACGACAGCTTCCTGGACAAGCTCACTGAGAAGGGCCGGGGCCCCTATGTGTACCTCGGCAGCGAGGCGGTCGTGGATCGGGTCTTTGGGAGTTCTTTTGTGTCCCTGACGCAGAGCCTTGCCGAAGATGTACGCTTCTCCATCGACCTTCCCGAAAGTCTGGCCATGGCCCGCTTCTATGGCGAAGAAGCCAGTACGGTGGAGGCCGACATCCAGCCCATCCACTACCAGGCCGGGACCACCCAGCTCTTCTTGCAGGATCTGAAGGTGCGTGACACGGGAATTTCGAAGGCCGATCCTCTGAGCTTCCGCATCCGCTGGAAGGAGCCGGGCTCCACCGAGGAACGGAGCCAGATCTGGACCTCCACCCTGGGCGAACTTTTGGGGGCCGAGCCCCGGTCCATCTACAAGGCGCGGGCGATCATGGCCTGGTCGGACATGGCAATGAGTCGTCCGCTGCGGACGGAGTCTTGTACGAATCTCTGGACCAACTTCCAGAATCGGACAACGGTGGCAGGAGAGGATGCCGAGTTGGCCTACCTGTCCACGCTGACCGGGCGGCTCTGTGATGGCGGGGGGGGCTGGACAAGCGCGCAGACGGAGGTGTTGGCCGGCAGCAACGGAGGGGGGCGCTCTTTCGGTGCTCTCTCTATCGGCACCCCGATTGTCAAAGGTCAAGCTGACAAAAACGTGGTGCTACGGGTAATCAAACACAATTACAACATAATTCGCTATTGCCACCAGCGGTTGCTGTTGCAGGATCCGAACCTGAACGGGACCGTCAGCCTCCAATTCGTGATCGGTGCCGACGGCTCCACGCTCCAGACGACCGTCAAGAAAAATACCACCAACAACACCGAGTTGGAGAATTGTCTGACAGGGCGTTTCCGCAGGATGATGTTTCCTGAAGACCCCGGTGGTGGCCCGTCTATCGTCAGCATTGATCTGACGTTTGTACTGTAAATGCCTCAGGGCTGCAGCTCTGACAGCAGGTACACATCCACGTCCACCACGACCCCGTCCCCATCAAAAATGGTGGTGGTAAGCGTGGGATCGGCCAAGGTACCATCCACCTCCACCCCGATGTAGTTCTGGCGGGTGGGGTAGGCCAAGGGCGAAGAGGTCAGCTCAGGAATGTCGTAGGAGAGCCCTGGCAAGAGCCCCATCTCCGAAAAATGGACATCCCCCGAGAGCAACACCACACCGGGCACCGTCGCAATGGCGCTGCGCAGCCGATCCCACGCGGCGGGATAGCTGGTCCAGGAATCCTCGGTGCTCTCCTGCGAAAACTGACTTCCATCAACGATAAACTTGAACATTGCGTCGGAGGCGGCCAGCTCCGCATAGAGCCAGGCCTCCTGCTCGGTGCCCAGAAGGGAGTCCGAGGGCACCGAGCGCCAGTAGCGGTCATCCAGCAGGAAAAAAGCCAGATCTCCGGAGCGCCAGGAGGAGAAGATGCCCGCGGTATCCGCCGTCCCATAGCTGGCGTTGGCCCAATACTCCTGGAAAACCCTTAGCGCAACATCCTTTCCGGCGTCATTTCCATCGGTATTATTACCGACATAGTCGTGGTCATCCCAGACCGCGAGGGTGGAGGCGCTGTGCAGGATGGCCTCGCGCACCGGCACCGTGTGCGCCCAGCGATACTGGCTCCGCTGTGCGTTGAGATCCTTGGTGTCCCCGTAGTGGTTATCGCCCACAAACAAAAAAATCTCTGGTTCCCACGCCAGGATCGGCCCGAAGATCGGCTGAAGAGCTTCCTTGCCACAGGAGCCGAAGGCAAAACGGCGGCGGCGTGGCTCTCCCGGAGCGGGTGCGGTGCGAAAAGACCACGCACGACTGCGTTTTCCGTCGATCTCCAGGTCGTAGTACCAGGTCTGATCCGGTCCCAGCCCGGAGAGGGTGACCACCTCGGTAAAATCGTCCTCCGCCTTGGGATAGCCGTAGTGCAGCACCGGGGCTGTCGTGAGAGCACCTTCGCTGGTTGCGATGCGCAGGCGCACGGCGCGGGTGGCATCGGTGCGGTACCAGATGCGCGCCGTCTGGTGATCCACCGCCCCTAAAAGCGGGCCTACCGTCAACATATCTTCCCAGATCGTGGCACAATTGCCACCGAGCACGTCCTGGAAATCCGGGTCCTCGCCCGCATCGGAGCCGATGGCCATGGCCCCGTCGTGGCAGTACACCGGCTCCCCATCCAAGGAGAGCTGCATCCCCAGCCCCTTCCAAAGATCGCCGCCATCCAGGGTATGTAGGCGTACCCGATCAATGGCACTCCGTTCGATACTGGCACCCTCAATGGCGACCACGTCCAGCTGGCCCAGAGCATGGTCATCCCAGTCGGGGATGTCCAGATCCCAGCAGTCGCTTGCGCTCAGGCACAGCTCCATGGGATCCGGGCTGTCGCTGTAGGTGGCCGTGCCGGTGAGGGTGCTCAGGTGGATGATGGAAACGGTAGCGGGGAATACAGGCATTCCCGGATCCTGGCAAGCCGCCCCGTCGGTAGGGATCCCATCGTCAGCAACGCCGTCGCAGTCCTGATCTACCCCATCGCATACCTCTGTTGCGCTGGGGTTTTTTGTAGGATCTGCGTCGTCACAGTCCTCCGTTACCGGAGAACCATCCCCATCTACATCCACAGGCGGAGCACTCTCTTTTTCGGAGTCCTGACCGCCACTTTCACCACTTTCCAGAGCACTTTCCGAGTCCACCGTCTTGCCCTGGACCCGCTCCCCTTCAGGCGAGCAGGCCAGCAGAAGCAGCCACATCCCGCTACTGACCGGTGCAGTTGTAGGTCAACGTCACCGCATCGGAGGCCGCCGCACCCATACAGTCGGTCACCACGAGCGTCGCCGTCGTCACCGCAGGGTTGGTCGTCCCGTAGGTGGCGGGCACACTGGAGATGCGCACGGTACCGGTTGCACCCGAAGAAGAGGTGAGCGATGCGTAGGTCCCGTTCACCGACCAGGAGTAGGAGAGGTCGTCGCCGTCGGCATCGCTGGATCCACTGCCGTCCAGGCTGAAGTCGTAATTGGCGCAGTTGGAGCAGGTATAGCGCGCACCGTAGCTGTAGCTGGTACAGGTCACATAGGCGTCGCTGCTCTGGTCGGAGCCCGCATAGGCCACAGGCACCTGGTTGTTCACCCGCTGGCCGATCACCGCATCCACCGTCACCGGAAGGGAGTTGGTTCCTCCATCATTCACGGTCAGGGAGAAGGTGTAGGTACCGGGGATATCCCCGTTGAAGCTGGCCAATACCCCATTGGCATTGTCGATGTCTGCGCTGGTACGTACCGAACCGGAAGGGGCCGCCACCAGTGTCCAGGTGTAGCTGAGCGGGCTGCCATCGGGATCGTAGGAGGCCGAGGCATCCAGGTAGATAAAGCTGCAGGTTTCCAGCGTCGAATTTGCAGAAACGACCGGAATAGCCGTGGGGCCCCACTCCACGACGCCGTCGCAGTCGTTGTCCTTGGAGGGATCGGACTCAAATGCGCCGGGATACACATCGGGATCGGTATCGTCGCAGTCGCCCTGATCCCGGTTGTAGCCGTCAAAATCGTGATCGGTGGTGGAGCAGAGGCCGTTGTCCATTCCGGGGGAGCCAAAATCGGTATTCCGATCCCAGGGATCCACCGCCAGACACCAGCCGTTGGCGATGTCGTTGAGCGACGCATCGTAGTAGCCGTTGTCCACCACCATGGAGGCGCCGGAGCCATCGGGCATGGTCGCACCATCGTCCCACATCACCCGGTCAATCTCGACGGAACCTGCCCAGATGGCAAGTTCATCGTACTCATTCGACAGGCTGACGTCCGTGTACGTATAGGCCACGATCACATCGCCATTGGTACCGGCGACGCCGTTGATGCCCAGGACCAGAAACTCCTCGGGATCGATGACGATCAGGGTCTCCGAAGTGATCTGGTGCAGCTCATTGGGCGCCGATTCGATGGTCAGACCATTCAGGGTAAGGCGACGACCGGAGGTATTGTAAATCTCGAAATATTCGCCGATTGGATCGACGACTTCGTTCGGGTTGTTCATGACCTCGGTAATCGCCAGATCACCGGTCTGCCAGATGCCCTCATCCACCATCCCGTCGCAGTCTTCGTCCACCTGGTTGTCAGGAACCTCGGCTCCCCCTGGATTGATGGCGGAGTCCGCGTCGTTACAGTCGGGGGGAACGTCCTCGTCTCCACACTGGGTGTAGCCGTCGCCGTCGGCATCGAAGCCTTCGTCGATCTGGCCGTCGGCGTTATTGTCCTTTCCATCGCAGATCTCAGTACCCGCGCAGTCGGCCACGCCATCGCGGTCGCGATCTTCAAAATCCTCGTCCACGTCGCCATCGCCGTCGTTGTCCACCCCGTCGCAGGTCTCCACGTCCACACAATCTGCGGTACCATCGGCATCGGTGTCTGCAAGACCCTCGTCAATTCGGCCATTGCAATTATTGTCCAAGCCGTCGCAGGCCTCGGAGACGCCCGGATAGACGCTGGCGTTGGTGTCGTCACAGTCGCCGTCTCCGGGGGTCACCCCATCCCCGTCCCCGTCTTCCAGCGTTGCCTCGGAATCGGCGTTTCCGCTTTCTTTGACCACACTTTCCTTGTTGTTTTCCGTGTCCGACGGAGGACAGGCGGAGAGCGTCGCGAGGAGAAGCAGCGGGAGGGACAGACGCACCATCGTCCCACATCACCCGGTCAATCTCGACGGA